>CBFDDU010000176.1:0-6301 GCA_965603655.1 uncultured Candidatus Electrothrix sp. | reverse complement strand
CTTTTCTCAAAAGCGCTCCCCCCGGCGTGCCGAGACCAAACCTGTAAATAACAAATAGATACGAATTTGTTACTTAAAAGACTGCTGATGCAGCATGGAGCGACGATCAGATATCTTTTATATCAATCACGGCGTGAAAATAATGAAAAATTCTCAAGCAATGAGCCGGTTATTCGAATAAAACCAAACTGGTGCCTTTCTAATATATCCAAGGCCTCCTTCACCTGCTCGCTATCCTTCTTATTCATTGTCAGTTGCATATACCCTGTTATTATAATGAGTGGTCTTTCTGTATCTACGTAGAAATTTACTATACGATAAAACATCTTCTTAACGGTATCAACGCTCTCACTCATTAAATACAACTCGCTCATACTAATAACTTTCACTGTATACTCCTCCCTGTAAACAATAATCATTATTATATATAAAGATATTACCACATAGTATTACTACAAACAAAGAAATATCATGAAAGAGCCCCAAGGGGGCTCGTTAAAAAATATATTGACCAAGGAATGTTAAGGAAAAAAGGAGGGAGATACAAAAGAAAGTGAGCAGTTTCCTCTTCTTTTGTTCCCCTATAAAAATACAGGGCGGGAAAGCATCATTTGCTGCGCTTTACTCGGGCTGTGGCCTCAGCCGACCAAGGTTCCTCAGGCCAATGGTGCTTGGGATAGCGACCCTTCATTTCCTTGCGCACCGCAAAATAACTGCTCTGCCAGAAGCCACGTAAATCCTGGGTGATCTGCACCGGTCTCCGGGCAGGCGAGAGGAGGTGGAGCACCACCGGAATCCGGCCTTGGCAGACTGCAGGGGTTTCAGCCAGACCGAAGACCTCCTGAAGGCGAACAGCCAAGATCGGCGGCTCACCGAGACGGTATTCCAAACGAATCCGGGAACCGCTGGGCACCTGGATATGGGTAGGTACGTCCTTTTCAACGCGTTGTTGTTGCTGAAAATCCAGGCGGGATCGGAGGATCTGCTCCAGGTTCAATGCGGCACACCCCTTGATCGTACGGAAGCCGCTTAAATAGGGGAACAGCCAATCCTCCAGCTCAGCCAGCAGGGTTGCGCCGGAAAGATCCGGCCAATCAGCCGACGGCTGCCAAGCTCGCAGACAGAGCAAGCGGGTCTGAAACTGCCGGGCCTTTGCAGACCAATGCAGGGTTTCAATGCCCAGCTCCCGAATTCCCGAAAGGAGAGCATCCTGGACCGCAGCCGAATCAGGACGAGCAAGCGGCTTTTCGCTGACCAGTAATTGACCAAGACGAATAACACGACGACTGACCACCCTTTCTGCCTTGTTGTCCCAGAGCACCTCGTCCTGCTCTGCCAGCTCGTCCTGAAACAGGATCTCCATCTCAGCCTGATCGAGCTGGGCAGCGAGAAAAATTCGGCCATCCTGTCTGCCCGCATCAAGGGAAGGCACCACCAATAATTGCGAAGCAGCCAGGGGATCATGGGGCCGGAGAAGACCGCCGCGCCCGGAAACCAGTTTATAGCTTCCGTGACTTCGGCGAAGGGCTACCCGGTCCGGCCAGGCCAGAGTCAGTAGGCCACCGACAGAAAGCTGGTGGGTCTTTTGCGCTGATTTCCCCTTAAGTAGAGCGGCCAGCTGCCGGGTGCTCTGTTCCACGCGCGCACAGGTTCCCACGTGGCCACCCAAGGCACGAACCGCTGCCTTGCCTTGGGTGCGAAAACGGTGCAGGCAAGAGAGCCGATCCTCCAGATCAGCGCCATCATTCCTCGACAAAATATCTGGCTCGGAAAGCAGGGCTGCCAGATCAAGGGCTGTGTGCTGATTTTCTTTATCTGCCAGCAGAAGCATCCTGGCCAAGCGGGGATGAAGGGGAAAATCCGCCATTGCTCGGCCTGTTTCGGTGATCCTTCCCTGCCGGTCCAAAGCACCCAGTCGCTGGAGCAGTTCCTTGCCTTGGGCAAAGGAAGCTGCTGGAGGCGGGGTCAGCCAAGAAAGCTGCGCCGGATCAAGCACCCCCCAGTTGGCCAATTCCAAAACCATAGGTGCCAGATCAGCCTGAGAAATCTCCGGCTGATCAAAGGCCTGGAGCCCCGCATCAACACCCTTATCCCAGAGCTGGTAACAGCTTCCTGGCCCAAGCCGCCCTGCCCTGCCTGCCCGCTGTTCTGCCGAGGCCTTGGAGATCCGCACGGTCTCCAGACGAGAAAGCCCGGAATTATTGTCAAAGCGAGGCACCCGCTTCCAACCGCAATCAAGCACAGCAGTGATGCCCTCAATGGTGACACTGGTCTCGGCAATGGTGGTCGCCAAGATAACCCGTTGCCTGCCCGCCGCATCAGGCTGAATGGCCAGTTCCTGCTCTGCCGGTTTCAGGTTGCCGTGCAGGGGGCGAACGATAATCTGCTCCACATCCGCAAGCTGCTCCTGCACCCGTCTGATCTCCCCCATACCGGGCAAGAAAACCAGCAGGTCACCCTGTTCCTGCCCAAGAACCTGGCGGATTGCCCAGCTTGTACTTCGCGCCAGCTGATCAGGTCGGCTGGAAGCGAATTGCGGCAAGGGCGGGAGATACTCCTTACGCACCGGAAAGATTCGCCCTTGCCCGCTGATGATCGGGGCATCTTCCAACAAACTGCTCACCGCTTCTGCATCCATGGTGGCGGACATAACCAAGAGGCGGAGATCGTCCCGCAGGCCGGAAAGCACATCCAGGCAAAGGGTAAAGGCCAAGTCCGAATTCAAGCTGCGCTCATGAAACTCATCAAAAATGACCAGCCCGATATCGCTCAGCTCCGGGTCCTGCTGGAGACGACGACAAAGAATGCCCTCCGTGATGACCTCCACCTTGGTTCGGGCCGAGATCCGGCGATCAAAGCGGATCTGATAGCCCACGGTGTTGCCGACCTTTTCCTGGCAGAGCTTGCTCATATATTCTGCGGCCAGCCGGGCCGCAATCCTGCGGGGCTCAAGCAGGAGAATCTTCTTTCCTTGCAGCCAGGAGGCATCTTGTAGGGCAAGGGGAACCAAGGTAGTTTTGCCGGAACCGGGCGGAGCCGTCAGGACAGCGCGGCCCTGCTGGGCTAAGGCCTCTTTCAGCTGGGGGAGAACCTTGTAAACAGGGAGATGATCAGGGAGGTGCAAAATATTTTTCTTCTTTCCTTTGGATCAACAGAAAGGCTGGCGTCTTTCCTGTTATGTTTTAGGTATCCATATCTTCAGCTCACTGAGAGCTGTAGAAGCCAGCAAATACGGTTCCTGACTTTCCAGGGCTCCTTGCTGAACGCCCTGAAGAAGTTTATTCAGTGTCCAAGCCTCTGTATTTCTTTCTAAACGTGAAATATGACCAGAAACATAGCCCCACATATGCTGGAGCGCGTTGCGGATTCCACCAGGTGACGGGGCTGTTCTTAGGGTTTCTATGAGCAGGGTGGCCAGTGCGGAGAAGTCCTCAGCCGAATCAGGCGAAGATGCGTTTGCAACCTCCCTGCCTATCTTTTTATAGAGAGGTACATCGCGGGCCATGACAGAATATTTATGCTGACTCCATAATTGCTGACCATTTTTGGGAAGAGGAATACGTCCCTGTTCCCTTTCCTCATATTTAGCAGCAAGGAGGGTGAATTGTTCCCGAGGAGCATCAATATACTCTTCCGGCCAGACCCCTTCATTGAAGATTCCTTCATTAGAGGTTGTCAGCACAGGTGTTTTTTCATTGAACCCCCGTAACGACATTTCAGCGGCGAGCAGCTCATGGCGCATTTTGAGTGCCCATTCATAACCAACCCACCTGAGCGTCTCCGGATGTTTGGAGTATCCCTTTTTGCCGTTAACGATGATGGAGACAATCCCGTGTAGTTCACGGTGCTCACCAAGCAGGCTTTGGCGATTCAGGTAGCCTGGATTGATGTCCCAGATTCTCATATTGTCTTCTTCTCAGGGAGAGTTAGCCTGTGAGGTAACCAGTTAATTACAGTCGTCATCCTGCTGCAACAAAACAGTACCATCGTCATCAAGAAAAGCAACTTGAAATTCGACACGTCCCGATTAACCCTGCCCAGAAGAGTCCCAACAGTGCAATTCCCTTGCGCAGAATTTCAGTCCTTAGTAGAAAACAGGCGGTTGTCTGTATATAAAAATTGAACCGTCCGTATCCTACGCATGAAACCCTTAAACGATACCACCATACGTCGTCTTACCTCCCGACTGGAACAGGAGGATGATTTTGTCTTTTTAGAGAGCTCCCGGCTGAGCGAGGAAAATCACCGCTCCTTTCTTTTCCGCAAGCCCTCTGCGCATCTTTGCTGCCGACCCGGCGATTCTGTACCTGAATTTCTTGATCAGGTTGATCAGGCCCGTGCCCAAGGTCTGCACCTTGCTGGCTGGCTGGCCTATGAGTTTGGCTACCTCCTGGAGCCCTGTCTGCGTCGCTTCCTTCCCGAATCTCCTGTTGCGGACAAACCCTTGGCCATGCTCGGTCTTTACGAGGATCCGCTCATCTTTGATCATAAAACAGGGATGTTTAGCAATGGGACAGGGTGGCCTCTGGGGGATCTTGGAGAAGAGGAGGACGCTTCCTATTCCTGCACTGACCTAACCACGACCATCAGCCGCCAAAAGTACATCCAGGCAATTCAAACTATTCAGGACTATATCCGGGCTGGCGACACCTACCAGGTCAACTTTACCCTCCATTTTGATTTCCGATTCCAAGGCTCCGTTGCTGCCCTGTATCGAGCCCTGCGCCGCAATCAATCCGTGGCCTACAGCGCCTGGATTCGCCATCAGGGGCAGGATATACTCAGCTTTTCCCCGGAGCTCTTTTTTGCCGCAGATGGAGAAAAGGTACGGGTCAGGCCCATGAAGGGCACCATGTCTCGCGGCAGGACAAATACGGAAGATGCGGTTCGACAGGAAGAGCTGCGCTCTGATCCGAAGAATCAAAGCGAGAACGTCATGATCGTTGACCTGCTCCGTAATGATCTGGGGCGACTCCTTTATGCGGGTGAACAGGAAAAGCAGGGAAAAACGCAAGGCAGGGTGCAACCCCGCTCACTCTTTGATGTGGAGATCTATGAATCCCTCCTGCAAATGACCTCCACCATTGACGGGGTCTTAGCACAACAAAGGACACAACAAAAGGACCAACAAAAACAACAGGATACACAGCATCTGAAAACGGCAGGCACCAGCCCGCTTCCTTTTCGACAGCTTATTGAGGCCCTTTTCCCCTGCGGATCAGTGACCGGGGCCCCGAAAATCCGCACCATGGAAATTATTCGCGAGCTGGAGCACCAGCCCAGGGGGGTGTACTGCGGGGCCATCGGCTATACCGGGCCGGAGCAGAGCTGCTTCAATGTGCCGATCCGCACCTTGGAACTGAGTAAGGGACAGGGCAGGATGGGGATCGGCTCAGGCATTATTACGGACTCGGTTGCTGAGGCGGAATGGGAAGAATGCCTGCTCAAGAGTCATTTCCTCACCAAGAGCAGAGCAGATTTCCAGCTCATCGAAACCCTACTTTGGCAGCCTGAAAATGGCTATTTCCTTCTGGACTACCACCTGGAGCGGTTGGAGGATTCTGCCCGCTATTTTTATTTCTGCCATGATCCCGAGGAAGTTCGCCGATGTTTAGACAAGACAGCGACTGAGCTGAGCGCGGAAGTAAAAAACAAAGAAGGAGCCGGACAATGGCGGGTACGCCTGCTGCTTCATCGGGACGGTCGCCTGGAGATAAGCTCCGTGCCCTTACCTGAGCCTGAGTTATCTGATTCGGTCTCGGAAGAGCCTGCTGAGGTTATCTTTTCCCAAGAGCAGGTGGATGACCGTGATCCCCACCGCCTCCATAAGACCACCAGCCGGGAACTCTATACCCGAGAATTTCAGCGAGCCACAGAGCAGGGCTGCTACGATATCCTCTTCACCAATAGAGCCGGAGAAGTCACTGAGGGCGCGATCACTAATATTTTTGTCCGACTGCAAAAGAACGAACGCCTCCTGACCCCGCCAACGGATTGCGGGCTGCTGGCAGGCACCTACAGACGGATGCTCCTGGAGCAGGGCCAGGCGGTTGAACAGGTGCTGCGGATGGAGGATCTCCTCAAGGCGGAGGAGCTCTATGTGGCCAATTCGGTGCGCGGGCTTATACCAGTCCAGTTACGACAGTTACAAAAAGAGCCGGGGAGAGTAAACCAGGGCTAAACCTGAGCCTACAACGCGCTTCATCGGCCTTTTTACTGGCAATCCGCCGCCTCAGCGTTTACTATTCGGAAATTACTGCTTGATCACTTATCCTGCCCATCGAAAAGCAGGAAAAAATCA
>CBFDDU010000175.1:0-6304 GCA_965603655.1 uncultured Candidatus Electrothrix sp. | reverse complement strand
GCCATACCGTAGAGGAGAAAATCCGCCTTGGCATCCAGAAGGATGGAGCGGCGCACGCTGTTGGACCAGTAATCATAATGGGCAATACGGCGGAGGCTGGCTTCGATACCGCCGAGGACAATGGGGCAGGTATTTTTAAATTTGCTGCGGATCAAGTTGGCGTAGATCAGTACGGCCCGGTCTGGTCTACGGTTATTGATGCCACCGGGGGTATAGTCGTCCTTTTTGCGTTTGCGCCCGGATGCGGTGCGGTTGGCCACCATGGAATCGACACAACCGCCGCTCACGCCCCAGAAGAGCTTGGGTTCACCGAGACGGCAGATGTCATCGCCTTGCAGGTCGGGCTGGGCAATGATCCCGACTCGGAATCCGGCATCGGTCAGGACGCGACCGATCACGGCTGTACCGATAAAGGGGGAATCTATGTAGGCATCACCGCTGACCAGGATGATGTCTGGACGGTCCCAGCCGAGCTGGTTGAGTTCTTCTTTTGTGGTGGGTAGAAACATAGTTTTATAAAAAATATGCCCGGCGCGTTGCGCTGGGCTGGTATATATTTTCCCTTCAGGACAGGAGAAAGCCGATGGCCTTCACCCCGAAGGGGTAACATTTAACGAGCATAGGGTAACACCCTGTGCGGAATCCCGGAAACACCACGGGCGGTTCGTGAACCCCCCCTACGCCCCTTGCCGCTTGGCCTGCACCTGCTCCAGATAATTACGGTCATTCTCCAGATCAGGATGGCCAATGGCTTCTTCAATCTCCACGGCTAGGGTAATGTATTCCTCGGCCTTGGCAAGGTCGCCCAATTGCTCATAGTCAGTTCCGACGTTCCAGCACGACAGTGCTTCTCCGGCCCGGTCACCCAGCTCACGTCTAATTGCTAAGTCTCGTTTTCTGTACTCAACCGCCTTGCTATACTTACCTCGCGTACGATAGATTGCGGCTATATTATTCAGGGTTGTGCCTTCCCCAAGCTTATCTCCAACCTTCTGTTTGAGATCAAGGCATTGTTCATAATACTGCAAGGCTTTCCCATCATCACCTTTAACTCGATAAAGTCCGCCCATATTATTCAGGGTTCTGCCCTCCCCCTTCCGGTCGCCGACCTCCTGCCAGATGCTCAGGCTCTGCTCATACTGCTCCAGAGCCTTATCGTATTTGCTTTGTTTCTGATAGATAAGACTAATTCCATCCAAGGTCCGTGCCAATGCCTCCTTGTTATCCAGCTCGCGTGTTATCACCAGACTTTGCTCATAATAGGAAAGAGCCTTGTCATTCTCTCCACGCTTCCAACAGGTGTAGCCCAGCTCATGCAGACACCAAGCCTGAACCTTGCGGTCGCCCGCCTGCCGGGCCGCAGTCAGGCTCATCTTTCAGGCAGCTATAAACGCTGTCCAATGTCCCTGCCGGTCAAGGTACTCTCCCATTGCCACGACCAGAAATTTTACCTCCTTCCACAACTCCCTATCCAAACAGCTCTCTATCAGCCGCAGGCAATGAACCCGTTCCTCATCCAGCAGGGCATATCCGGGCAGGCCCGCTGCACTCTGTATCTCGCAGAAGTCGATATAATAGCCAGCCAGCCGCTCAAGGGCCTCCGTACTCAGGGTTTCCTCGCTGCGGGCGTAGGTATGCACCAAAGCGTGGCTTATTTTCCAGCGTTGCCCCTGCCTTTCCAGCAGACCGTACAGCACCAGCTCGTTCAGAGCATCGCAGGCTCGGAGTTCATCTGTATCAAGGACAGCCATGAGCGACTCACGCCCCATCGGTGCAAAAGCCAGACAGCCCGCCATAGCTAGGGCAAGGCGGGCATCCTCGCTCACCTGCTGCATACTGCGCCGCAAAAGCAAGGCTGCATTCTCGTCCTGGTGCTCGCCTCTGCCCAGTCGTTGAAAAGGCACCTTGGCGAGAAAACGCAGATAGTCTGTTGCGCTCTCGCCCGTGTTGCGGAGATAATGCCCGGCAAGTCGCAGGGCCAGGGGCCAGCCGCCTAACTGCTGACAGATGGCCTGCACCGTGTCCTTATCCGCATCAGTGTTGCTGTACAAGCGGAATGCCTCGGCAGCGGGCAGCTCGTCCAGCGCTTTAACCTCAAAAAGCCCTCCCGGCGCATCGCTCCGCTTCCGGCTGGTAATCAGCACCCCGCATCCACCGCAGCAGCGGAGCACGGCAGACAGATCGTCAGCCTCTTCGGCCCCGTCCAGGATAATCAGGGCCTGCTTGTTGGCCAGCAAATGGCAGATGGCCTCGGGGTTGTTGTCCTGGGGATCATCGGTAAAGCTGCGCACGAGGTGATCAAAGGCGAGACTGACATCCTTACGGCCATAAAAGGAGTAGAAAATCAGGCCGTCCGGGAACAGGGTCGGCGGCTTGCCCGCAGGACTCAGCTCCCAGGCAACCCGTGAGGCCAGGGCGGTCTTGCCGATACCGCCGGGTCCGCAGAGCGTGACCACCTTACCCGGTTGGAGCGCGGCCAGTACATTTTTGAGCAGTTCCTTCCTGCCGACAAGATACTCTGCCTGCTTGGGCCGCTGCAAGGGAATGCCCTGCGGGGTGCGGGGATAGTGGTGATGCTCTTCAACATAAACATCCCGGCCCCCCACGATGTTCTTGTCACCAATAACCTTCTGCTCGATATCCATACCTCCTACCTTCCCTGTTCAGCCCCCGCGATAAATCACGGGGCTATTATCGGCTGTCCCTCCGGGACAATGGAGACCCGCCGTCCCGGAGGGACGCACCGTCAATAGCCCAGAGTTTTAACTCTGGGTGCTGGACTTTATGTCCGCTCAGATTATTTATGATAATTATGCCCAGATTTAATGGAACAGGCCCGATAAAGCTGTTCCAAAAGGATAAAACGGGTCATTTCATGGGTAAAGGTGAGGCGCGACAACGACCAGATCTGATCGGCCCGTTGGCGTACCTGTTGGTCCAGGCCGAGATGGCCACCGATGAGAAAACAAAGCGTTTGTACTCCACGATCTTCCCAGGCTTGAAGAGCAGCAGCTATTTCTTCCGAGGTCTGTTCACGGCCTGTGGGATCCAAGGCCACAGTCAACGAGGCTGAGACAGCATGGCTGAGCAGCTGTTCTCCTTCCCGAGCCATGATAACCTGATCAGCGTCATTTTTTGCATACCTGCTTTTGAGCACCTTGATTTCCACGGGCAGATAGCGCCGCAATCGACCTGCATAGTCCTGTATTGCCTGATCCAGGTATTTTTCTTTTGTTTTCCCAAGGAAAGGAAGATGAATTTTCATAGCAAGCACTTTTTCTTTTAAAAGAGACCATTAAACAATATGCCAGCGGAAATATAAAAACGATAATAGGTCTCATGAATCATTAAATCCGTTCTTGTGGTAGGAAAAAACTACACATGCGGTACAATTTGTTATACCATTAAAATGAAGAGGGAGATTAACGTAACAACACAAACAATAAAAGGGTGAACAAAATGGAACATCGCGAAGCAGTCCGTATCTTGATGCTAAGTCCTTTTTATTTCCGTATAATTGTAAAAGAACGACTCAAGCTGATCAAGAGATACTGCCGTGAGATTACAGCTCAACCGCTTTCGTCATCACAATTGCCAGGAACAATACCAGAAAATCTTTAAAAATGAGCTGAAATTAATTTTTTCTCATTTCGCAACATCAAGTACAGGAGAAGGACGTACGGCTCATTTTCTCTGAGCACAAGCAGGGGGAGGAAATGAGGAACAGGCTTCACATAACACTTGTTCTGTGGAGTTAGAAGTCAACAGCGAGATATAAAATGGAACGAAATATTTGGTTGATGATGGTTAATCAGCATGGTAAGGGCTTGTATAAAAAGGGATATCTCGGCAGAGAAATACATGAATTCGAAATTGAAGCAGCTCTTGAAGCACAGCGAGTTTTTGCCGAGATGACCAAGAGTGACAAAATCCGCATTACCTGCATGGAATTTACAACTCCGCCCGAAGGGTCGACATATCGAAGCATTACCGAGCCTATTCATCATAAAATTACTGCTGCACCGAGTATCATGGAATCAGCATGGGTGAATGTCTGGCATTCTGTTGCCGAGGCCAGCTTTCTTATTTCCTCTGGCACGCCTAAGGTTATGTCTTTTTTTGATGAATATGGGATTACAGGCATGGCAGCCTACCTCGCCTTTTGTCGAGAATGTCGTGACTGGAGACCGTCTCCGAAAATGTTTCGTGAATTATCCTTTGCAGAACAGGATGCTTGGCAGGAGGCTGAGACTATTGCCGGTCAGATTATGGCTGCTGGCTTTACAGAGCTGGATTATCATCCAAGTGAAACAGAGCATTAATTTTGATGGTTTTGTAAAAAGACCAATTTTTTAAAAACAAGCCCCGTAGCTCATTGAGTTATGGGGCTTGTTTTCTTTTTGATTAATGAATATTAAGATATCAATAATACGAACCACGATATGAATGATTCATGCGATCAGGAAGATTGTTGCTGGAGAAGTAATTGCTTAGCGGCAAGCAGCAATTACGTTCAGATATGACCTAATAAAAAGCTGTGGTCGAAAGTCGCATAATGTTATATTAAGTGGGACCCTTTCGGGGTGTTAGGGGATTTTGATTTCACTAATAGTTTTTCCCTTAACTTTTTCTGCAATAAGCTCCCCTAATGTTCCGCTGATGGTGCAAATAACAAACAGTAACCAAAGAGATACTGTCCCATCCGTCTTAATCAAACCTGTTTTATCAAGGAAAATCGCGATAGCCGACATTAAGCCGATCATGATTAATATGCCGCTTGCGGTTCGCAATATTTTTTCAGCAGAATTATCAGGTGAACCCAATGCGTATAGAATAAATCCTCCAACATAGCACAACACATATAAAAGCCAAAATGTGAAAGCTGATCCCTGAATTTTAATCCCAAATGGAAATGCAAACAGTAATAACCCGCTAAGAATTCCAAGGGATATCAAAAGAATACCTGCTGTTTTAAATATGAGCATTTCTTCCTCTCTCTTCTGACAAGTGAAACCTTTTTGACCAGCTGATTTATAGTAAGTTACAAGCCTCAGCCCTCCCCCTTTCCAATCTCAACCATATAAAAAAAGGCCGCCCTTGATTTTACGAGAGCGGCCTTTTTCGGCTCAGCGGCTGAAAGCCGTACAATCAATCCCCAGAAGAAAACTCCTGCACAGTCTTCACCCCCACTTCCTGCTCAGCTGTGGCGATAATGGCCTGGGCCATAGAAACCGCTCCGCTGACCGTGGTGGTGTACGGGATATGATAATCCAGAGCAGCCCGACGGATGCGGTAGGAATCCTCCGTGGTTCTGTTGCCGGAGGAGGTATTGATGATCCACTGCACCTGCCCGTCCTTAATCTTGTCCAGGATATGCGGTCTACCCTGAGAGATCTTATTGATCTGCTCACAATCCACGCCATACCCGCTCAGTTTTTCCGCAGTGCCGTCTGTAGCCAGCACCGTGAAGCCCCTTGCCAGCAGGGATTTAACCACCGGTAGCAAGGGTTCCTTATCACCGCGCCGAACAGAGATGAAGACACAGCCTGATTCAGGGATCTGCTGATTTGCCGCCTGCTGGGCCTTGGCCAGGGCCAGACCGAGATCATCATCAATACCCATGACCTCACCGGTGGATTTCATTTCCGGCCCCAACAGGGTATCCACATTTTCAAAACGATCAAAGGGGAACACCGCTTCCTTGACCGCCCAATGGCTGATCGCAACCTCCTGGGTAAAACCCAGCTCTTCCAGACTGATGCCCATCATCGCCTTGGTGGCCAGCTTGGCCAAGGGTACTCCGGTGGCCTTGGAGACAAAGGGCACAGTCCGCGAGGCCCTGGGGTTGACCTCCAGGATATAGAGTTCCTCGTCCTTGACCGCATACTGCACGTTCATCAGCCCGATAACGCCGAGTTCTCCAGCCATAGCCTTGGTGGCCCGGGTGATTTCAACAATCATGTTATCAGAGAGCGTATGGGGCGGCAGCACACAGGCCGAATCACCGGAGTGGATACCTGCCTCTTCAATATGCTCCATAATGCCGCCGATCACGGTCATCTTCCCGTCCGAGATCGCATCCACATCCACTTCCACAGCATCTTTCAGGAACCTGTCCAGCAGGACCGGGTGCTCGCTGTTCTTGATAGTGGGACGGGCCATAAACTCCCGAAGGCCCTGGTCATTATAGACAATCTTCATATCCCGCCCGCCCAGCACATAGGAAGGCCGCATAACCACGGGATAACCGATCCGCTCCACTTCCTTGAGGTAGACCTCTTTGGCTTCGTCTGTGAAGTTGTTA
>CBFDDU010000174.1:0-6378 GCA_965603655.1 uncultured Candidatus Electrothrix sp. | reverse complement strand
CTATCAGGCCTATGTCGGGCAGAAAAATGATGTTGCTGTGCTGGATTTTCAGCATGGCGGCGATTCCCAGCCCATGGCTCGGAAAATGCGGGCTGTCGGCTATGATAAGGCGAGCATGCTCTTCCATACCCTGCGCCGGGAGATCGGCGATGCGTATTTCTTTGCCGCGCTTCGGCAATTCTATCAGGACAGAAAATATGCTCATGCCAATTGGTCTGACCTGGAAAACACCTTTGCCGCAACCTCAGGCCGCGATCTCTCCTCGTTTTTCAGCCAAGGGCTGTCCCGCACGGATATTCCCTCCTTTACTGTGGAACAGGTCGGGATGGAGCAAAAAGGGGGCAGCTCTGTTGTTTCCTTTCATATCATCCAACAAGGCGAGAAACCTTACCGTTTCCAACTGCCAATCGCCGTTACAACACGACAGGAAACGATCAGCCAGACCATCAGCATCGATTCAGCAGATCAGGAGGTGACGGTCACGGTGCCCAGCCTTCCCATAGAGCTGATCATTGACCCGGAATATGACCTGATGCGTTCATTGGACCAAAAAGAACGGCCCTCAGTCTGGATGCACTTTATGGGGGCAAAGCAGAAGACAGTGGTCTTGCCGGATAACGAGGCTAGTCTGCCCTTTTACCTCCCCTTGATGACGGAGCTTCAACGCTGGGGCTGTCGCCTGGTCAAGGCCGAGGAGTTGAAAAACAGCGAGTTGTCGCAGGGGAGTTTTCTCTTTCTCGGTAGCTCTTCGCAGAGCCGGGCACTCTTTGGCACAGCCGAGGAACCAGAAATCGGTTTCAGCCTTGATGTGCGCAAAAATCCCCTCAACCAGAAGCAGGTCATGGTGCTGATTTCCTCGGCATCTGTGCAAGAAAGTCAGAAAGCATTCCCGAAACTCAAGCATTACGGCAAGTATTCCCGCCTCCTTTTTCATAGCGGCAGGATCCAAGAAAAGCAGATCGCTCTGGCTGACAACGGCATTCGTCTGCCCCTGCTCAAGCCTGCTGTCGGTCTTCCTGTCCCGCAGGTTCAAGGATTCTCGGCCATTCTCGACGATATCTCCCAAAGCAGGGTCATCTACGTGGGGGAAACGCATACGGATTATGGGGCCCATCTTCTCCAGTTGCAGGTTATCCAGGCCCTGCGGGAACAGCTGGAGCAAGAGGGGGAAAATGAGGGCATGGTTATCGGGATGGAGATGTTTCCCCGTTCCTCCCAGCCTGCTCTGGACGGCTACATCAACGGAACCATCCCCACGGAGCAGGACTTTCTCCGCCTCTCTGCTTATTATGAGGTCTGGGGCTATGATTACCGCATGTACCGGGATATTATCAACTATGCCAAGGCGCATCGCATTCCCATCATCGCGCTGAATCTTAACAAAGAGATTGTCAGTAAGGTCTTCAAGACAGGATCAACCGATGAACTGACACCGGAACAATTCACCGAGGCTGCACCGGATCGTGCCCTGGATCTTGCCGGCTATCGGGAGCGTCTTGCCCAGGTCCATGCCATGCATAAGGAACCGGAAAAAAGCGGCGGGTTCGGAGGATTCCTCCAGGCCCAGGCCATACGGGATGAAACCATGGCCGAATCCATTGCCGACTATCTTCAGGACCATCCTGAAAAAAAGATGGTAGTTCTGGCCGGGACAGGCCATGTGTATAAGGACAGTGCCATGCCGCCCAGGGTGGCCCGTCGGGTGGATGGACGTCAGTCCGTGCTCATTGCCAATAACGGTCAGGTGACCGGTGTGGAAAAGGGCTGGCAGGCCGATTACCTGATGTTCACCGAGGATGTTGAGCTGCCGCCTGCCGGGAAGATCGGGGTGATGCTCAAAGAGGAGGAGAAGACCGAAGATCGGCCCTCAAGGGTGGAGATCCTTGATATCAGTACCTTGGGTAAGGCCGGTGAGGCTGGCTTGCAAAAAGGTGATATTGTCCTGGCGGTGGATAATACTCAGGTCGCCACCATCGGTGATCTGAAGGTAGTGCTTCTTGATAAAAAGCCTGGGGAGACGGTTCAGCTCAATATTGTCAGAAAGGATACGATGCTGAACATCAAGGTGGAGTTGTCTGATATGGAGAAGGCTGCCATGATGCCGCCTGGGCATCCTAAGAAGTAGGGTTAGCGAAGATGTTAAGCCTATGACGCCGCTCTGTGGCCCGCATCACTGCCCACTTTGGTTTTTCCTGTGACACTTGGATGAGTATTTTTTAATCAAAATTTCGTCTTGAATTTTTGCAGCTGACTACATTCAACGAGTTGAGACAGTGTTTTGGCGGTAAACACTTTTCCTCGGGTTGCAAGAAGCATTTTTTTCATGTCTTCTCGCCGAACTCCGAAGCCTCTCCCGCCGATACAGGCAATGACTTCGTATTTCGGATTATCCTCGGAATAACCGGCACGGCTTAATTCGCCGAGATGTTGAATGCGGGTTACTTTATCACGAGCAGTACCGTCATCCTCGGTGATTTTTGCTTCAATAATGACCTGTGGATTGAACTCGCTGGGAATGATGAAATCCGGCACTTGATCGAAGCCCGCGATACGCTCCGCGCGTTTGGTTTTTCGGAAGCTGATGCCCGCCTTGGACAGAACCTCCTCAATGGCAGATTCCAGACTGTCGCCGATAAGATCGCTGACAGAATCCCGATGCCCGGCAAAGGGTCTGCCAATAAATCTTTCATAGAGCAGCATGGCGTAGGGGGCACCCATTCCTGCAAGATTTCGGATGCCATCAAGGCCATATTTGGTGTCCGCTTTATCCAGACGATGCAACTGTTCTTTCTTGACCTCCGGGGCACCGGCGGACAGTAATTGGCATGCTGTTTGAATCATCGCTTGAAGCCGTTCCTCTGTGACACCTTTGGTGTTGAGTTCCGTCTCTGGGGCCATTCTTGCTTTTCTGTCCAGAGAGCGTACAAACCCCTGGGTTACGGATACACCTGTTCGCTGGCTTGTGACATAGCCCCACTCAGGAGGCGTAAACCCGAGCATTGAACGCAGAACCACAATTGCTATGGGCTCGGAGATTGTCACAGAGAATATTTTTTTTGGATCAAGTGTGGAGAATCCCTCGGTCGCCGCCTTCAGTGCCTCGTATCCACGCTCAAAGACTGGATAATCAATAAAGCCGGTTCCTTTAGGTAAAAGGAGAAACTCTGACTCCAGGCACGAGAAGACAGCATCAACATAAGGTTCAGGGTCTTGAAGAATGGTCTCCAAGGAGACTTCAAAAGGAAATGTCGGCATATTCGGCTTTGTATTCTGTATCGTTTTCATGGAGAGCGAATAAGGGCAGCTCGGTTGTTGTATGGCTCATGCATTTTTCAACGTCGCTCCAGTCTCCGAAATGTCGGAGCCAATGCTGCACTCGTGCGATGCGGATTGTTGTCGATTCTTTTTTCTTCCAGTCAAGACGCAGGGTCCAGATCGCCAAACGAATCATGTGCCCATAAATGATACATCGGATATCGCCTGCTGTCGGCTTAACATTCCCGGCTTTGAGTAAGTCTACATCTTGTTCCACAATTTGGGCAAGTTCATCAGGAGAATTTGCCAGCCATTTTTGCTGCATGATTCCGGTTTGTCGGCAGACAAAGACCGTATCGATAATTGATGAACCTGTACCGCTTATATGGATGGATGCACCCATTTCTGCCGGACAGGGCAAGGATGCCGAGCAGGTCAGGCCAGCATCAAGGATTGCCACCGCTACAGGATAATATGCTTCGAGCTTATTATGGTGGTAGGTGAATGCCAGAGGCGATCCGAGCTTCAAGGCCCTTGCCATACGCTGGAAAACAGAGGAAAGCCCGTCCGTGAAATGCTCAATCCCGCGTCCCATATCGACATTAGCGGTCAGCTCCTCCGGTGAACGGGTGGAATCAGTATTAAATGCGCCTGCCTTACCATTGACCAGTTTTTTGAGCCAGACATAGCAGAAATCCATGAGTTCCGCATATTGGACATTACCGAAATAGGGAGGATCTGTAAAGACCGCATCCAGCGAGGCATCCGGCAGGGTGCAGGATGCCGCATCTTGGCATGAAATATTGACGACCCGTGGCGGTGTAGAAGTGTCGCCGTCCAAATGATCACCTATCCATTCTCCGGTGATGGGAATATTCTTTTTCGTGCCTCCCTGGTGCCTGACTTCAAAGGGATGATCGCAGTAGGTCTTTGCTTTTTTGAATTTTTCAATAATGTTGGCCCATCCACCACTGCCGATACATACTTTGCTGCTAGGCTTCATGATGCCGAGAAAATTCGATTCGCATTGAATCAAGCCTACAGGGAAGCCGTGAACAGAGAAGATGTCCAGGGATTTGAGAGCCCGGCTGTCATAGCGGCAGAGCATGTTTTGATAGCGAAGTAGGTCTGAGAGGTTGGTTGCCAAGGCATTGCGGACCCGTTCGTTTGCTGTTTTCGCGATGAGAGCTGCGGAAAGTTCCAGGCCGAGCAACTGGCGGCTGTTGAACATCTCCTGATAGCGCGAGTAGCCCCAGCGGTGCAGACGGTTTGTTTCATCGCCGCTGGGGATCTCGTCCTTAGGAATATAGTTGGGACGCATTCCCGACCAACGGTTTTCGACCTCATGGAGGCGAGCCAGATCCTGCTTATCCGGTTTCTTGAAGAATCTGCCGATATGGGTGGGCTTACAGTGCAGGCAGTGGTATTCCAGGGCAAAAAGCCGGTGGGCCGGAGCCCCGAGCGCGGCATCAGGATAACGGTTTTCAGTGCCGCAGGCGGAGCAGGCACAACGGCTTCGCTTTGCAGGGCCGGTCGCGGTCAGTTTCGCAGCGCAATGGGAACAGGGGCCGGGATTTTTCTTATCATCGGTTTCGGTCAGTTCTCCGCAGGTAGGGCATATCAAGACGTTTTTCGGGTGCCTAGCATTTGCGGAAAGGAGATAGCCGGGAAACAGATCTATTTCCTTTTTGCATTGTTGGCAGGGAATAACTTTTACCCAAAGGAAGTATTTGACATGGGCATCATTTGAGCCGCAAAAGGTGCAGCGTGTTCGATATAACGAACCGATTTCGTTTTCCAATGCTGTTCGAAGTGCCTCTGCGGCCTGGGCATAGGTATCAAGATCAAGATGTTCGATTACCTGTTTCACGATCCAGTACGACATTGGATTTATGTCGAATGCCGTGACATCGCAGCCTACACGATTGGCCTCCAGGATGGGTGTGCCGCCACCCATGAAGGGGTCGGCTATCTTGAGTCCTGCGAGATTATTGCTCTCGTAAAATGCCTCTTGGAGCGGTTTTTCCGAGAATTCGGAGAGCAGCAGGCCGCGAAATAAGGTGCCGGGTCGTCTGGCAAACCATTTATGCACGGCGATGATCGGGCGGTAATTTTGCTGGATTTGCTTTTCTCGTAGGGCGATGTTTGAGATAAAGGGGATGTTGAAGTCTTTTTCTATCATCTAAGTTTTATTGTTTTTTTATGGGCCATGTCAAATTTCATCTGGTTCTCCATGTCCTGGGGGGACGGTCCGCCCATTTGGTGAACACGATTTGCTAATTCTCACCGATATCCAGGCTCCAGCCGATCACGGTCAGGAGCAGCAGGGCTATGGCCATTTTGTTGAGCATCTTATAGCATGCACCGGAAATTGGCAGGGGTAACTGGGAAAAATTTAGAGATAAACCATAAAAATAATATTAAAAGCACAGCCCATATGAACGTATTTATCTTATGGCCCAATCCAACAAGTCTTCTTTCTGTATAGACTAAATTTTTTTGTTTTTCGTTAGGGTATCTCTTTTCAAAAAATGATACGATCCAGCCTATACATACAGCTGTCAGGAATCCTAAACGAAATGATGATCTATACATTTCCGTATTATCATGCCAAGTCGTATAGAATCTATCAGTTACGTCGCTAATAATTATAAGTATTGCAGCCATTCCATAGATAAAGAGTACATTCTGATAAAAATAACAATCTAATCTATATTTGCTTGAGCCATTTTTTCTTGCAGAATCAATTATTTTTGCAACTTCGTATGAAGAGAAGTCTGGTAAGATTATTCTGGATAATAAATAGAAAAATACAGCAGAAGCTATATCAATTAAATAACTGTCAAATGAATAAGTTAATCTTGTTTTGCTAAAAATTACTAACGCATACCAATATTGGATCATGGCTAATAATGTTAGAATGCTCCATCCAGATATGAAAAGTGAAAATTTTATATATTTATAATTACGTATATAAGTTCCAAGAGAGGAGAGTATCTCGGTAACGGCAGCAGCAAGAATGAGTGAGGTGAATACGAGAAAACTGCTGTAAAATTCTTGAGTATTCATTCAGACAGACATAGTAAACTACCCTCCCAACCCCCATATTTTTTGGACATTTCA
>CBFDDU010000173.1:0-6464 GCA_965603655.1 uncultured Candidatus Electrothrix sp. | reverse complement strand
GGACAATACAGCGGCAAGGTACGCTCCCTGATTAATGACCGAGGTGAACTGGTTGATGAGGCAGGTCCTTCCCTGCCTGTTGAGGTTCAGGGGTTATCCGGTGTACCACAGGCTGGTGATGAGTTCCTGGTGGTCACGGATGAGAAAATGGCGAAATCCGTCTCCGATGTCCGTCAGCTCAAGGTTCGTGAATCCGAATTGGCTTCTGTATCTAAGGTATCATTAGATAATCTGTTTGAAAAAATGGCTGAGCAGGAGATGAAGGAGCTGCGGGTTATTCTTCGTTCCGATGTACAGGGAACGCTGCAGGCCTTTGGTCAGGCAGCGGCAAAATTATCCACCGATGTTATCCGGGTGCGGGTGCTCCATGAGGGAACTGGTGCTGTCACGGAAAATGACATTCATCTTGCTTCAGCATCTGATGCGATTATCATCGGTTTTAATGTCCGTCCTGCGGTCAAGGTCAAGGAGCTTGCTGAGCAGGAACATGTTGATATTCGTACCTATGATGTTATCTACCATGCCTTGGAAGATATTGAAAAGGCTATGGTGGGCATGCTGGAACCGGAATATGTCGAACGCGTCATCGGAACCGCCGAGGTCAGAGACACCTTCTCGGTGCCCAAGATCGGTACCATTGCCGGTTGTTTTATTATTGACGGCAAGATCGAACGCAATGCAGGTATTCGAGTTCTTCGTGATTCAGTGGTTATATTTACTGGAGTCATTGATTCACTCAGGCGTTTCAAAGACGATGTCAAAGAAGTGGCCACCGGCTACGAGTGCGGAATCGGAGTGGAAAATTATAACGATATCAAGATCGGCGACACCCTTGAGGCCTTTCTCATGGATGAGGTCGAGGCAACACTGTAATTCGGCAGTGGGCTGGGAAAGATTTTAAGGCGGAACTTATGGAATTTGATTTTAATCTCCCCGGGCTGGGACGACCGAAAAGTTCGCGTCCCGAGAGAGTTGCTGAGGCAATTCATCAGGAACTCTCTATCCTGTTCCAACAAAAGGTTCGTGATTCCAGATTAAGTGGTGTGTGTGTGTCCAAGGTGCAGATGTCACCTGATTTGAGACAGGCCAAGGTCTATTATTCAACTCTTGAAGGCAGCTCGGCTTCTTCTGCACAGAAGGGCTTGGAAAGGGCACGAGGCTTTTTACGTTCACATATCGCCAAAAAAATGAACCTGCGTCATACTCCTGATCTGGTATTTTTTTACGATAAGCAGCATAAAGAAATTGAGCGGCTTGATCAGCTTTTTGTGCAGATCAATCAGGAAAGAGAAGAAAAGGAGTAACGTGAGCAAGAGAGTTGCTGGACAGGCCATTGCATCTGTTAATAATTTTGTTCTCGCTACCCATGTCAGGCCGGACGGCGACGCCCTCGGCTCCACGTTCGGCTTAGCCCATATTTTAAAGATGATGGGCAAAGAGGTGCTCTGTTATCTTGAGCAGCCTGTTGCTGAAATGTATAGCTTTCTGACGCCTCATCACATTCCTGTTGAAACGGATTTTGCCCGTGTTGTAGCCTTTGTTGGCCAATGCCATGATGATATCATGGGCATCGCTTTGGACTGTGGTGATCTGGGACGGCTGGGTGAGAACGGAGGCGAGCTGAACAATATTCAACCCTTTCTCGTGATTGATCATCATCAGGGCAATAAGGGTTTTGGTGATCTCCACTGGGTGGAGCCACATCGTTCGTCCACCGGCGAAATGGTCTATGATTTGGCTGAAGAACTGGGCGTTGCTGACCAGCTGTCCACAGAGGCGGCAGAATGCCTTTATACCGCCATTGTTACGGACACTGGCTCATTTCGTTACGATTCAACCACAGGGCACACCTTTGCCGTTGCCGGTAAATTGATTGATCGGGGAGTGACGCCTGCCACTGTCTGTCAGAAGCTTTTTGATAATGCCTCCTTTGGTAGTCTGCAATTGACGCAGACTGTCCTCGCTAGTTTACAAACCTTTCTTGATGATCAAGTCGCTGTTATTTCTGTGACGCGGGAAATGTTACAACAGACCGGAACAACCTATGAAGATGCCGAAGGCCTGATTAATTTTCCTCGGTCCGTTAAAGAGGTCAGGGTTGCTGTCTTTTTGAAAGAGGGGGAGCCGGGAACTGATCAGATTTCCGTCAGTCTGCGAGCCAAGGGAGATTGTGATGTTGCCAAGGTGGCTGCTCAATTTTCTGGAGGCGGGCATCGGAACGCAGCTGGTTGTCGGGTCCAGGGGAAAACTATGGATGAGGTCTGTGCCATGCTGATTCCGGCGCTTGAGCAGGCTCTCCGGCAGCAAGAGAACGAGCAGGTATGACAGGAAAAGTATCTGCTGTTGGCCTAAATGGGCAGGAGCCTGTCACAGGAGTCCTCCTTGTTGACAAACCTGTGGGGCAGAGCTCTTTTGCCGTGGTCAAGAAGGTACGTTGGCTGCTGGGAATAAAAAAGGTCGGGCATGCAGGGACCTTGGATCCCTTTGCCAGCGGTTTGCTGGTTATTTGCGTGGGGCGACCTGCGACCCGTGAAATTGATGCCTTTATGGTCGGGCGGAAGACCTATCAGGCGGTGTTGCAGCTGGGCAAGGAAACCGAGACACAAGATCCTGAAGGGGAGGTCACATCGGTCAGGCCGGTGCCCTTATTGTCTGTCGAGGACATTACGGGTGTAACCAAAGAGTTTGTCGGACCACAAATGCAGGCACCGCCACCGTACTCGGCGGCAAAGCATAAGGGCAAGCCTTTGTATCATTATGCCCGTCAAGGGATTATGATCAAGAAGGAAGCCAAACCGATCGAGATTTTTTCTTTACAGGTTGACGGCTACGATCCTGCAAGCGAACAGGTAACGATAACCGTTACGTGTAGCAAAGGGACCTACATCAGGGTGCTTGCTGCCGATATCGGTGAAAAGCTCGGTTGCGGTGCCTATCTCACCGCCCTCCGACGTACCCAAAGCGGCTGCTTTTCTGTTGATGACGCCATTGACGGAGAGGGCTTGTTCCGTAATGATGTTGGGTCTGATGTATTGATGAGCAAAATGCTCACGGTTGAGCAGGCGTTAGAAAGGCACTCCATGCAGGAGAGCGCATAAAAGAGACATTCATTTTCGCAAAGGGCGGAAATGGTGCATTGTTCCCCATATTTCTTTCCTCGGATATGGAAAAGAGGAGCAATTTGATTCCAGACTTTGGCGAGGCTGAGGAAAAGAAGGCTTTGCCTAGAGCGGAAGGACAACATTTTGGAGGTGCGTAATGGCACAGAGTACAGCAAAGAAAGAAGAGATTATCAAGAAGTTTGCAACCAAGGAAGGTGACACCGGTTCTCCGGAGGTACAGGTTGCTTTGATTTCAGATCGAATCACCTACCTGACCGATCATTTCAAGAGCCATGCCAAGGATCATCATTCCCGTCGTGGTCTGCTGAAACTGGTTGGTCAGCGTCGCAGCCTGCTGCAATACCTGAAGAAGAAAGATGTCAATCGGTATCGTTCCCTGATTCAGGAGCTGGGTATCAGGAAGTAATGCATACCTTGTTGCGATTCTTTTGATGAGGTAAATTTTTCCTGTTACGCTTCGTTGTGTAACAGGAAAAATTTTGCTGTATCAACGCGACCTGAGCAGTTCCCTCCTCCTAAAAAAGCCCAAATACGTTCCAATCGATTATAAAGCTTTTTATGAGCCCGCTGATTCTTGCTCGCAAGAACAGGCTCTCCCATATTTTAAATTATCAAGCTGAAAAAATAATACAAAGATCCGACTGGCGGGTCTGAGAAGAAACACTGTCCCGAGCAGCTAACGTAGTCGCTCAAGAAATATGAATGCAGCCGGGACAGCTGAACGCAAAGGAGTTTGCATGTACACAAAGAAAGAAGTCGAGATCGGCGGACGATGTATGTCCTTTGAGACCGGCAAGATAGCAAAACAGACCAGCGGTTCCGTTGTGGTAAACTGCGGCGATACCATGGTTCTTGTTACCGTGGTTGCAGATAAAGGGACAAAAGATGCCGGTTTTCTGCCCTTGACCATTGAATACCAGGAGCGAATGTATGCTGCCGGACGTATTCCGGGCAATTATTTTCGCCGTGAAATTGGTCGCCCTTCGGAAAAGGAAATATTGACCTGCCGACTTATTGATCGTCCTTTGCGCCCGCTTTTCCCCAAAGGGTATATGTCCGAGACCCAGGTGATTGCAACAGTCTTTTCAGCTGATCAGGAGATTGACCCGGATATTTTGGCCATGAACGGTGCTTCTACGGCACTTTCCATTTCCGATGTACCGTGGGCAGGTCCTATGGCTGCCGCCAGAGTCGGTTATCTTAATGATGAGTATATCCTGAATCCTACAGCAAGCCAGCTGGAAAAATCCTCCATGAACTTGATAGTTGCCGGAACCGAGACCGCTGTGGTCATGGTAGAAGGTCGGACTGGCGAGCTGAGTGAAGAGATTGTTCTTGAGGCGATCTTTTTCGCTCATCAGGAGATTCAGCCGCTCATTGCCATGCAGAAGGCTTTGCAGGTAGAGATTGGCAAGAAGAAACGGGAAGTTATTGCTCCTCAGGTCAACGAGCCCCTGAAGGCAAAGGTTGAGGAAGTGGCTGCCCCCGGAATGGATGAGCTGGTCACTATTGCCGGTAAGATTGAGCGTGGTGCCCGCTATGACAGTCTGAAAGACGAGGTCCTTGCTGCAATTGATGAGGAACTGTACGAGAACGACGGCGAAGTTTTCAATCTCCTGGGTGCATATAAGAAAAATATTATGCGCGACCGAATTGTTAATAAAGGGCTGCGCTTAGACGGTCGCAGCTTTGATCAGGTCCGCCCCATTGAGTGTGAAGTCGGTGTCCTGCCCAGGGCCCATGGTTCGGCGCTGTTTACCCGAGGTGAGACCCAGGCTATGGTTGTCGGTACCTTGGGATCTGAGCGTGATGAACTGCATGTGGAAAGCCTGAAAGGCGATACCTACCGTCGCTTCATGATGCATTATAATTTCCCTCCCTTCTGCGTGGGCGAGGCTCGCTTCATGCGCGGCCCCAGCCGTCGTGATATCGGGCACGGTACCCTTGCTCGACGAGGTATTGAAACGGTGTTGCCTGACGCGGCTGATTTTCCGTACACCATGCGCGTGGTTTCCGAGATCCTGGAATCCAACGGTTCTTCCTCTATGGCCACAGTCTGCGGTGCAAGTCTTGCTCTGATGGATGCCGGTGTGCCTATCAAGGCCCCGGTCTCCGGTGTTGCTATGGGCTTGATCAAGGAAGGCGATAAGGTGGTTGTGCTCACTGATATCCTCGGTGATGAGGATCATCTCGGTGACATGGACTTCAAGGTTGTGGGCACGGCTGAGGGGATTTCCTCGCTCCAGATGGATATCAAGATTGACGGGGTTGATCGGGAGATTATGTCCAGTGCCTTGGCACAGGCCAAAGAGGGACGTCTCCATATTCTGGATAAGATGGAAGAGGCTCTCGGCATTCCGCGAAAGAATGTTGCTGAGCATGCGCCCAAGTACGTCACCATCAAGATCAATCAGGATAAGATTCGTGATATCATCGGGCCGGGCGGTAAAGTGATCCGAGAGATGACAGCGGAGTTTGATTCCAAGATTGATGTGGATGATGACGGGACGATCAAGATCTTTTCCAAGAGCACAGAATCTGCCGAGGCTCTGGTGGCCCATATTGAAGGCATGACGGCTATGCCCGAGATCGGCAAGATCTATAACGGTCTCGTGAAGACCATTAAGGACTTCGGTGCCTTTGTGGAAATTCTGCCCGGTACGGACGGGATGGTCCATATCTCCGAGCTGGCTGCGGAACGAGTCAATAAGGTGACAGATGTTCTGCAGGAAGGCGAACGAGTCAATGTCAAGGTTGTTGATATTGATGGACGTGGTCGCATTCGTTTGAGTCGCAAGGCTGCTCTGGCGGAAGAAGCAGAGGCGTAGAGCCCTCCTGCTTGCTGCGTGAGCTTGCTGCGAGAGTTGGCTCAGGGAGCTGAAGCTGGAATCAGTTCAGCTCCTGAGCAGCAAGCGGAATGATTTTTGCGAGTTGTATCTTTGTCAAGGCCTGGTTACCGTCTTTATCTAAAACGGCAATGAGATGGAAAGGGACAGCAGATTCAGCTCCAGAGCCGCAGATAATAATAATTGCGTCCTCAGTTTTCAGGGTGAGTTCGTTGCAGGCATGCAGCCCTGAGCATTCAGCCTTCTCATGAGCAGAGCGAAAGAGGTCGTTAAATACTGCGCCGATACTTGTAATATCGAGGTTTGCGTCAAGGCAGTCAGTAGCAATGGTCTCTCCGGTGAAGTCCATAATGCCTGCTCCCTTATAGCCTTTTATTCCTCGAAGCCTTTCCAGGATTGATTCCAGACTGGTCGTGCAGCCCTCTGTTGAACAGGAGACCACCGGAGCTTGAGTAGTAGGTACTATTGGTTCAATCATCGGATCGTCCTTCAGATC
>CBFDDU010000172.1:0-6474 GCA_965603655.1 uncultured Candidatus Electrothrix sp. | reverse complement strand
TGGGATTTTTGGCATTGATGGTATGGGTGAGTTCCACCTGGCTATCGATACCGGCGGTTAGGGTGTTCGGTATTCCCCATGCATCAAAGTTGAGCAAATGACTGAAGCTGCCGCCGTACATATCCCGATTATGGTATTCTTCTGCCATATAGCTGTCCTTGTCCCGATATCGAGTCAGGTTCATAGCGTAACCATAGAGCATCATGTTGAGCGATCCGTTGTCCGAGGTCTCCCAGCTCATATTGCTGCTGCCGCCATAGCGGTATCGTTCTCCGCCGCCCAAGGGCTTGGCGCTCCAGTAGTCACCGGCATCCCATTGATCCTTGCTTAAATATTCCGGGTGGTCCCAGTATGTTGAGTGTATGTTCAGGGTTAGGCCCGCCTTCAACTTATCATTGATATCATAGGTCAGCTTGCCGCTGGCATTGCAGAGGGTCCAAGCCGAGTGATCGGTAGCACCCTCGCTGCGCGATATTTCGGTAGAGAATACTGAAGAGAGATCCCCATCTGTCCGACCGGCTGAGGCGGAGAAACGCTGCCTGTTAAAATCGCCAGCCCCTAGTTTATAGGAGCCAAAATTCCCTGATCGCTTTGTGATAATGTTGACCACACCTGCCCGGGCAAATTGTCCGTACAGGGCCGAGGAAGGTCCTTTGATCACTTCGATCTGTTCGATATCCTCGGGGATGATAGTGTTGAAATCGCCATATCCATCACCATGTGAGGTGGATTCGTTGATGGGGACCCCGTCCACAAAGATAGCGACCCCTGTGTTGTGACCCAGCCGAATGCCTCGCATGGCAAACTGACTGGCCACTGCCCCCTGGCTATAGTCCTGAATGACCACACCAGGAATTTTTTGCAGGACATAGAGCGTCTTGTCCAGGGTCACCTCTTTCAGTTCTTCAGCCTCGATAACGGTTGCCGAAGGGGATACTGCGGGTGCGTTGTCCTTTTCACCTGTTACGACGACCTCCTGCATGGTCAAAATCTTGCTCGGTTCACTGGCTTGGCCAACCGATGCTGCCAGCAGCAGCCCTGCGGATACGAAAGTCGGAGTTGTTTTCCTCACTATGCTGTTCAATTTCATGCTCATCTTTTCTGTATGTTATGCATATTATGCCTGGATAGCCCAGCATGGCTTGTTTTGGGTATTTGTTAAAAGGAGTAATCCAGCTTGGCCAGGAAAGTTCTGCCAGTGCGGTAGTTGCCGTCATCCCCTTTGTCAGAATCAAGGATGTTGTCTGCCTCAAAGCTCAGGGTGGTACGTTTACCCAGTTGTTTTCCTATCCTGGCATCGATAACAGAGTGTGCTTCTATTTCGGAGGTGTTGTTGCTGTCCTTGTACTGTTTACCCGTATAGCTGAGGACCCCACTGAAGACTAAGCCATAGGGGCTGTAGATATAGGCCGGGGTCAGGGCAAAGCTGTGTTCTGGAACGTAGGGCAGGTTCATCCCGGTCTCATTGTTTTCCGAGTCCGTATAGGTGTAGGCGCAGGTGACAGAAAAGTCCCCTTGATTGAGTTTGGCTGACAGTTCCAGGCCTTGGGTGGTGGCCTCATCCACGTTATAATAGCTCCGCAAGGGCAGGCCATCATAGAGCTGGCCGGTTTCTTCCTGGATCACCATGTCCTCGACTTCATTGCGGAACAGGCTCGAATTGAGCATGAGCCTATCCTTCATAAGCCATTGTTCTACGCCTGCTGAGTAACCGATGCCCAGCTCCGGCTGGAGGCCTCGGTTGGATTGGACATAGTAATCCCCATGTTTATAGGGGACATTATAATAAAGTTGACGGATGGTCGGGGATTTGAAGGAGCGCCCGACCGAGCCACGCAGGGTGGTGCTCTCGGAGAGGCTGTACATCAGGCTGAGCTTGGGATTGACCTCGCTGTCAAAGACGGAGTGATCATCAAAGCGAAGCCCGGCCACCAAGGTCAGGTCATCCCCGAGGGTGATCTCATCCTGGGCAAACAGACTAGCGGTGTCCACCTCCTCATCGACCCGAATAACCGAGCCGTTCGGGTTCTCAATGGTAAAGTCGATGGTCTGGCGCTGCAGCTCGCCGCCCAAGGTGAGGGTGTTGTGGTCGCCCGCATACCAAGTGTACTGGAGTTCACCCTGGTCGAAGCCGATATTCCCGTACTTGTAGCCGTGGGCATATCCTGGGGAACCGTGGACGAAATCCCAGTTATAGGTGTACCCTTTCACCGAAAGGGTCTTATTATCGCTTACTCGCCATTCCATACCTGGAGACAGACGTAAGCTGTCCTCTTCTCTGTTATCTTCCTTCTCATAGCTACTGGCCTCGCCCTTGAGGAAGAGGTCCACTGTATCACTGGCAGCCAGGTCAATCTTGGCCATCAGGGAATGGCGATCAGAATCAATAGGGTCTTGGCGAATGTCCTGTGCTGATTCGTAATTATAGTTGATCAGATAACCGAGACGGTCCAGGGGCTTGTCACCAAAAGAAAAGTATGCCTGGGAGTTCTTACGGTAGTCCCCGTCATCCGAAGCCGGTGAAACGGTGCCATCCGAGTTGACCTTTTCTTTGATGGTGTACCATCCATAAGAAGCCCCGGCTCGGGCGGTCATTTTGTTTGGGGCCTTTCTGGTGATAATATTGATAACCCCGGCCATGGCATCACTGCCGTAGAGGGCGGAGCTCGGTCCCTTGACCACCTCAATGCGTTCAATCATATCGACCGGGATCTGATTGAGTCCGACCCCGTACTCACCCATACCACCGCTCTGGCCGCAGCCCATAGCCCGCTGACCGTCGATGAGGATCAGACCGTAGCCATCATTGAAGTTGAGGCCGCGCATATTGGCCCGCCAAGTGTAGGTGCCAAAGACATCATCGTGTACCGAGTTGTTGATACCCGGTACGGTTTTCAGCACATCGAGGGCATTCTGGGCATTACTTTGTTCGATCTCCTGACGGTTGATCACCACTGTCTCTACCGGGACGTCCTTCAGGGTGTGCGGGGTACGGGTGGCGGTGACGACCACCTCGTCCAGAGCGTGGGGCTTGATGTCGGTTTGTTTTTGCTCATTGGCATAAGCGGTCCCCGCCAGGAAGACCGCAAGGGCTGTGGCAGGCATTATGTGTTTCTTCATTTTTTGTTGTTCTCCTTCTTCTTCAATAAAGTACAGAGTATTCAGTTAATGCGTCCCGCTCTTCTGTACAAATTTTATTCTCAATCAAACTACCAGACAAAAATCGCCTGGACAATAAGGTGACTGGCTCATTTATCTGGGGATTTTTTTGGGGGACAAGGGAAAAACGGGTGAGTACTGGCGGAGAGGAAAGGAATGGTGGGGCAGGAAAAGATATACACATCAGGATGATGTGTCCTAGGTGAGGGCTTTTTTATAAGGCAGGTTATTCTGATGTTGCCCGTGAGGTAGGGACATTCTCCCGAAGAGTAAGGCAATATCCCGGTATGGGCGGGCAGGTAAGCTTATTTTTCGGGTAAGGCACGTATGTGCGGTCTTTTGCATACAGAAGTTACATGGTTGTAAATAATATTTTATTTTGAGAAAAGCAGTTTATTGGTAATGAATAGCATTATTAACATATTGTTTTTTATATATAAGTATTGACATGTCTTGTTTCGTTTGTTTATCTTGTTTGTGTAATTGTTTGGATTGATTTAAAAAAATGTACTTTGTAATGGTGATGGATAAAAAATTGAATTGTTGGGAATTTAAAAAATGCGGGAGAGAGCCGGGCGGAAGAAATGTTTCACAATATGGGGTTTGTTCTATACCCGTAGCTATAGATTGTGACGGTATTAATGGCGGAAAAAATGGTGGACGGGCCTGTTGGTTGTGGAGAGAGCTTGCTTGCGTAAAAATTATGCAAAAATGTTCTGTGCAGGAAATCAGAGAGTGTCGTGAATGCGATTTTTACCTTTTTGTTAAAAAGAAGAGGGTGCCTCACGATTTGCCTATTTTGAAATATAGTTCTGATTATTTATCTAAGTATGACCATGAAATACTTAATTTTAATATCTGGGAAGGATAAAGGTAGTTTGTTGGGCGATAAACCTGTTGTGCTTCCATTTGTGGAGTAAGAAGAGTGGAGTAAGAAGACGTCTGAAATTGATTTTGTAAAAAATGTAAGCCCCTAAACAATAAGCGAAAGGCGAGGGGAAGGTTATTGTGGAGGAAAAATTTTTGAACTGTTGGGAGGTGAAGGATTGCGGAAGAGAGCCGAACGGAAGAAATGCTCCTCAGGATGGTATTTGTCCGGTTTCGGTTGCTTGGACTGTGGATGGTATTCATAATGGTAAGAATGGAGGCCGTTGCTGTTGGAGTTTTGCTTCGTCCGACAGTAAAGACGAGAATATCGTCTTAAGTTGCCTTGAAAAGGCACAGAAATGCAGTAGATGCGATTTTTACAAATCAGTTAGCGAGACAACAGTATTGCTTGTGAAAGTATAAAATTCTGGTCAGGATGCTGATTGATCAGTGCATCAATCACTGGGACAACATACACCGCTTTATCGCGCTGGCTGAGGAAAAAGTTTATCTGGCAATCCGCCCACGGCAGCGTAACTCGGGTGCCGGGTCATCTTTTCTGACAGCGTCATTTTCGCGCAAACGGACGAGTGAACCTATATTTGAATCAGCTCTGCCGACGAGTTCGGTTACCTTGCAGTCCTTCTGGCGGATAACGAGCACACCTGCTTCATACTGGTTGCCGACAGCAGCATATTCATCGTAAATAATGTATTCCCATCCATTATGAGTAAAGCTGAGATAGTTCAAATCCAGCCCTTCATTCTGCGGACCACCAGCACGCAAGTAATACCAATAGAAGAACCTGCCCCATGAGCCTTCTTTTTTCTGTGGAAACTCCAGCTCAACAGCATCTGCTGTGCCGAATCGGTAGACAAGATATGGCTTCCGCTTGTCGGTTGCTTCAAGGATTGACACATGCTTGTCGGAATTCTTCAGCTGGAAGGAAAAGATCGTTTTTTCATTGCTGCGCTGCAGCGGATCAGCAGCCTGCGCCGTTGCCGCACAGCAAAGTGCAATAATGATGCCGACAAGAATATTCTGCATTACCGATGCCCTGCTATGATGGAAAACATCTGCTGATCTATGCCCCCATCTTCACGCTCAGCAGATTCACCAGTCTGCCGGAGTAATGGCTCCTGAAATAGGACTGAGGGGTAGTCAGGGCGTTGATCTCCGGTCGCCATTGTACCATTGCCATAGCTGTTCTCCTTCTGATGAATTATGGTGATGGTAAATTTAACCAGAATAAGCACTTGGCCTGCTTATGTCAACAGAGAAAATTTCCGTGAGGAAGGTCTGCTCGGTACCGGAAAGCCCGGTTCCCTTTATAATGCAGAACTCATCCCGGAAGAGGTATCCGTCTCAAGGATTTCCTGAAGCGGATCGCTTCCTAGCTTCATCAGCGCATCAAATTCTTCTTTGCTCTCCAGATCCTTTATTTTAACCACCGAGACAAAGTACTCCGGTTCATCGCGATGGGTGAGGAAAAAGCGGTTGTACCAGACATGCAGCCAACTTTGATTTTTCCAGTCCAGCTTCAGCTCCGGTTCGCCTGTAAAGTTCTGGAACGCATCCTCATGTCGCTCAAAGTGGAGCACGGCTGCTTGGCCGGTGTTTTCCTCGCTGTTGAACCGAATAATAATGCCACCGAACTTATCGTCCATCCGTGTATTCTTTTGCCAGGGTTTGGGAGACGGCATGGTGTAATAGCCGCGTTCTCCTGGGGTCAGGTTGAGGTAATGGAGGAGATAATCATCTCGGCACCATCCTGGTGCTCCGATATAGGTGTATTTCTCGCCTTCGTTCAAGGGGAAACGGTTCAGGATAAAACGTGCCGTGAGGTATCCGGTGATGGCTCCGTTGCAAAAATGGTCATGAGACAGAGCGCCTTGCAGCAGATCATCAGGCGTCACGTCGTCCCAGTTGTTGGCCAGGGTGATCACGGAAAAATGGTTCAGGATAAAACGTGCCGTGAAGTATCCGGTGATGACTCCTCTGCAAAAATGGTCATGGAACAGGGTGCCCTGGAGGAGTTCTTCAGGCATCCCGTCGGCCCAGGCGTTGGCCAGAGTGACTGCGGGAAATGCTTTTTCTTCGAGCAGTTCTATAAAGGGCTCAAAGGACTGGTGTTTGTCCACATAAACATTGATGGCCCTGCTGGCCTCAGCTCTTTCCCCTTTCTTCGGTACAACATAGGTGAGCAGCAGCTCTTTTGGCGATTTTCTGTAAACAAAAGCGAACCACAGCGGTATATTCGGCCCGCTGTACATCGGGAGCAGGTTACCCTGGCCTAGGCTGATCCCTGTGTGGTCGCGGAGCACATCATATAAAATGAGCGTACTTTTTCCTTCATGCTGCACATAGCCAGCATTGGTCAGGCAGGCTATATCAGCGGGTGAGGCTTAAATATGATGTTTTATTTTATAATATAGTATATGATACTTA
>CBFDDU010000171.1:0-6612 GCA_965603655.1 uncultured Candidatus Electrothrix sp. | reverse complement strand
CTCTGGTCGGCAAACTCTTCGGTTCTCATCACCTCATCAGTTCTCCGCGATATTTTTCTGCGGAAAAAAAGGCGTCTTTCCTTGCCACGGTTTTGTTTATCGCTTCGTTTTTTGTCTTTGATCTGAAGTATTATGCTCAGCCCCTGTCCTGCAATAATACCCTGCCTGTCGTAGCAAACCTGTTCGGCCTCCTGCTCTTTTTTTGTTTTCTCACTCTGATGTGGCTCCGGGCCCTGCCGAACTATCGGCGTATCTTCAACAGTTTTGTTTCTCCGACTGATTTTGTTCTCAATAATATACGAACGAATCTGACTATTATTCTTCCCTGGCTGATCCTGTCTTTTTTTCTTGATTTGCTCAATATAGTCCCGCTGTCCGGGAGAGATACTTGGCTGGAGGCTCCCTGGGGAAAGCTGTTTTTTTTTCTGGCTGTTCTTTTGCTGTTGAGCCTGCTCTTTCCCCCGGTGATACGCCGTCTCTGGGGATGTGTTCCGATGGAGCCTGGGCCGCTGCGCCATGATATCGAACGATTTTGTCGCAGCCAGAATTTTTCTTCAGAGATCCTCTCTTGGCCCCTATTTGAAGGGAAAATGATAACAGCCGGGGTCATGGGCATAGTGCCGAGATTCAGATACCTCCTTCTGACGCCTGCCCTGTTATCCGCTCTGGATCAGGAAGAACTGGAAGCGGTTCTTGCCCATGAAATCGGCCATGTGAAGAAATATCACCTGATTCTTTATCTCCTGCTTTTTTTTGGTTTCACTCTGCTCGCTGAAGCAATGTTTGAGCCGCTCCATCTCCTTTTACTCAATAATGACTGGTTTTATCGTTTGCTGATTTGGTCGCAGATCTCCGGCGATAAGTTACTGGTTTTTTTTGAAGCAGCAATTGTCTTTTTGGTTATGCTGCTCTATTTTCGTTTTTTATTCGGCTATTTTAGCAGGAATTTTGAACGACAGGCTGATCTCTATGTGTTCAAAGCGCAAAAGACAGCCTTTCCCTTGATTCGTTCTTTTGAAAAAATCGCAGCTATGAGCGGCAATACCCGTCAGAAGAAGAACTGGCATCATTTCGGGATCGGAGAACGGATTGCTTTTTTGGAAAAATGTGAGAATCATCAAAGGAATATTCGGCTGCACGACTGGAAGGTCTCTTGCAGTCTTGCTGTGTATGTTTTCCTGATCAGTGCGGGCTCCTGGTCCTTGCACCATCTGGATACGGAGAGCCTCTATGACAGCTCGCAGACACATTATGCCAAGGTGGTTCTTGAGGTGTTTGAGGAGAAAATACAACAGAAACCGGAAAACAGCCGCTGGCTTAAACTCTTCGGTGATCTGATGCTGAAAAACGGGAAGGAAGCAGCAGCTCTCCAGGCCTATGAAAAGGCGGTTGCGTCCCCTCCTGTTTCTCCAGAACTTGCCAATAATATGGCCTGGCTGCTTTTGACGGCCAAAGACCGTAGCCTGCGTGATCCTGCCAGGGCCTTGGACTTGGCCCGTTCCGCTGCCCGGTTTTCTGAGCAGGGATATATTTTCGATACCTTGGCCACCGCCTTATGGGCTAACGGCAGGATGCAGGAGGCTGTTGCCGCTGCAAGGAAGGCTGCCGAGATCGATGAGGCGGGCCTTGCCTATTATCAGCAGAGAATAGATACATTTCGACAGGAATCCTGGGGTGAAGAGCAGTGATTTTTCACCGGGCTTTATATGAAAGTACCGACGACTCCTTGGGCGGAGCTGGTGGAGATCACCCCCTCAGAGGTCTATAGTCAAGTGATGCAGATCAAACGGTCAAGGCGGAAGACGGTGCCACTGCCTTGGCTGTTCTTGAAAAGGAAGATGCCTTCGACTTGGTGCTGATGGATATTATGATGCCGGTGATGGACGGTTATGAAGCCATCAAACGAATCAGAAAACAGTCGCAATGGAAAGAGCTGGATGTGAAGCGACTCTTGGCCCTGTTACGCCTTTGGTTGTATAGGTAGTTATGAGTTTTAGGGAAGGGAAACAGCTTGTTTCAATTGAATAAAAAAAGACCGCCTTTAAGAGGAGGGATTTGCAATAATGAAAATAAGAAGAGCGGCAGCGGAGCTGGTAAATACAATTGATATGCAGCAGATATTTTGTTACCTGATTTTTCTGATCTGCCTCTCCCTTTTCCCAGGACTTGCCAGAGGGGGGGCGAAAAAAGATACGCTGCTGATCGGAACGGCTCCCTATTATTATACGAAGAAATTAAAAAAAGGCCTTACACCTCTTGTTAAATACCTTTCTGAGGAATTAGACAGAGAGGTTCAGCTGATTGTCACAAAAAATTATAAAGAACTGGCGGACAAGGTGGAAAGCGGGACTCTTGATATAGGCTTTTTCAGCTCGGTGCTCTATGTCCAATTGAAGCAACGATATCCGCAATTGAAGTATTTGGTCACCTCGCAAACTACGCAGGGGGGCAAGAAAACAGCATATTATTTCAGCTGGCTCATAGCTCGGAAAGATTCTGGAGTGACCAAGGTTAAGCATCTTCGGGGCAAGAGCTTTGCTTTTACCAATAACCATTCATCATCCGGGTATATTTATCCGCAGGGGTATTTTCACTGGCGCGGACTTGTTCCAGAGGAATTTTTTACAGAGATTATTTTTGCCGGTACCCATGAAGAGGTAACAGATATGATTGCTGAAGGAAAAGTGGAAACAGGGGCAAGTTATGATGCTAATATTTGGAGTGCAGAGCAAAAATATGGCAGAATTTTTCGGAGGATAAGGAAAATAGGTCCTATCCTTAATCCAAGTTTTGCAGCTAGCGAGCATGTGGATGATGCCTTATGCGGGCAGATTATTAGAGCCTTGGAAAATATCCCCTTGGACGTCCTGAATAGGGACTTGGTTTATACAGGATTCCGACGGCTTTCGGAAACAAATTTTACGGTTGTTGCAGATTTACTGAAGACCGTGGAATAGACAGAAAAAAGGATATCCTCATACGCAGATTGTCACGATGGAAGCAAAAAAAAAACAGAGCACGCAGATTAGCGGCGGGCTTGCTAGGACACTTTTTTGGACGTTCCTGTTGCTTGCCTTAGGGCCATTATCTGTTGTCAGTTATGTCAGCTATCAGAATGCCACGGAAAGTCTTCGGCATGAGACAACCGAGGCCCTGAGGGCGGCAATGGAATACAAGCGCAATCTTATAAAAAAATATTTTACCGAGCTAGATATTGATATTAATCTGCAAGCGGAGTTGTCATCCAATATCAATATGATGATGAGGCTTAATGCTGCCTTTAAGAAAAGCGCTCTTTCGCTACCCGAGTTTATCACCACAACTGATTGGGAGATTATTAACACAGAGGATGGGAATTCTTTACGGGCCTATCAGAGCGCACATGCCTACCAGGATGTCTTTCTTGTTGATATGTCGGGACGCATACTCTATTCCAGCTCAGAGCAATATGTTGGAGATAATGTATTAACCGAGGACTATGGGCTTCAGAAGTTGACTTGTGCGTATCAGTCTGCTTTGGATACCGGGAGAAGTGCTCTTTCTGACTATGGTTTTCATGATACAGGCGTAAAGGAAATATCTTTGTTTTTAGCCAGAGCCTTGGAAAATGAGGAGACAGGTGAGAAGATCGGCGTCTTGGTTTTTGAACTTCCATATAACCAACTGGACAGTTATATGCAGGTCCATTTTGGCCTCGGGGAATCAGGAGAAACCTATTTAGTGGGGACAGATTTTCTGATTCGTTCAAGTCTCCGTTTTTTGGATGACTCGACAATCCTGCAAACCAGGATAGAAACAGCTCTGCTCCATCATTGGCTGGAAGAGCACGAAAAATGGCATCGTCTGCATGAGCAGTTCCCGGAGGAGCATTTTCCCGCCCCACATTCTACAAAAGAAAGCATCTATACAAATTATCAAGAGATTCCTGTTCTTGGTATGTATAGTTCTTTGGAATTTTTAAGTAAATGGGGGATTCACTGGGTTCTTATTGCGGAAGTCAATGAAAAGGAAGCTTTTGCCTCGGCATCGGCTTTGAAGTACATCGTCATTTCCCTGCTGGTCTCCATCGCAGGGATTGTGCTGCTGCTCTCCTGGATTATTACGGTTCGTCTTGTTTCTCCTCTCCGGCAGTTGACCCAATGGTCTGGGCAGGTTGCTAGCGGTGATCTGAGTCTTCTTGATATCTCGGCCCCGAGGAATGAGATTGGGCAATTGAACAGGAGTTTTCGCCAGACCGTTATGTCCCTGCAACAGGCTGCTGAAGAAAATAAACGGTATAATTGGCTCCAGACCGGTCAACTGGAACTTGATGATCAACTCCGCGGTGATCAGTCATTGAGTGAATTATCCAGACGGATCACCAACTATTTAGCATTCTATCTCGGTGCTCAAATAGGTGCCCTGTATATCCATGATAAAGAGGTCATGCAGTTACAGGCGAGTTATGCTTACACGCTCAGAAAGGAGCTTTCAGAACGGTTTGCTCTTGGTGAAGGGATTGTTGGGCAGGCTGCCCTGGAGAAAAAGACCATTATGATTACCAAGGTGCCTGATGATTATATCCAGGTTCGTTCAGGTTTAGGGGAAAGAAAACCTGATAATATCTTGGTGGTTCCTTTTGTTTATAATGATAGCGTCAAGGCAGTGCTAGAGCTCGGTACCTTTACTGGTTTTACCGAGCTGCAAATTTCTTTTCTTGAGAATGTTGGAGAGAAACTTGCTGTTGCGATTAATGGAGCTCAGGCTCGTAATCAGTTGCAGAAGGCCTTGGCGATTACGACCGAACAGACTGATATTCTCCAATCCCAGCAGGATGAGTTGAGAACGGCCAATGAAGAATTAGAGGACCAAACCCAACGTCTCCAGGCTTCAGAGGAGGAATTACAGGCCAATCAGGATCAATTGATGGCAACCAATGAAGAGCTCGAAGAAAAAAATAGCTCGCTTAATCGGCAGAAAGAGAAAATAGAGCAGGCCAACGAGGATCTGAAGCTTTCTAGGATGGAGATTGAGCGCAAGGCGGAAGAAGTGGCCAAGGCCAGTAAATACAAGTCGGAATTCCTGGCAAATATGTCCCATGAATTACGCACCCCACTCAATAGTCTGCTGTTGCTTGCTCAAACCTTGGAGGAAAATAGACGGGGGAACTTGACCGAGGATGATGTCGAGTCAATCACGATTATTCGTAAAAGCGGTAAGGATTTGCTCTATTTGATCAATGATATACTAGATCTTTCCAAAATTGAGGCTGGTCAGATGAATTTGGTGCAGGATGATATTTTGATCAGCGAATTATTGGCAGAGTTGAAAAGCACATTCCTCCATTTAGCAGAGGAAAAAGGTCTGCCCCTGCATTTCATCCTGGCAGAAGATGTTCCAGAGGTCATCAGGTCGGATAGAAAACGGATTGATCAGATCTTGAAGAATCTCCTTTCCAATGCCTTGAAGTTTACTGAGCACGGGGCCATAACCGTTTCCGTCTCGTTATGCACTGATCCTTCCGCTTTTCCAGGTATCATAGGGCAGGATATTATAGCGCTAGCTGTTCAGGATAGCGGGGTAGGGATTCCTCCAGATAAACAGAAGATTATTTTCGAGGCCTTTCAGCAGGCCGACGGCGGCACAGCCCGAAAATACGGAGGAACCGGGCTCGGGCTGTCTATTTCCAGAGAGCTGGCCGAGTTGCTTGGTGGTGAGATTCGGATGGAAAGCAAAGAGGGAAATGGTGCGATATTTGTCCTGTATCTCCCCTTTTCTGTGGAAAAATCTATATCAGAGAAGGTGGGGGCGGATCGGCAGGGGGGGCGCTCGGAAAAGGCGGCGTTACCCATGCTTCCGCTATCTAAAATGGCAGAGGAGAAGCGGGCTTATATTACAGATGATCAAGAAAACATTCTGGATAACGACAGAACAGTTTTAGTGATTGAGGATGATGCTCGTTTTGCTGACTTGCTTGTCCGGCAATGCCATGAAAAGGGCTTGAAATGCATTGCCACGCCCAGTGGTGAAGATGGCCTGCGGCTAGCAGAAGAATATTTACCCGCAGCAATTATTCTTGATTTAAAGCTGCCTGGAATTTCCGGATGGGAGGTATTGGAAATGCTGAAAAATCAGACGAAAATTCGCCATATCCCTGTTCATATAATTTCTGCTGATGAGGTCGGCGAATTGGATGTTCGGAATAAGGGGGTGGTCGATGCCTTAAGGAAGCCTGTCAGTCAGGAACAGCTTGAGATTGCCCTCCGCAATATCCGGGAGACCTCGCGGCAGCATATCAGAAAGTTGCTTGTTGCAGACCGGGATGGAGAGCAGAGAAAGGCGGTTATCTCTCTCATAGGCAATAATGATGTACAAAGCGAAGAGGCGGGATCGGGACTGGAGGTTATTGAGCAGTTAACGGATCATCATTATGATTGCCTGGTGATGGGGTTTGATTTTCCGGATATGTCGGGATTATCTCTGCTGCAGCAGCTCAAGGCTGATAAGGTGATTCTGCCCCCGGTTATTATCTATACTGACAGGAAACTTTCCCGGGAAGAGACCGGAGAACTCCGTCAATATGCCGCTTCTATTATTATAAAGGGGTTGATGTCCAAAGAGCGCTTACTTGAT
>CBFDDU010000170.1:0-6630 GCA_965603655.1 uncultured Candidatus Electrothrix sp. | reverse complement strand
CGTTTGGCGTGCGATGCAGGGTTCAGGTATACTGGAATCTTCAACATGCTAAAACCATCGGGCATGGGTTGCAAACAAAAAATGAAGAATTAAAGGGCTGAACGATTTTCGTACGAAAAAATTCAGAGAACCGGTCGAGAACGCACACAGAGGGCAAAGGGATGAGCGATCCGAAGCAAGAGAGTAAATTTGAGGTAAATAAAACCTACGCGGAAATCAACGCCCGAATTAAAGCGGGTGAAGCCGTAGTGGTCACAGCAGATGAGATGGTTGATATTGTCCGGGAGGAAGGCCCTGTTGAGGCGGCCCGGCGAATCGATGTGGTGACAACCGGTACCTTCTCCACGATGTGTTCCTCAGGTGCATTTCTGAACTTCGGCCAGACCAACCCAACCATCAAGGCGCAACGAGTCTGGATAAACAAGGTTGCAGCCTATGCCGGGCTCGCAGCCATTGATATTTACCTGGGCGCAACGGAACCGGCAAAAGACGACCCACTCAATCAAGTCTATCCCGGTGAATTCCGTTACGGCGGCGGCCATATCATCGAAGACCTGGTGGCTGGCAAAGCCGTGCAGCTGGAGGCAGAGGCCTATCCCACAGACTGTTATGCCAACACCAAGTGTAAAAAAGAGATCACCCTGGCCGAGATGCCCAATGCCCTGCTCTGTAACCCCCGCAACGGCTACCAAAACTATAACTGTGCGGTCAATCTCTCGGACAAGATCGTCTATACTTATATGGGCACGCTCAAGCCTAACTGTCGCAATGCTAATTATTGCAGCGCAGGCCAGCTCAGCCCCCTGCTCAATGATCCCCTCTACCGCACCATCGGCATCGGCACCCGTATCTTTCTTGGTGGTGGGGTGGGCTACGTGACCTTTCAGGGCACCCAGCATAATCCCGGCGCACCGCGTGGCGAAAACGGGGTTCCCACCAGACCGGCAGGCACCATAATGGTCCAAGGCGACCTGAAACAGATGTCAGCGGACTGGCTCCGTGGAGTCAGCCTCCGGGGGTACGGCAGCTCCCTTGCTGTGGGACTTGGGATCCCCATCCCCATCCTCAATGAGGAAATGGCCCGGTTCACCGGGGTCTCAGATGAGGAGATCTTCACCCATGTGGTGGACTACGGTCATGATTACACCAATGGCATTGCCCGCCATTACGGCAAGGTCAGCTATGCCCAGCTCAAGAGCGGCGAGATAGAGGTGGCAGGCAAAAAGGTAGCGACCGCCCCGCTCTCCTCTCTGCCGGGTGCCCGCAAAATTGCCGAAACCCTGAAGCAATGGATCCAGGAAGGAAAATTTCACCTTGGCGAACCGGTTGATTATTTTCCCAGCGCAGATTTTTCTTTTGACCCGGAAAAAGAGCAGGGTTGAAAGAAAAGGCCGAACAGCTCCGCCGCCTTCTCTCCGGTTTCGACCGGGTGGGAATAGCTTTTTCCGGCGGAGTCGATTCTTCGTTTCTGCTGCGCTCCGCCCTTGATGCCCTAGGAACAAGTAAGGTTCTCGTTCTTCATGCCCGTTCCTGTCTGCAAAAAAAACAGGAGCAAGAGGGTGTTGACACCTGGGCGGAACGTCATGGGTACCCGGCAGGTGCGATCCAACAGCGGATCATCAAGACAGACCCGCTCGCTTGGGATGACTTTGTTGCCAATCCGAAAAATCGTTGCTATCTCTGCAAGAAACGTTTATACAATCTTTTTCGAGCGACCTTGCAACAAGAAGGTATAACCGACCTTCTTGACGGCACCAACAGTGATGATCTGCGCCAAGGGGAAGCTGGGCGTCCCGGCCTACGTGCTCTTGCCGAACTCGGCATCTGTACTCCGCTGGCAGCCTGCGGACTGAACAAGGAAGAAATTCGGACACTAAGCCGAAGCCTAGACCTTGACACTGCTGACCATTCCTCCTCATCATGCCTTGCCACCAGAATTCCCCACGGAATGCCCATTACGGCAGGCCGACTTATAAAGGTTGCAGCTTTGGAGCAGGTGCTAGAAGAGAACGGTTTTGCCGGATGCCGAACTCGTCTGGACACAAACGCTGAACAAACTGTTTTTGTGCAACTCCCGAAAACCAACCTTCAGCAACTCTGTTCTGATTCCACGAGAAAGCACATTATCAGTCAGCTGAAAAAGAAGGGTGTCAACAAGATTTTTCTTGACTTAGAAGGACGTTGACAGATGCTTCGCTATCCAGTTTAATACCACCTGCTGAAGATATCCCCTGCCTACTACAGAGGAACAGAGAGCATTTTTTCTTTGACAAGATTATATCACGTTATGTAATCTGACATATCGAACACCTTTGATAAAAAGGTTGTTCACAGGACCAGTTACTGAAATTCGCACTATACAAGAGAGGAAAGGGAGCATGAACAAAAAAGAATTGGTTGAGGCTATGGCCGGAGCAGCTGACATCAGCAAATCAGCAGCAGAAAAAGCACTCAATGGTATGCTGATGAGTATTACAGAGGCCCTTTCCGAAGGTGACAAGGTCACACTGGTCGGATTCGGTACCTTTTCCACTGCCAACCGTGCAGCACGACAGGCGAAGAATCCTCAAACAGGCGCGGTCATGGAAATTCCTGCCAAAACCGTGGCTAAGTTCAAGCCGGGTAGCAAGCTCTCCGAGGCTGTCAAATAGAGCTTCAGCGAAAAAACCGCCTCATTATTTTTCAGTTCCAGTAAACTTTAAACTTGCCACCATCGCCGAATCATATTATAAACATTCTGTTTTAAAAAACAGGAAGACGGACAATTTTGGCAATACATAATTTCATGTCGGGAAGTGGCTCAGCCTGGTAGAGCACAGCGTTCGGGACGCTGGGGTCGGAGGTTCGAATCCTCTCTTCCCGACCATTGATTTTTCAGTCAGCGAACTGACAGGTTTCGTTCTGTATAATAAAAAATATACAGGCGAAACCTTTTTTTTTGCTCGTTATAAAAAAACACTCTAAAAAGAACGATCATGGATAAAACAGTCTTGGTCACCGGCGGCTGCGGCTTTATCGGCGCAAATTTTGTCCGCCTCCTCCTTGAGACGCAACAAGCTTGGCGAGTTATCAATCTCGACAAACTGACCTATGCCGGAAACCTGCACAACCTTGCGGATGTAAGCAAACATCCCAAGTATCGTTTCGTCCGAGGCGACATCTGCGACCAGGCCCTTTTGGACAATCTTTTCCAGGAAGAACAAATTGATACGGTGGTTCATTTTGCCGCCGAGTCCCATGTTGATCGCTCCATAACCGGGCCAGCCGAATTCATCCGAACAAATATCACGGGCACCTTTACTCTGCTTGAAGCGGCTAAAAAGCAATGGTTGGTTGACGGACAAAAAAATGAGCAATGCCGTTTTCTCCACGTGAGCACGGATGAGGTCTATGGCTCTCTGGGAGCAACCGGTTTTTTCACCGAACAAACCCCGTATGATCCCCACTCCCCCTATTCCGCTTCCAAAGCATCCTCGGATCACCTGGTGCGGGCCTATTTCCACACCTACGGCCTCCCTATTCTGATGACCAACTGTTCGAATAATTATGGTCCCTATCAATTCCCGGAGAAGTTGATTCCCTTGGTGCTCAATAACGGCATGCAGGGAAAAGAACTCCCGGTCTACGGAGACGGCGGCAATGTGCGCGATTGGCTCTATGTGCAGGACCATTGCGAGGCCATTGTCCGGGTCGTTGAACAGGGACGATTGGGAGAGGCCTATAATATAGGCGGGCATAATGAAAAAAATAATCTCCAGGTTGTGGAGTTGCTCTGCGATATGCTGGATGAAAAGCTCGGCCCGCTGCCCTCCGGTGAGCCGAGACGTTCTTTGATCAGCTTTGTGCAGGACCGCCTTGGTCACGATCGTCGCTATGCCATTGATGCGGACAAAATTGATCAGGAGCTCGGCTGGACACCAAAATACACCTTTGAACAGGGGATTGAAAAAACCGTCACTTGGTACCTGGATAATCAAGAGTGGATGGAATCGGTTATGGATGGTTCCTACCAGGAATACTATGCAAAGATGTACGGCAAATAATTCTTCTTCTATAAATATTTGACAAAAAACAGCATTCATGAAGGTACGAGCAACATCTCTTCCGGACGTCCTTATTATTGAACCCAAGGTCTTTGGTGACGACCGAGGCTTTTTTTTCGAGAGTTTCAACCAGCGCCGCTGGCAGGAGGCAACGGGCCTTAACACCACTTTTGTTCAGCATAATCACTCTTCGTCTTGTAAAAATGTTCTGCGGGGCCTCCATTACCAAATCCAGCAGCCGCAAGGGAAACTGGTGCGGGTCCTTGTCGGCGAGGTTTTTGACGTGGCGGTGGATCTGCGCAAAAATTCCCCGACCTTCGGTCAATGGGTAGGTGAATACCTCTCTGCAGAAAACAAAAAACAATTCTGGGTACCAGAAGGGTTTGCCCACGGATTCCTGGTTCTTTCTGAAAAGGCTGAGTTTTTCTATTTGGCGACAGATTATTATGCCCCGGAGTATGAGCGGGCTCTTATATGGAATGATCCTGACCTCAACATTGACTGGCCTCTTCAGGTTGCACCTTGTCTGTCTGCAAAAGACAGCACAGCAAGCTCATTTCAAGATGCTGATCTGTATTAACCTGCCCCTCACTGTCGCACTGACATTTTTTGTCAACCTCTGTGGCAGAATTTGTCTCACAAGGGGCAGAACAAAAAAATATCAGGAAGGACAAGACAAGCAATAGAGCGTACCCCCCCCTTCTTAAAGAGGAAAAAGAAAAATAATTTTTCAAAAGACATCCTGGCACAGATAATGTATTATAAGAAGCAAATGAGAAATGTCGGCACGGGTCGACCTTTAAAAAACTTTTCCTGAAAACGGAGGACATCATGAAATTGAATAAATTAAGAATCCAAGCCAATGAGAAAGGTTTTACCTTGATCGAGCTGATGATCGTTATCGCTATCATCGGTATTTTGGCGGCTGTTGCTATCCCGAACTTTATTGCGTATCGTGATAAGGCGTTCTGTAGCTCGGCAGAAGCGGATGCAAATTCTGTTGCAGCATCTATGGCGGATTATTTTGCTATTCCGACTCACACCTCGTTAGGTACCCTACCAGCGGCACTTGGAGCTGGTGTAACATCTGTCAATGGTGTGCCGGTAGCTAAACTGACCGGTCAGAATACAGGTACGCTATCGGGAGGTGTTTCTGCAATCAAAATTCAAATTAGAGACGTGAGCGGTCGTTGTCCGTCAGATTATCAGGCTGCGAACAGCGAATGGTCTGGCAATCTCTTCACAAAGAACATGGAATAACACTCTGTCAGCCTGATCTATCTGGGAGGGAAGGTTTATCCTTCCCTTTTTTTATTTTTTCCTTTTTTTATGACTACTTCCTTCTTGCTTCCGCAGCGGTACGCCAAACTGCTTTTTTTTTTGGCCTTGATTGTATTTATTTCATATTCAAATACATTTAACGCCTCATGGCATCTGGATGATGAACCGAATATCCTCAACAACAGCAAACTCCACGTTTCCCAACTCACCCCGCAGCAAATCAAGGGAACATTGCGGGCGCATCCATCTCGTGGCAATCAAGATAAATTTTATCGCCCTCTGCCGTGCCTGACCTTTGGTCTCAACTGGTATGTCGGTCAGGATAATGTATTCGGATATCATATAGTCAATCTTATTATTCATATTCTGACAGCCTGGTTCCTTTTTCTAACCCTGCAGCTACTTCTACATATCCATTATAAAAAACAATATCCCCCACAATTCTTTATTGCTGCCGCTCTGCTCGCAGCACTCTTATGGGCACTGGCACCAATCCAAACCCAAGCTGTCACGTATATCGTACAACGCATGGCATCAATGGCCGCAATGTTCTGCATCATCTCTATTTACACGTATCTACGCGGCAGGATAGCATCTGAAAAAAAATATATTTGGTACTTCTTCTGCGTACTGGCATTTTTTGCAGCCCTTGGCAGTAAAGAAAATGCTATATTGTTACTCCCTTCCCTTGTGCTCCTTGAATTCTCCTTTTTCAAACATAATACTATAAAAAAACGACAAGTTGTCATATTCGCTGCTACAGTAAGTGTTCTTCTGATTGCCGCCGCTTTTTTTGTTCACTCCATGCTGGGACACCTTCCGTTTAATTTTCTTGACGGCTATCAAAGCCGCTCTTTTACGTTCAGCGAACGAATATTGACGCAACCGCGCATTGTACTGATGTATCTGTCACAAATATTCCTTCCTGTGGCAGACCGCCTTTCTATTGAGCATGAGATCAATTTATCAGACTCTCTTTTTTCACCTTGGTCAACCCGTCCTTCAATTATCCTTATTCTCTTTTTGATTATCGGCTCGTTTTCTTATTTGAAGAAATACCCGATGATTTGCTTTCCTATCCTTTTCTTCTTTCTTAACCATGCAGTTGAGTCAACGATTTTTCCTTTAGAATTGATCTTTGAACACCGCAATTATCTTCCTTCGCTCTTTCTCTTTCTTCCTCTCGGACTTCTGGTTGCTCATATTCTATACAGCAGTCCGCCTCAACCATTATTCCGTCGAATAGCTGTGACATTATGCACTATCCTGTTTTTGATTGTCTCCGGTCATGCCACCTACACCCGTA
>CBFDDU010000169.1:0-6644 GCA_965603655.1 uncultured Candidatus Electrothrix sp. | reverse complement strand
CCAATACCTGGACACGAAAACGCCGGAGCAGGAGAGCCGAGACACCGACAACGTTGTGCAGCTCAACGGTAGTTTACCTTCCACCTCTGACCGGATAATGGCTGATGAGGATGTAACTCCTGTTCAGCAGATGATTGAAGAACATGTCTGCAAAGAACTGGAGTTTCTTCCAGAGCTGTTCCAGTTGGTTCGGGAAAAACTGCATGATCAGGTCAAGGGAGAGACTGCTCTGGAGGTTGCAAAGATACTCTGCTGTCATCCGGTTCCGCGCTGGCCCCTGGACAAGTTAAAAGACCCGGTTTTTTCCTTTTTGGATAAACTTCAAGTACATGAACCTGCCAAGCTTCCCAATGCAGTGGAGCGTGTCAAGACGATCATAGGTTGGCTGCTGCTTCGGGCTGTTGATGAACGATTTCTCCTTGATCAGATCGGTCAACCTGCCCCGGATCAAGGATTTCGCCTAGAAATTGGTTTGCATGAGTATGCTCCGGTTGAGGTCGTTATTGCCTTTACCGGCAAGCGTTCTGCGGGCTATCAAACGGAAATTCAATCTGATCAGGTCTATGGGCTGGGTGCTATTGACCTGAATCGTCTTGCTGAGTTCGGGTACCGGAAAGAGGATCAGGTGGAGGGGATGATACGGGCTGTCTGGAAAATTGTTTACGGTTCAGATCGTCCAGAGGTCAAGGGTGATAACCCGGAAGAGCAACGAAAGGATCGCCTCCGTCTGGATCAACGGCTTAATACCGCGCTGAGAGAGTCGAGTTTATGGGAAAAGGACTTCTACTGTATGTCCTCTGGCAATGAACAGCATAATCCCCTCAATGATCCTGATGTTATAGAGCTGTTGCGTTATCGTGTGCCCTGTCTGAAAATGATCGCTTTTGGGGTCAAGGGAATGGGCACCGGTATGACCTGGGCCGGAGAGGAGTTGAGTGAATATATTCGCAATTTTCTTATAAGATTGAGGCAATACACATGAAGATCAAAGCATTCCCCCTTGAAGAAAAAATAACTCTTCCTAAAAGAGGTTCCTGGCCAGCAACCGTCCACGTCTTTGACAGCTACAGCGTCAATGCGATTCGGGCCGCTCTATGCGCTGAACGACCGCTATTGATCCGGGGCGAACCCGGAACCGGCAAGAGCCAGTTGGCCCGAGCTGCTGCCGAGCATCTGGATCGGCTCTTTGTGTCTGAGGTAGTCCATTCCCGCAGTGAGAGCCAAGACCTGCAATACCATTTTGATGCTGTAGGCCGATTGGGCGAGGCCCAGGCCCTGGGCCATATCTGCCGTCAGGAGGAAGAGGTTCGGAAAAAACTGGCCCCGATTAATTATCTCAGCCCTGGTCCGCTCTGGTGGGTGTTTGATTGGAAAACGGCAGATACCCAATATAAGCAATGTCCCCATCATTACCCCCGTCCTGAACCGCCTCAAGGGTGGGAAGAAAGAAAGGAAAAGGGGAGTGTTTTGCTCATCGACGAGATCGACAAGGCAGATGCGGATTTGCCCAACGGCCTGCTGGAGACCTTGGGAAACGGCAGTTTCCCGGTTCCCTACCTGCAAGAACCTGTGGGCATGAGCGGGGCAGCTGTACCCCTGGTGATCATCACCACCAACGAGGAACGGGAATTACCCCCTGCCTTTGTCCGTCGCTGTCTGGTCCTGCACCTGCGCCTCCCCAAAGAGGAAAAAGAGTTTTGCAGCTTTCTGGTGAATCGGGGAAAACATCATTTCGGCACCAGCTGCTCCGAAGAGGTGATGCGGGAAACCGCAAAACTGCTCTGGGCTGATCGGGCCGAGGCCCGTCGGCAGGGCGGCACTCCGCCGGGGCAGGCCGAATATCTTGATATGCTGCGGGCCCTGTCCCGTCTTGCCCCTGGAGATTTTAAGGAGCAGGGAAATTTGCTTGCAACAGTGGCTGAATATGCCTTGAAAAAATACGTTGATCTGGATGAAAATTAAGGGGCCTAACCCATGATTCCTCCTGACCGCCCCTTTCGCCGCCCGGCACGCTCTCGGGCAGACCTGCTCTATTTGCTGGCTCAACGTTCCTCAGAGAGCCATGCTGAACTGGCTGATCTTGTCGGTTTTGAACCGGCGCAGAGAGAGCCGTCTCCTGAAAAACAGCGGCCTTTTCCTGAAACAGACGGGCAAACCGGAGTAACAGAACCAAGGTCGCCTTCGATTGCGCCTGCCAAGAGACCCAAGGCCCGTTTTTTTCTGGTGAGTGAACGGGAGTCCATTGCCCCGAAAGATCGGCATCTGGAACGCCCCCTGGATGCGGATACCGGGCGTTCGCTTGCTGAACGGGAACAACCGGGAATCACTCTGGGAAGTACACCAATTCCTGCGGATCTTGCCCCCTGGAAACGGCTTTGGCCCTTTTTACGCCTTGTCCTTGGTCAGGCGCAGTATGGCCGCAAGCTGGATCTCCGGCGTTTGATCAAGTGTATTTCTCAGGGGGAAGTCCTCCGAACCCTGCCCCGAATTCCCCATCTGTCCTGGTGTACAAGCTGTCAGCTGATCCTTGATCGCGATTTCTGCCTGTTACCCTTCTGGCAGGATTTTATTGCCCTTGCGGACAGGTTGTCTACCTTTCGTGGCAGTGCCGGGATGGAAATTCTTGTCTTTGAACAGGGGCCGAATGGCCCCTGCCGACCCTACGAGCCGGGGCGTCGCTTGCCCTTGCAACCCTATCGCCGCCCTGTTGCCGGAACACCGATCTTGGTGCTGGGAGATCTCGGACTCCTGCCCGGAGGACAGAAAAAGGCCTGGATAAGCTTTGGCAGGCAGTTGCGAGCAGCCGGATTGGACCCGGTTGCCTTAGTACCCTGCCCGGAACGCTACTGGTCGCGGCAGACAGCCCGTCTGTTCAGCATGTATGTTTGGGATATTGAACGGCGTTTGCCTGCCAAGCCCATGCAGAGGATGCGGAAAAAAGGAGGAAGTATAGAAGAAGCCGAGGCCCTGGTTGATCAGCTGCTTGATCTCTTGGCCCCGGCAGCTCATCTGGAACCGGCCCTGATTCGTGCTGTGCGCTGTCTCTTGTCTTCAGAGCCTATGGATGTGGGCTGTGAAATTGCGGCCTGGCTGCATCAGGATCTGTACCGTACCCCGCTGGGTGCCCTGTGGAACCCGGAAGCCATGAAGGGCCGCCGGGAGAATTTTCGTGCCCTGCCAAATGGGAAAAAGGAAGCTGTCAGAAAGTTGATACAGGCAGTGCATAGCTATCTGCCGGAGTCGGAGCAGGCTGCTGAAGAGCTGATCATGGCCGAACTGCAAGGGAAATCGGCATTGAGTGAACAGGCGAAAAGTTTTTTCTGGGATTTGCACGCCACTTGGGACAGCTCAGGTGGTTTTGCCCGCTTTGGTCAGCTTGAATCCTGGGTTCGGCGCAAGCAGGGGGATATGCACCCCGGTATATGGCAATCTTCGCTTGCCGATCCCCTGAGTACGGTGGTCGCTCGGATGGCCGGTAAAAGGATAGAAGCTGGACAGGATTTGGAACTGCCTGAAGGGTTTGATTATAAAAGGGTTCTCTGGGCCTTGTCAGGCAGCGGAAGAGAAAGACGATATCGGCTGATGCAGCGGCTTGAACCTTTGGAGTTTGAGCCGGACAGCGGGACAGCGCAGGGCAGTCCGCTGGGTATCCTTCATCTGGATAGCATGCAGTTTCAGTGGCAGCATGAGGACGAGCAGGGCAGGGAAGGGTCGTTGCATCTTCGCAATACGGAACATCTGGATCCGATTCCGGTGCCGGAGTCCGGGCAGCTGCATATCCAGGGTTCGCGTGAGCGGTTGACCGTTGAGGGAATCACCCGGCCCGCATGGGCAAAGAGTATCCGGCGTGACCCAAAGGGGTTGGGTCTTTGCTTGTCCTCGGGGAGCGATATTGCGGATCTCTACTGGCTGCCGCCCCAGGAATATCCCTTATGGGACAAGAAAGGTGGATCGTTAGGAAGTTTTACCATCACCAAAGGCTGCTGGATGCGAAAGAATGAGTTTGAGGAAATCCGAGAACAAGGTTTCACCCAGCCGCAATGGGCGGAACATGTTGGAAGGGATGATTATGGCCTGTATGCAGATCTAGTCTTCAAAGGCGTGACTCAGCGATTTCGGTGGATTCAGCCCGGTAGCTTTATGATGGGGTCGCCGGAGGATGAACCTGAGCGAATGGAAAGAGAGAGCCCGCAACACGAGGTGGTGCTGACCGAAAGCTATTGGTTGGCTGATACAGCTTGTCTCCAAGCCATCTGGCAGGCTGTACGGAAAAATCCCAGCCGATTTACAGGTGCTGAACGTCCGGTGGAAATGGTCAGCTGGGAGGATGTGCAGAATTTTATAGATCAGCTTAATGCGGCGATCCACGGCCTTAAGCTTGTACTCCCCAGTGAGGCCCAATGGGAATACGCCTGTCGGGCCGGGACCACAACCCCGTTTTCCTTCGGTGCCGATATCACCCCTGAGCAAGTCAATTATAACGGCTATTTTCCTTATGCCAAAGGTGAAAAAGGCGAATATCGTCAAAAGACGGTGGATGGCAAGGAATTGCCCTGTAATGATTGGGGTCTGTACCAGATGCATGGTAATGTTTGGGAATGGTGCCGGGATTGGTTCGGTGATTATTCAGATGAGGTAGCGATTGATCCTGTTGGACCGTCAGGTGGGCGGTCCCGTGTGTGTCGGGGTGGCTCCTGGTACGGCCTCGGCAGGCTCTGCCGTTCCGCCCTCCGCGCCGGGCGCGAGCCGGGCTACCGCATCAACTGGCTTGGTTTTCGGCTTGCCCGAGGTCGAACAAGTCAAGCAAGATAGGGTACACGGCGTGCCGTGCCCGTACAAAAGGCAGGCAAGATTCGCTGCGGTTTCCGTTCCGGTGGTTGCCGTCGCGGAGCAGGCAGCCCCGAGAACGGAACCGGCAGGGAATCAGGGGCGACCGGCGGTCGCCCTGGAATGAGAACCGGAATATTGTAGGGCGCACGGCGTGCCGTGCCCGTTTGCCTGGAGTGTTACCCTAGGCTGATATATACAGCCCTTTCAGGGCTGGGAACCCTGAAGGGATTTAATATGTTGATCCCAGGGTAAACTCACAAAAAGGAGATCATGAAAATACATTTTTTTGCCATTCCGGCACTTAATCCAGCCGAATCGGCTGATGAGCTCAATCAATTTTGCGCAGGCCAAAAGGTAATTGATCTGGAACGTCAGTTTGTGGCCGCAGGCAGCAACAGCTTTTGGTCGATCTGCGTTTGCTACCAGGAAACTCAACATATTTCAAAAAGCCGTAAGGGGAAGGTCGATTACAGAGAGGTGCTCAATGAACAGGATTTTGCTCTGTTTGTCACATTGCGTTCCCTGCGTAAAGAGCAGGCGGAAAAGGAAGGTGTTCCTCCGTATGCCCTGTTCACCAATGAACAATTGGCAGAGATGATCAGAGGCAAAGTGTCTACGCTCCAAGGGCTGGCTGAGATCAAGGGAGTGGGTGAGGCCAAGATGGAAAAATATGGTCGTCTTTTTGTTGATGCCCTAGGCAAGGCGATGGAAGCGGACAAGGAGCATGAAGCGAACCCGCATTGATCTGCAAGAGATAGCTGCCTGGCCTAATTTGGCTGAAGCCGCATATAAGGCCGCAAAAGGAAAGCGAAATAGGCCAGAGGTGGTCACGTTTTTTGCTTGCTTTGATACTTCTCTTGCCCAGCTTTCTGCCGCCATTCTGGCCGGGAAGATGCCCAAGGGGATTTTTCGTGCATTCACCATCCATGACCCGAAAAAGCGCACCATTCACGCTGCTTGTTTTGCAGATCGTGTTTTTCATCATGCCCTGATCAATCTTGTCGGTCCAATCCTGGACAGAGGGCTGACCGATGCCACCTATGCCTGTCGTGTCGGTAAAGGGCAACATGCGGCGGCTTCTCGGGTACAGCATCATTTGCGCCGTTATCCTTGGTATGTCAAGATAGATATCAATGCCTATTTTTATACCATAGACCACCAACTCCTGCATGCTCTCTTGGCGCAGCGGTTTAAAGGAGAAGCGTTTCTCGCCATATTATGGCGAATTATCGAACAATACCAAACCACACCCGGCAAGGGACTGCCTATCGGCTCTCTAACTTCGCAGCATTTTGCCAATTTTTATCTTGATGGGCTGGATCGTTTGGTGCAGGAACACCTGCCGAGCCGGGCTTTTCTTCGCTATATGGACGACAGTATCTGGTGGTGTGACGATAAAGAAACTGCTCGTCAAACACTCAGGCAAGTGCGGAAATATTTGGCAGACGAACGTCTGTTGGCGGTTAAGGAAGATGCGCAGATCAATCGCTCCAGGCACGGGGTGACTTTTTGCGGTCATCGAATAACCAGTGGTGCCATACGTCTTACCCGCCGTAAGAGACGACGCTATGCGCAAAAAAGACAGAGCTGGGAAAATGCTTTTAGGGACGGAACAATCAACGAGCTTCAGCTCCAGCAGGGGTATGCTGCGGTTCATGCCATTACGGCTCATATTGACAGCCGTGGATGGCGCAAGGAAAATCTTCGTCGGCAACCGCCGCCGGAGGTTTGAGGGTAAGGGGCAAAGAGGGCGTAACCGCAGCAATTTTAAATTTGAATATTATCCAGTCGATATGGGGTCAATCTCAAGCTGT
>CBFDDU010000168.1:0-6772 GCA_965603655.1 uncultured Candidatus Electrothrix sp. | reverse complement strand
ATGTATAAAACCTGGGGCATGGAAAGTTATACCAGGAATGACATGAACACCAGGTGGCCCCAGTTTGAAGGTAACTCCACCCGTACCCCAGCAGATAATGCCCTGCGGGTGGACCGAGCCTATGTTAACTGGACCAATATCGGCGGGAGTCCTACGTGGTTCTCCATCGGTCGGCGACCAACCACGGACGGCATGCCTGCCCAGATCCGTCTTGGTGCGGGTAAACGCATGGCAACGGCTTCGGCTCAAATGGAGTATGCCTTTGATGGCGCCACCCTCGGTTATGCCTATGATTGGGCCAACGAATCCATGGGCAGCGGACGTATCCGCTACTGCTATGGTCGAGGATTTGAAAACGGGGTGCAGTGGGATGCTGCGACCTATCATGGTTCCACGGATGTTTTCCCTCTGGATGACACCGATTTTACCGGCATCAGTTGGGATATCATGGAGACAGAGGATCGCCTGCTTTATTTCCAATCCTTTATTGCAATGAATATGTTTATGCGTCCGAATTTCCTGGATGATGATTTTCATGCGATGATGGACGAACAGGCAACCAACTATACGGAAGGGAATCTCTATCATACCTCTGCTGTTTATCAGGCAGCATCAGGTGATTTCTCCTATTTCCTCTCCGGCGGCTGGAGCATGACTGATCCGGGTGGTCACGGCATGTTCAACGATTATGCTACCTCTATGATGATGCAGGCTGATGGGAGCATGGCACCTAATCCAAATTGGCAAACAAACACGGACAGCGAGAGCGGATACTCCCTGTACGCGGGTATTCGCTATGATCTGCCTAGCACGGGTCTGAAAATCGGTGCTGAGTATAACTACGGTTCCCAATACTGGGTCGCCTTTAACCCCGGACATGATGATCTCTATCTGGCCAAGCTGGCAGCCCGAGGTCATGTCGGTGAGCTGTACATGATTTACGATCTTCCTACCGGAGAGGCGATCTCCAAGTACGCCAAGACCTTTGTCCGCTTGGGATATCAGCATTATGAGTATGATTACACGGGAAATGACTGGAACACCAAACCCTATGATACAGATGATGCTGCCATGATGACGGCTTCTCTGAGTATGGCAACCGAGTCTGGTTCTGTGGTACCAGTGGACAGTGCTGATCAGGTATATGTCACCCTGGATGTCTTTTTTTAAACCGATTATTTTGAGGTAGGGGCACGGCGCGCCGTGCCCCTCCAGCGCTGTACCGAAAAGAAGAATTTTTTAAGGGGGAAAGTCGCAGTTCTTTCCCCCTTTTTTTGTCCAGAAACGCCAAGCATAAAAAATGGAAAAACAATCCTTGCGCAACATCTCACCAGCACAACCTGATCTGCTTTTCTCCACGTCCCCACTCATTACCACCCCGCATGCCATGTTCAGCCGCCAGGGAGGAATCAGTGCCTCGCCTTTTACCGGTCTGAATCTCAGCTTCTCTGTTGGTGACGACCCTGCTGCTGTCAGCCAGAACAGAGAAAAAGTAAAGAAACAGCTGAAGGTGCAGTACCTGGCCTCAGCAGTGCAGGTGCATGATGATCATGTTGCTGTTGTTAAAGGTATTACCAGCGATCGAGAATATAAAAATACCGATGCCCTTATTACCGGGCAAAAAGGGGTGGGCTTGCTTATCCAGCAGGCTGATTGCCAAGCAGTGCTGCTTCATGATCCGCAGCGCAAGGTCATTGGCGCAGTACATAGCGGCTGGAAGGGCAGTGTCGCCAATATTATTGCCAAAACAGTCAGGGCGATGCAGGAAAACTTCGGCACCTCACCTGAAGATCTGCGGGCGGTGATCAGTCCTTCTTTAGGTCCTTGTTGTGCGGAATTTGTTCATTATGAAAAAGAACTTCCCCTGCCCTTTCACCAATGGCAGGGGACGGCAAATTATTTTGATTTTTGGGCGATCAGCCGTTGGCAGTTGAAGGAAGCTGGGGTGCGCAATGAAAATATTGAGGTGATAGGGATCTGTACCATGTGCAATGAGGATTTTTTTTCTTACCGCAGGGCGAGTAAAATGGTTGATCTCCAGGGGAAGAAGGGAGTAACTGGTCGGAATGGATCTGCTATATCGCTATCGACAGAATAAAATAAGGCGTCACTCGGCAGCAGCTGTTTTTACATTTCTCAACTTGCAAGTTCACATTTTGTGTACTATATTTAAAGTATGAAAAAATCACATATTGTGAATCTGGAGATCCGGCATGCATGTAATTTCCCGCAAACCGTTTAACGATGCGGCTAAAAAATACCCGAACAATGCCGGTGCCGACGCCCTGTACAAAACTTTAAGAAACAGCTCCTTTGAATCTCCTGACGCTCTTCAGGAATTATTCCCCAGCTTGGACAACTTCAAATATAAAGACAAGTGGTGGGTCATTGATATCGGCGGCAACAACCTCAGACTTATAGCTTTCATTGAGTTCCGAGATAATCGGATATACGTGAAACACATTGTGGCGCACAGCGAATACGACAAGCTCTGTAAAAAATATGCCAAGGAGGCCGATTGATGGATTTCACGCATGTAAAGGCAAAGGCGGATGATTTGTTCAAGGAAGCTGGTTTTCTCTGCCACATCAACACGGAAGCTGATTATGAACAGGCATTGGAGCTGATGGATCAACTGATTGAGGAGTATGATAAATACGTTCCTCTGATTGAACTGCTTTCCGCTTCCATTGAACGATGGGAGCATGAAGCGGAGGAATTCACTCAATTCAATCAGCGGGTGGAGGCCTTGGACGACGGGGTTGCCGTACTCAGAACCCTGATGGATCAATATCAGCTCAAGGCTGATGATCTGCGTGAGGAGATCGGGGGCAGAAGCTTGGTTTCCATGATTCTGAAGGGGTCACGCAAGCTTACCCGCGACCACATCCAGGCTCTTTCGGATCGGTTTCACCTTTCACCGTCTGTTTTTTTCAACCAGGCATAAACGGAACAACGGCTCATCGCTCGGGAGTAGTTGTCCGATCATTCATTGCGAATTCCTTCTCTTTACCCGCTTCAACGCTGAGAACCCTGTCGCCAACTTGACAAGACCTGTTAAAAGACCTATTATAAGCGTTGTTACGAGTTTTTTTAAAACATACAGGAGAACGAAGATGACGGATCTTGTTTTGAGCAGCAGAATAGCAAGCATATCAGATTTAAAGAAAAACCCGATGAAGGTCGTTACCCAGGGCCAAGGTGAGTCAGTCGCTATCCTGAACCGCAACAAACCTGCATTCTATTGCATTCCGGCAAAAGCCTACGAAGAGCTGTTGAACAGGCTGGAAGATATGGAACTGAATGCCCTTGCTGATGCCCGTGCAGGACAAGAAAGAATCAGGGTGGATTTGGATGACCTATAAGCTTGAGTTTTTGACGGACGCCTTGAAAGAGTGGAAAGCTCTGGACGGGACGATCAAGAAGCAGTTGAAGAAAAAACTTGCTGAACGCCTGAAAAATCCGCATGTACCTGCTGACAAACTTTCAGGTAGTGTCAACAGGTACAAGATTAAACTGCGGTCGGTCGGTTACAGGTTGGTGTATGAGGTTCTGGACGCTGAAATTGTCGTTGTGGTGGTGGCTGTGGGGAAACGGGAGAAGAGCAGGGTTTATAAAAAGGCTGCCGGACGTAGCACAGAGTAATTTTACCCGGCAGCAGCCAGTTCCGCATTCTTGGCTAGATTTTCATCCAGCCGCTCAATTGTCCATTCCAGGCGTTCTTTGATGGCCCCTTCCTGGCCCGGTACTTGGCAGGGTTTGAGATTTTTGAGGATGTATTTCAGTTTGGTCACGTCTTCTTTTTTGCCGGTGTATTCCAGGTTCCAGAGGGCGAGGTCTATGGCTTGGAAGGCGGCGTAGGGGAAGGGGGATGGGAGGTCGTCGGGGTTGAAGTTTTGGTGGGCTTGGATGATTTTGCCGATCAGGGTGGCATCGGCCTTGGCGGCTAGGGCGCGGATGGCTCCTTGGCGGACTTGGTAGAGGGGGTGGTTAAGAAGGTTGATCCCTTTCTCTGGCGGAGATATGCGAGCTAACGTGTGACCGAGCAAATGCTCTATCTGCTCCATAGGCCATCGTTCATTTTCTCCACTCTTACTTTCCGTGCCTGCTTCTTCGGAAGAGTTCAATTCGTCATTTTTGTCCCTCTGCTTTCGCCAATCTGCTTTTTTATCGGTCAGCTGCTTCAGTTCTTTGGACAACTTTACTTGCAGAACTTCACCTGATGCATGATCTGTCTCAAGGCGTTTCATCCAGTACAAACACCGGTAATAAAGAGAGTCGCTCTTCTGTAACTTATCAAGCACTTGTTCGAAATCATGAGCGCATTCCGGTCGTCCGGTTGTACCAAGGGCCTCAACAGCAACTGTTCGTCGGAAACTGTTTTTTGGATCCTGATCAAGGATGAAGGATTGTAAGGTTGAACGAATTTTCTGATCCATTTCTCGAAAATCAGTTGCCTTTTCTTCTCCCCGGAAGGAGATAAAACGTCCGAGAGCGCTGACGGCTGTATCCTGCAATTCCAGATTGGTATGATCAGTCAAGGCAAGCAGCTTCGGCACCTGCTGCTGCACCAACCCCGGTGCATACTCACCGATTATTCCTAGCGATTCAACTGCCGGTATAGCGACAGACCACTCAGCATCGTCTATAAGTTTATCAAGTAACGCTACAGACTGGTCTGTGAAGATACTGGAAAGTTTTTGAGCAGCTTCCTTTCTTTCGTCAGTATATTCTGAAGCCGTTTTTTCGCTCAGTACCTCAAGCTGTTTTCCTTGCCATGTAACAAGCTGTGGAGTGGAGTGATTGAGTCGTGCTAACGCCTGTGCAGCTGCAAGTTGAATATCAGGATATCTATCAGCAAGACGTTTATTAATCTTGAAAATTGATGCGTTATCGTGCAATTTCCCAAGTGCCCGTATTGCAGCCTCCTGAACTTTCCAGTCACCCGCGATGCTCAGGCTTCTGATTACAGGGATTGCCGCTTTGTCATGAAGAATGCCAAGAGATTTGACTGCGGCTATCTGCACATCCGGCTCCCCATTGTCCAGAAATCTTCTGATTTCCGCACTAGCTTCTTTGTCATGCAATGTTCCTAGGGCTCGAACCGCTGCTGCCTGCACAGATGCGTTACCGTCCAGAATAAGTTTTCTAAGCTCAGGAATTGATTGACTGTCATAAATTACTGCAAGCCCACTGATTGCTTGCGATTGTAGGCTCGAATAATTACAACGACTATACCTTCTGATTATAGAAATTGCCTCAATATCGCGAAACGTCACGAGACTATCGATTACGTCACCAGTTATGACCCAGTGAGAAAAAAGGAGTTTTCTGATCTCAGGAACCGACCCGCTGTCATTGATTGTTGTAAGTGCTCTTATTGCATTTTCCTGAATCCAAAAACTGCTGCTATCAAGAAGTTTTTTAATATCAGGAATTGACTCATTGACATGCAGAGTAGCAAGATATTCGAGCGTCGCCGTTTGCACCGACCCATCTCTACCTCGTAGAAATTCCTTAATAATGAAAAGTTTTTCTTTGTCACCAAGTGATGCTAAAAAACGGATGGCTGCCGAGCGCACATCTGTATTTCTGTCCCCAATGAGGGGTCTAATTTCAGAAAGCATCTCCTTGTCATGCAATGTACCTAGAGCCTTAATCGCAGCTGCCTGTGTATAGGGTTCTTTATCCCGAATGCGTTTTCTAATTTCAGGGATAACCCCTCTTACTTCATTGTCACGAAGTAACTCAAAAAATTGAATAGCGGCCTCCCGAACAAACGCATCCTTATCCTTCAACAAGAGTTTAATTTCGGAATTTGTCTCATAAGCACGAAGCTCCGCAAGCATCATGACTGCTGCCGCCCGAGCCTCTGGAGCCTGATCATGAAGAAGATTTTTGATTTCAGGGACAATTTCATCAGGATCAAAAATATGGACTACTTGAGTGATTGCATATTGCATCTGCCAGTCATTCTTATCAATCTTTGAAAGAATTTTAATAAAATGATAAGGGAGGGCACTATCATGAAAAACTGCAAGAGCCTTGATTGCTGCTATCCTTATGTCAGAATTCTTTTCCTTCAAAAATTTTCTAACTTCAGGAACAGCCTCGCTAATATGGAGTACCGCTAGGGTATGTATCACAGCACTTCGTATTTCAAATGCATTGCTTTGGTTAAGCAATGATAGAAGCATTTGACCAGTCTTCTTTGTTCGCACAAATGAAAACTGAGTAACTTGTTTCGCAATATTTCTTTCTGACAAATTAGAATGCAGGATATTCTCAACTAAATCAAACCCTTTTTCATGCAGGCCATTTCTCATATAGCTTAAAGATCGTTCAAAAAAAGGCAACCGACTGATTGATTCTTGCAGGAATTTACTCTTTTCCAAAACTACTATCTTGTGAAACAACTTGTCCGTCTCCATCTCCTGCCCGAAAAAAGGTGTCTCATAAAGGAATTTTTGCTGCTGAAACAAATCCAGCCCGCTCGACTTCCCCTGGTACACCTCAATCTGATCGGAAACACCCGCCTTGGGACTGAGCTGCAAATACCGATCATAATAATTCACCCGCCAATTATTCCCCGCAAAAAGAACACCGCCCGCAAACAAGACCGCAATCGTTCCGCAGGCAAAACGCTTCACTCTCTGCCGCGCCTTAAATTCCCGGTTCCATAGATCAATGGATTCGGAGAAAATATCATGATACAGCTCATACCAAAACTCCTCACCCCGCTTCTGCCGCCGAAGAATAGCATCATCCTGAA
>CBFDDU010000167.1:0-6881 GCA_965603655.1 uncultured Candidatus Electrothrix sp. | reverse complement strand
GTTCCTGACTATTTCTCCCGGCTATTTTGGGTGATTATTATTTTCTAGACCCCTAAGCCCAAAAGAGGTCTGTGCATGGATTGTTACCGAATTGGAGAGCAACAAATGCCTGAACAAAGCTTCGTCATGCCACTAAGTTGCGCAGGACTCAACAAAAACACCTTGCCCCTGAGACGAATAGCCCCTATAATCATCTCATAATTTGAGACGAAAAACACAAGGGCACACATGCAAAAAAAATACATCTGGCAATATCCAGCCTGGCCAAACCTGCAATGGGATGAGCCAGCTCTTGCCCCCCTCATAACCCAATGCAGAAAAAAACAGCATTTTCTGCTCGGTGCGGTCTCTGTGCTGGGCTTTGATTTACGCCTTCAGGCCCAAGGAATTATTCTCGAAAAAGAGGTCATCGAAACCTCGGCCATCGAAGGGGAACAGCTTGATCCAAAAGGGGTTCGTTCTTCCGTGGCCAATAAGCTGGGCTTAGCAACGGCAGGCTCACGCCCCGCAGACCGGAAAACCGACGCAACCGTGGAGGTTCTCCTTGATGCTGCCAAGCATTTCAACACCCCCCTTTCTCAAGAACGCCTCAAAGGGTGGCACGCTGCTCTTTTTCCAGACGGATACTCCGGGTTGCACCGCATTGTCACCGGAGATTGGCGACAGCAGGAAATGGAAATCGTTTCCGGGCCGGAAGGTCGGCAACAGGTCCATTATAAGGCACCGCCGCCCGAGGCTGACCCGGAAGAGATAGGGTCTTTTCTCCATTGGCTGAACGACCAGACCTCATCTCCAGCCGCAATGGACGGACTTATCCGGGCCGGACTCGCCCATTACCGCTTTGTTGCCATCCATCCCTTTGATGACGGCAATGGCCGGATTGCCAGAGCACTCACTGATATGGCCTTGGCCCAGGACGAGAACAGCGCAACCCGCTTTTATAGTCTTTCCAATCGGATCATGCAGGATCGGGATGCCTATTATGCGGTTCTGGAGCGATGTTCCAACGGTTCAGGCGATGTCACACCCTGGTTGGAGTGGTTTTTACAGAGCTTTGAGCAGGCAGTGATCAGTTCCCGGCAGCTCATCAACCGTGTCTTGGTTAAGGCCGGATTCTGGCAGGAATTTGCCGGAACAGAGCTGAACCCGCGCCAAAAAAAAGTGGTCAACACCCTGCTGGATGCTGGTAAGGGCAATTTTGAAGGGTATTTAGCAGCCCGAAAATATCGCTCCTTAGCAAAAACAACCAAGGCCACTGCTTCCCGCGACCTGGAAGATCTTATCAAGAAGGGTATTCTTAAACGCCTGGAAGGGGGCGGAAGAAGCAGCAAATACGATCTCACCTGGGAGCGCTTTGAACCGGGCCATGTTATGGAGGAAAGATGAATACATCTGAACAGTTTAAAAAATCAGCAAAAAAAGGCACCCGGATGAGTGGTGCTGATCAGATTCTCTGGAACTTGGTTGATGACCAGGACTTATTCTGCATCTGGGGCATTGCCTCGCTGAGTGAACCGCTGCACGATACCCTGATTGCAAAAACACTCAAGTACCTTGTACAAACCATTCCCATCCTCAATGCCCGGCCTGTCACCACCTGGTTTTCCGGAAAATGGGAGCTGCTGGCAAAAGAAAACGTAGGTGAGTTGATCAGCCGGGTTCAGGCAACAAGCGATGCCGAGGCTGAGGAGCTATTACAGCAAGTCTATTGCAACCCGATTAATACCAAGGACGCAGCTATGATTCGGCTCCACTCCATTGACGGACCGGAAAAGCATTACTTCGTGATCCAGGTCCATCATCTGGTGGTGGACGGTGAGGGCCTGAAAAGGATCTGCGCCCAATTTGCCGAGATCTACCGGGCAGTATACCGGGATTCGAGTTGGCAACCTGTCCACGTTCTTGATCCGTGCCGGAGCCATGGACAGATACTGCGTCAGGCTGCTCTCTCCCGCCTCCTCGCTGCGCTCCCGACCTACGTGATCAGCCTCATCAGCCTGCTCGCGAAAACTGTCCCTACCCTTGGACAAAGAAAGAAGGCTGGTTACCGGCTGATCAATACGGCAGATACTGCTAACGATCCAGGGTTAGCATCCTTATCACCTTTTTTTGCCAGCATTATTCTTGAACAGGAGGTCATGCTGAAGGCCAAGGCCTTTACCCGGCGCCAAAACGTGACAATCCATGACCTCCTCATGACCTCATTTTCTCTGGCAATAATGGAATGGAATACCGAGCGCAGAGACAAGCGCAACTGGCTGCGATTTGCCTACACAGCCAACCTGCGCCGCTGGTGGGGTGAGCCCAGCGGGACCTTTGGTAATTTCAGTGCTCTTTTAACCCATGAAGAAGTCTTTCATAATCTCCGGACACCATCCCTTGCCCTGGACGCAACCAAAGCACAGCTTGATCGAGCCAAAAAAACTATCGGGCTCGACATCTTTTTCCTCATCATGCTGCTCCCTGCCCTGCCCTACTTTCTTCTTCGTCGAGGCTCTTTGTATCTCAAAGAAAAAATACTCGCGTTTGCCCGCCATAATCAGGCCATGACCAATATCGGCATCATCCCTGAGCAGGCAGGGAATTTCGGCCATACCCGGGCTGAGGGCTATTCCCTGTTGGCCCCCACCATCCCAGGCGGCTGTCTTCTCTTTACGATTTCCACCTACAACAACGTGATGACCCTTCATCTTGGCTGCACTGAGGATGCCTTGGACAAGGAGGATGCACAGGCTTTCCTGCACAACTGGAAGGAGAAGTTTCTTCGGGTGATTGCTGAATCGTGAGGGATTCAACCAGAAATATCTCGGTTCTTATACCGGGCAGACACGCAGGTCTGCCCCTACAAATCCACACCGAAAATGAAGAATTATTTTTTGGGAACCCCCTCCCCTCCTCTCCACGTCAAAATGGGTACCAAGACGGTCGATATGCAAATCATTTTACTCCCCGGAATGGACGGAACCGGAATTCTGTTCAGGCCTTTTATCCAGGAACTTGCTCAATATATTTCTGAGGATATTTTTAAAGAGATTACTGTTCAGGCGATCTCTTACCCCTGTGATCAGGAACTGAGCTATGGGCAGTTGATCGACTACGTGCGCGGCAGATTGCCTGCCGAGGAAAAGATCATTCTAGTGGCAGAGTCCTTTTCCGGCCCCATCGGCTATGCCCTAGCTGCTGAGCAGCCGAACAAAATCCGGGCGGTGATTTTCGTAGCAACCTTTCTCAGTCCGCCCAAGGGACTTCTCTGGATGATGCCTCCGCTTCTCATGGCCCTGCTCATGAAGATCCCCCTCCCGGTCTTTCTCCTGAGCCGACTCCTCTTTGAACGAGGCACGGCAAACGAGACCGTTGCGCGGTTCAAGACAGCATTAAAAGGGGTGCAGGGTCCTGTTCTTGCTGCGCGAATGCGCGAGATGGCTGGCCTGCAAATCGGTATCGAATCTCAGGATCTTGAGATTCCCTGTGCCTATATCCAAGCAGGAAATGACAGATTGATCTCCCGCTCCCATGCTGAGGAATTCAGACGCATTGTCCCACAGATTGAGGTAACCAAAATTCCCGGCCCTCATTTCATCATGCAGGCGAGGCCCAAGGACTGTGCGCAGGTTGTTAGGAAGTATATCGGGCTGTCGATGCGTAAGGGTAATTCATGAATTACCCCTACGGATTACGGGAACAGTAAGTGTAGGGGCACGGCATGCCGTGCCCCTACCGGCCCAGAACCACTCAATCCATCACTTCCAGCTTAGCATAATCCAGATGGAGCAGCTTGTCTCCGTGCCGATCAAAGCGAACCTCAACCCGGCGAGGAGCCGGGATATCTTTGACCTTGCCGATCCCGAAAAAGGGATGGCGCACTGTCATGCCCTTGCAGAATTCGACGCGAGCAGATTGCAAGACCGTCTTTTTTAAGGTAGCCGGTTCCGGCAAAACGCCCTCAGGGTTGCTGCGATACGCGATAGTGTTTGGGCCTATGGCAGGCGCAGAGTCCTCGTTGACATACAGACCTGAATTGATCTCCCGGAGAAAGGGCGACATCACCACATTAAGAAATTTCCGATCCGGGGTCATGATGGTCCGGGGATAGGTGAGAAAAAGCTGCTTCTTAGCTCTGGTTGCTGCCACATAGAGCAAACGACGTTCCTCTTCCCATTGCTCGCCGCCGGACACTGTTTTTTGATGGGGAAACCGCCCCTCAGACAACCCGATAACAAAGACAGCATCCCATTCCAGGCCCTTGGCCGAGTGGATGGTGGAAAGAATCAATTTCTCTGGTGCAGTTTCCACGGTGCCGGGCGCAGGATCAGGCGGATCCAGGGCCGTATCATCCACAAAGGACTGGAGATCACCGTAGCCGTCGATCAGGGCCTTGAGCTGCTCCAGATCACGCCGCCGTTTTGGATAATCATCATGATAGATCCGTTCAAAGATGGGTTCGTAATACTCCATGACCAGATCAAAAACACCTGATGGGGTCAGTTCACGGCGATCCATAGCAGCCAGGGCCTCGGCCAAGCGCTGGAGGGGCTCCTTCCACTTGGCACCGGTCTTGTACTCAGCCAAGGCCGCGATAGGTTTATCCTCGGCCATGACCGTCTCAAGAATCTTTTGGGACGTCTTGGGGCCGACCTTGTCCAATTGGAGGAGAAGACGATTCCAGGAGAGATTATCCCAGGGATTAATCAGCACTCGCAAAAAGGAAAGCGCATCCTTGATATGGGCAGCCTCGGTGAGCTTCATCCCGCCTCGCTTTTCAAACTCCAGCGCATGGGCTGCCAGTTCCATTTCCAGCTTATAGGAATGAAAGCCGGAGCGAAACAGGACCGCGATTTCCTTACTTGCCGTGCCTGCCTGCTGCAGGGCCTTAACTTTTTCCACAATAAAGCGGGCCTCGCCAGCCTCGTTGCGGGCAGAGTAAACAACCGGCTTGACCCCGCCTTCAATTTCACTGAACAGCTCCTTGGTATATTTTTCCTCAGCCTGGTCAATAATGGCATTGGTCAGGGCCAAGACAGGCTGGACCGAGCGGTAATTCTGCTCCAGCTTGATGATCTCGGCACCGGGAAACTGCTCAGGAAAGCGCATGATATTATAAAAATCCGCCCCGCGAAAGCTGTAGATGGACTGGGCATCATCACCGACCACCATCACGTTATCATGGCCATGGGCCAGCAGACGAACAATCTGGGCCTGAATCAGGTTGGTGTCCTGGTATTCATCCACCAGGATGTAACGGAACTGGGAGGCGATTTCCATGCGGGCCTGGGCTGATTCACCGAGCAGCCGCTGCCAGTTGACCAGCAGATCATCATAATCCATCAGGGCGTTGTTCAACTTAAACGCAATGTATTCCTTACGGATTTTAACTACATCCTGAGCAAACTCGACAAGATGGGGTTGGGTCTCAAAGATCAGGTCTTCCAGCTCAAAGGACTTATTGATTGCCCCGGAAAGAAGATTAAGAATAACCCGCTTGGTGGGAAAACGCTTGCCAGCCCCGGCAAGGCCAAGGGAGTTGCGGAGCAGGTTGATAATGCCCTCGGCATCGCCCCGGTCAATAATGGTGAATCCGCCACCAAAGCCCAGGTGGTGCCCATGCCTGCGCAGCAGCATATTGGCGGTGGCATGGAAGGTGCCGCCCACGACCCGGTTGCAGGACTGGCCTGAGATGCGGGCGGCCCGATGCAGCATCTCCTGGGCAGATCGACGGGTAAAGGTCAGCAGGAGGATGGATTCCGGGGGCACACCCTGATCCAGCAGCCAGGCCATACGATGCACGAGGGTTCGGGTCTTGCCGCTGCCTGCTCCGGCAATCACCAACACCGGTCCGTCCCCGTGGATGACCGCCTTGTGCTGGGAAGGATTCAGGCCTTCCATAGGCACGGCACCCTGCCCTTCCTGTTTTTCCGCGCTCTCCGGTATTTCTGGAGGAGTAAAAAATATATTTTGTTTGTCCTGTTTGTTCTGTTTCATAGGCCGTTCTTTACCATAACACCCCGGCCACCGCAATGAATGTTGACAGCCCTTGCGTCTCAGATTAAATTTCTTTGGAGATCTCTATAAAACGATAGGTACATTGCACGGGCTTCGCCTGCGGAACCGGCAGACTGCTCTGCTCGGCGTGTCTCCCCGCCTGCGCTGTCGCTATCTGCAACCTACAAAAAACAGCAAAAAAGAAACGAAAAAAAACCATGAATTCCATGAATGACGTATTTACAGACGAGGTACTCCAGGAACTTTTCCCGACGCAACGGGCAGATGATTTTTTCGAGGCCCTGTTCGGTGATGCAAATGAAGGTGCCTATGATATCTCCTTGAGCTTTCAAGGGCATGATGAACAAAGCAATTCCTTGCATTTTAACCTGGACCTGCACGAGCGACCAGGCTGCTGCTTGGCCTGCAACCTGACCAGCGGCCTGCCTGATGTCTTTTCCCGCCATAAAGTGATCAATATTGAAGGACTGGTCACGGATGTGGAAAAAAAGCTGGACGGCAAGGCAAAATGCGACGCCTGGAAACTAGGCAGGACCCAGCAGCCCCAAAAAAGCCTGCACAGCATTCCCTTGCAGATTGATTTGGCCTGAGCAGTCCCTCAATCAGTCTCAAAGACTGACCGCAGCCCTCATAGGCGCGTTCAGTCTACGGACAAGGGCGATCGCAAGGATCGCCCTACACTGCGTCCTGCCAAACCTGCATCCCGACCTTTCCTCTCCAGGAGAGGCATGCCACGCAAAGGAGACGTCATGAACAACAGACGAATATCCCTGCACCTTCTTCTCGTTCTCTTCTTTTTCATATTCTCTGCTGTGAGCAATGCTGATGGGGTGTGATTAAAAGTGCGGTTTTAAGAATTATCGTGTGCGCGGAAGAGCATA
>CBFDDU010000166.1:0-6967 GCA_965603655.1 uncultured Candidatus Electrothrix sp. | reverse complement strand
TGTTGATTTTGCATCGTCGTTAATTAAACCTGACAGCTTTCTTTACGAGGTCTGTCATAGCAAATACAACCCTGTTGAGCGGGTATGGGGCATCTATGAGAATCATATTTGCGGAGATGTTATGGACAGCGTGGAGACGACAATAAAATTTGCCAAAAGCATGAAATATAACGGCAAGAATCCTATCGTTAACTTAACGAAAGGATTATATAAAACAGGAGTTAAGGTAGGTGAGAAGGCGATGAGGAAATATAACGAGTTTGTCGAGCGTATGCCGTCCTTGGAGAAGTGGTTCCTGACTATTTCTCCCGGCTATTTTGGGTGATTATTATTTTCTAGACCCCTAGGCATGCGCCCGGAAGGAGGGGGAGGGTTTCCGTTACATGTATACGACACTTCTAGTCAACTAATTTTGCTTTGCTAGTCGTCGTAGTGGGTTTGAAGTTTTTTTAACAATTCAAGCCCCCGTTTTTTACTCCCGTTACCTGCCATAGCTTTAAAATGGTTTTCAGCGTCAAATGCGGTTAAAGCCATTATCGTAAATTCTTCATAGAGTTTATTTATACTTGTTTTTCTCGATGCTGCCAGCTCTTTGATTCTTTTGTGTGTATCATCCGGCAGTCTTACTGTAACTGTACCCATAGTGCCTCCTCAATGAATTTCTCTCTCTTTCACGGCGCGATTTTTCAAATTTCGCTATAAAACAGGGCAAACTCACAACCCAGCCACCCCTTCTTCCATCTCACCCGCAGTCAGCACATGGAAATCCTCCTGATCACCCCGCATAGGCCCGGCATCCTTCACTGTATCAGCTTGATCCATAACCACAATAATTTTCAGAGGAATTCCAAGCCCCCGCAGGGTTTTTATCATCTCCCGCCGCTCCTCATCCCAAGAAAGCAGGATACAGATACAGCCACTGAGCCGGGAGGCATGGTTGATCAGCAGAGAGGAAAGTTCGGAAAAGGGTCGATCATGGCAGGGCTGGACGCAGGCCAAGATCTCCATCATACTGTCTGTATGGGCCACGCCCCGACCCGAGGAAAAACAATAGGCCTTATTGCCGACAAACATTAGATCGAGCAGCGATTCCTGGCTTTCCACCGTGCTGACAAAAGATGCTGCCAGCGAGACCGCCTCTTCAAAGGCCCTGCTATGCGGCTGCTCCTGAAAGGTATCCATCACCAGGCCGTGCCGGACAAAGAACTCATCCTGATAATTCTTCACGATCAGCTTGCCGGTCTTGGCCCAGCTTTTCCAGTGGATTCGCCGCAGGGGATCGCCGGATCGGTACTCCCGCAGGGAGACAAATTCATCAGAATTCCCCACGGACGAGGCTAAGGAAACCCCGCCGGGTTGGTGGCGGCGCGAGCCGGGAAGATCCACCTGCGGTAAGCGATAGCGTTTGGGCAGCACCAAGACCCGCTGATAGCAGGGAAAGAAACGACAGGCCTTGAAGAGGCCAAAGGGGTCGGGGCGGGACACCGTGATGCCGGTCAGTTCCAGATAGCCCCGATGCAAGGGCAGGATCTCAACCCGAACCTTCTCTTTGCCCTGCGGGGCAAGAGTCGGCAGGAGCTGCTCCTTCCCTTTGGCCTGTCGGTTTCGGGCAACCAGCCACATCCAGCGGTAGACCATTGTTCGTCTGTCCCAGGCGTTGCGAGTGTCTTCTTCCGGTTCTCGCGCTCGGATAAATTCGTCAAACGAGGGCCGGGGATCGCCGAATTGTTCGTTAATAAGGAGCCCTTTTTGCTGCTTTGCGGAATGGTTGTGAACCCAGAGAGAGTAGGTGAGCGGTTCGCCAGCCAGAGCAAATTTGGGGAGCCTTCGCTTGACGGTGATGCGAACTCGGAAAAAGAGGCTGAAGACGAGAGCAACCACTAGCAGGGGAAGGGTAAAGGCAAAGACCTGGTATATGGTGCTCTGTCTGGGATTCACCCCGAGACCGGCAGAAATGGCAAGAATTGCTAGGACCAGCAGGCCAGCAGGGGTGAATCGCTGTTTTCGCCAACTGCTTATCCCGTCAAACAATCTGTAAGATGTATAGAAAAAATATCGCATGGTGTCGTAACGAATTACGCAGGGACCGGAACTGTTTCCACGAGTTCTTCAACAATGCCCTGAGTGGTCTGGCCGGAGAACCGAGCCTGGGGATCAAGCACGAGCCGGTGGGCAATCACCGGGACAGCGATCTCCTGAATATGATCCGGGGTGACAAAGTCGTGGCCGTCAAACAGGGCCAGGGCCCGGGCGGTCTGCATCAGGGCAAGAGAGGCCCTGGGGCCTGCCCCCAGAACGAGGCCGGGAAAGGAGCGGCTGGCATGGACAAGCTGCACAATGTACTGTTTGAGTTCTTCGCTGATATGGACAGCATGTACCTGTTGCTTGACCAGCAGAATATCTTCTATGGTGGCACAGGCAGAGATGTCCTCAATGGGATGTCGCTCTGCCTGATGGGAGAGCATAGCCACTTCTTCTTCTACGCTGATATACCCGAGACTGAATTGGAGGGCAAAACGGTCCATCTGGGCTTCAGGCAGGGGGTAAGTACCCCGTGATTCCACCGGGTTTTGGGTGGCGATAACAAAGAAGAGATCCTCAAGCGGGCAATTGCCGCCGTCGATACTCACCTGCTTTTCCGCCATTGCCTCCAGTAAGGCCGACTGGGTGCGAGGCGAGGCCCTGTTGATCTCGTCCGCCAGCAGGATATTGGTGAAAATCGGCCCCTTGTGGAGACGAAATTCCTTTTCCTTGGGATCAAAGATGGAGACCCCGAGAATATCCGAGGGGAGAAGATCTGGCGTGAATTGGATGCGGGTGAAGCGGGTCTCAATGGAAAGCGCCAGGGTTTTGGCTAAGGTCGTTTTACCGGTACCGGGATAATCTTCCAGCAGGATATGGCCGCCTCCGGCAAAACCAGCCAGCAAAAGACGAATAGAGTCCGCCTGTCCCTTTATGACTTTCCCGATATTGGCAGCAACTTTGTGCAGGGTTACTGCTGCGGTTGTGGTCTTGTCGTCCGTCATTATGTTCTATCGTCTGTTTGTGGTGGATGTTGCAGGCTATAGATGCCGCTTTTTTGAAGTCTATTTTTCCTTGCTGGCTAACAAAAAAATGTACTGATTTTCGAGCCGCAGCAAAGAAAAAAATATGTTGGGTTCAAAATGTTGAATAATTCTTCCCTCAGGGAGCGTGTCGTGTTACTCTCTCTGAGGAAAATTATATCATACACCCATATGTTGCGCTTGTCAGTCCCTGGAGGCCGATAAAGACCGTATTGCCTGGAAGGAGAATGCCGGGCTTTTTCTCTTTTCAATAGCCCGTGCGGTATTGGCTTATCGTTAATCGCTTGCGGGAACAATAACAAGAAAACAGTAACAAGTATTGTGAACCTGATAACTCGGGTGTCACAGGGGTGTCTCTTTTCGCCGGAACAAAAAATCAGCTAAAGAACTCTGGATAAAAAATATCGGCATGATAAAAGTTAATATCTTTAACATGTGTTGATGTTGTCGCTTACATGGTTTTCGAGAGTTCACAGGAGAAAAAATGAATAAATGTGCGATCAGCAGCATGGTGGCTCTTCTGCTCATGATGTCTGTGATCCCAATAATAGCAGGAACCTTGGATGAAGTAAAAAAACGTGATACCTTGGTGTGCGGAGTATCCACTGGCCTGCCCGGTTTTTCCTCAACAGATGAAAAGGGTCATTGGAAAGGATTGGATGTTGATGGCTGTCGGGCCATTGCAGCTGCTGTCCTTGGAGATGCGGGCAAGGTTAAATATGTCCCCCTCAATGCCAAAGAACGTTTTACCGCCTTGCAGTCCGGTGAAATTGACGTGCTGGTGCGCGGGACTACCTGGACCAAACACCGCGATACATCACTTGGTTTGAACTTTGCCGGAGTCAATTATTATGACGGCCAAGGTTTTATGGTTTCCAAGAAACTTAAAATTAAATCCGCAAAAGAGCTTGATGGAGCGATTTTTTGTATTCACGCTGGAACCACCAGTGAATTGAATTTGGCGGATTATTTTGCCAAAAATAGTATGAAATACGAAGCAGTCGTCTTTGATACCCATGATCAGGCTGCCAAGGGATTTGAGGCGGGTCGTTGTGATTGTCTGACCGCTGATCAGTCGCAATTATATGCCCTGCGTACTCACCTGAGTAAACCGTATGATGCTGTGATCCTGAAGGAGATTATCTCCAAGGAACCACTGGGGCCGGTTGTCCGTCAAGGAGATGATGCCTGGTTTAATGTGGTGCGCTGGTCCTTTTTCGCTATGCTCAATGCTGATGAGCTAGGGGTCACATCCGCCAATGTTGATGCGATGAGAAGTAGGTCTGTTAATCCTGCTATTCGACGTCTGGTGGGGCTGGACGGCGATAAGGGGCAGAGTTTGGGTTTGTCCGACGACTGGAGCTACCAGATTATTAAACAGGTCGGCAATTATGCCGAGAGCTTTAGGCGTAATGTGGGGGGCGATTCCCCCTTGAAGATCAAACGCGGACTGAACGCTTTATGGAAGGACGGGGGTATTCAATATGCTCCGCCTATGCGTTGAGGATGATGAGGAGATCGGAAGCCATAACCCGATGGTGGAATCAGGGCCGGAACAGGGCCTTGCTCTTTCAGGTTCTCCTGATGCTGAGCACGGTTCTGTTTTTTTTTCTGATCGGAGCAAATGCCCTCGGTAATCTGGAGCAGCAGGGGATAACCAGTGGCTTTGCCTTTCTTTCTCAAAAGGCCGGGTTCGGGATTATCCAGACCTTGGTTTCTTATAACGATTCCAGTACCTATGGTCGAACCTTTCTGGTCGGCCTGCTCAATACTATCTTGGTTTCAGTTTTAGGGATTATCTGTGCAACCGCCCTTGGTTTTCTCATTGGTATCGCCAGATTATCCTCAAACTGGCTGATTGCCAAATTGGCTGGGATCTATATTGAAATTTTTCGAAACCTTCCGCTGCTCCTGCAGGTTTTTTTCTGGTATTTTGCTGTCCTTCGTTCCTTGCCCCTCCCTCGTAACAGTCTGCAGCTGGGCGATTGGTTCTTTCTCAATATTCGAGGGATATATATTCCACGCCCCCTTCCTCAGCAAGGGTTTACGCTGTTGATTGTTGTTTTCGGGCTGAGCATTGCCGGTTTTTGTGCGCTGAAAATATGGGCGCGAAAATATCAGGAGAAAACAGGAACAGAATTGGCTCTTCTGCCAGTTTCCTTGGCAATTTTCATCATTCCATCGGCCATTACCTGGTTTGCGACAGATGGCCCTCTGTATTGGGAATTTTCATCGCTGCAAGGGCTTAATTTTAAAGGAGGACTGGTTGTTATTCCAGAGCTTGCCGCTCTCCTCCTTGCCCTGACTGTGTATACGTCCAGCCTTATTGCTGAGATTGTCCGTTCCGGTATCCTGTCAGTTAACCATGCTCAGACTGAAGCGGCCCGGGCCTTGGGCTTGCCGCAAAGGAAGATCCTACGACTGGTTGTTATTCCACAGGCTATGCGGGTGATGATTCCGCAAATGACCAGCCAGTATCTCAATCTGGTCAAAAATTCCTCCCTGGCCACAGCAATTGGTTATCCGGACTTGGTCTCGGTTTTTGCCGGGACGAGTCTGAACCAGACCGGGCAGGCCATTGAGATCATTGCCATGACCATGGCAGTCTATCTGACCATTAATCTGACTATCTCTTGGTTGATGAACCAGTATAATGCGCGAGTTTTATTGCAGGAGCAGTAACTGGAGAATGTTATGATAAGAGCGAATACTCCGCACCCTGATTTGCCGCCACCGTTGACCAGCGTCGGTGTTGTGGGCTGGTTGCGGCGGAATCTGTTTTCAACGCCGTTGAACACGTTACTCACCCTGGGGGCCTTTTACCTGCTCTACCGCTTGATGCCGCCCATGGTCAACTGGGCTCTGCTTGATGCTGATTGGTTTGGCACCGGTCGGGAGGCCTGTTCCGGTGACGGGGCTTGCTGGGTCTTTGTTCGGCTGCGTTTCATTCATTTTATGGTCGGGTTCTATCCAGAAAGCGAATTATGGCGCCCTGTTGTGGCCTTTGGGATGGCTGGCTTGCTTCTCCTCTACCTCCTGCTCAATGAGCTGCCCTATAAGGGCTGGGTTGCTGGATTCACCATTCTTGGTTCGCCATGTATAGCCTTTTTTCTTTTTTACGGGGGGCTGTTCGGGCTGCCTGTGGTGGAGACCCATCAATGGGGCGGGCTGATGCTCACCCTGATTCTCTCAACAGTGGGAATGCTCTTTGCCCTGCCGCTTGGTACACTGTTGGCCTTGGGGCGACGTTCTTCCATGCCCGTGGCCAGAGCCCTGAGTGTGGTGTTTATCGAACTTTGGCGCGGTGTCCCGCTGATCACCGTCCTTTTTATGTCCTCGGTGCTGCTTCCCCTGTTCATGCCGGAGGGGATCCGACTGGATAAACTGTTACGTGCCTTGATAGGTATCTCCCTGTTTCAGTCGGCCTATATGGCGGAGGTTATCCGCAGCGGGCTTCAGGCTGTTCCTAAGGGGCAATATGAAGGCGCAGATGCCTTGGGCCTGTCTTATTGGAAGGCCATGCTCCTGATTATTCTCCCCCAGGCCTTTAAAACCGTTATTCCTGGTATCGTGAATACCTTTATTGAGCTTTTTAAAGACACCACCCTCGTCCTTATCATCGGCCTCTTTGATCTCTTAGCCACGGTCCAGGGCTCCTTTACCGACAGCAAGTGGCTGGGTTTCACCGCAGAAGGCTATATCTTTGCCGGGCTGATCTATTGGCTGTTCTGTTTTTCCATGTCCAGATACAGCCACCATCTGGAAAAGAAACTGCATACCGGGTACTGAAAAACGACAAGATAGAGATCGGATAGAAAACGGTATTCTAACAAAGAAAATTTATGGAAAATATATCCGAACAACAAGCAGATCAAAAGAGTTCCGTTGCCATTACACTTGAA
>CBFDDU010000165.1:0-6974 GCA_965603655.1 uncultured Candidatus Electrothrix sp. | reverse complement strand
AACCATCGCCCTAGCTATGGAGGCGGCCATGACCGGTCATGTGGTCTTTGGTACCCTGCATACCATGAACGCCATGAAAACCGTTGACCGTATTATTGAGATCTTTCCGGCGGATCAGCAGGGTCAGGTACGCTCCACCTTAGCGGATGCCCTCAAGGCGGTTGTTTCTCAGATGCTCTTTAAACGCATCGACAAGAAAGGTCGATGCGCGGCCCAGGAAATCCTGATCTGCACCCCGGCTGTCCGCAATCTTATCCGTGAGGCCAAGACCTATCAAATCCCCTCAACCATGCAAACCGGGAAGAAATACGGTATGGCCACCCTGGACGACACCATTGAGGACTTGCTCAAAAAAAGAATGATCAGCCCAGATGATGCCTATGTCAACTGCATTGAGAAAAAACGCTTTCTTAAATTCCTGAAAAAACCGCCGTCCGATTTCACTGACGCAGGATGATGCCGACGTCAACTGTATCGAAAAAAGCGGTTCCTTAACCACCTGAGAAATCCGCTGTTCAACTTCACCAACGCATAATTTCCCTTCGCGCTCAGCCGGAACTTCCTCTATTCCGGCTGAGCAAACAGCCGAGATACACATCAAAACGCACTGTTTTTCCGCTCAGGGAATGGGAAGGGGAACGATCTGTCAGAAAAGGCGCTTTCAGCGGACGTTTGACCACCACCCGTTGCCTTGCCACCTCAAGAGCAGCAGCCAGCAGCCTTTCCGGGATTGTATCCGGCCGGGCCAAGAGCTGAAGCAGCTGTAACTCTTTTTTGACCAAGGCCGACTTTCGCCGCTCCGGAAACATGGGGTCAAGATACACCACATCAACGCCCTCCCCTTCCTCACAGTCCTCACCTTTCTCACCTAGTCCGCTTCTCTGTATGACTTCCAAGGCCGGGACAGCGTCCCCGACAGTCAACCTGATTCGCTGACAGATCTCCGCTGTTTCCAGATGCGCAGCAGCCCGCGCCAGCCCATCAGCAAGCGACCACCGGCTGTCGCTCAAAGATGTGAACCCGATGACCGGCAGCAGCAAGCAAAAAACTATCTCTCCCCAGCCCGCCCGTGGCATCAATAATATTGAGAGAGACCGATCTCTTGCCACCCACAGCCCGCACCAGCAGCTCCTTTTTCTGCTGCTTCCTGCGATAGGCCGCATGACCTGCAGTGAAATCCACCCGAACCGCACCGCTCAGCTTGGGATCATCAGGCTTAACTAACTCCAAGCCGTTACTGCTCACCCTGAGCAGTAAGCGATCCGGCTTCGGTGATCCGGTTCCGGAAGAACAAGGGTCCTCGGGCGATTCCATAGGCAGATTGAGCTGGGCTACCAGTTTCTCGGCTTTGGCCAATAAGGTAGGTTCAGCAGGTTCAGTGCAGCTGACAGCAAGCATGGGGCTAAGCAATCCAATCATAAACAATCACAGAAGCCCGGCCAGCCATTGCAGGAGGCTAACCAGTAGATTCACCACAAAGACCACAAGGCCCACCGCCTTTGCCCATAAACCTTTTTTCTGCTCGGCAACACTGACGGCCTTGCCATCAAGCTGCATCTGCAAACGCTCTGCCCGCTTGCCCGGAGCTGGATGACTGGATAAAAAGGAATGATCATTTCCCAGAGTAGCAAGCTTTTTCAGAGCGGCAACAGCAGCCTGCGGCGCATAGCCCTTTTCCTTCATAAAGACGAGGCTATAATCATCCGCCTCTTTTTCTTCCAACTGAGAAAACTGGGCCCCCATCAACACCTGGACAAAGCCGCCCAATTGGGAACGGGCAATCTCGCCTGCGGTGCTATCGGTTGCGGCGATGGCCTTACGCACAGCACTGGAGGCATAGGCCATCTTGAGCTTTTTATGGATATGCTTCAGGGCTACATGGCCCATCTCATGCCCGATAACAAAGCGCAGCTCATCATCTGTGAACATATCCATCAGCCCACTGTAGACCCGAATGGTCCCGTCCGCCATCGCAAAGGCATTGACCTCCAGGGCCAAATAGACCTTATAATTAAAGGTCAGATCGCCTTCCTGGTAATGGTCGCCCACCAAGCGTTTGAGACGCCGAGCATATTTACTGGTGGCCGGAGCAACTCTTTTTTTGCTGTCCGCATAGGCGGAGGATCTGACCGCCATTTGCTGGACCGCCTTATCTGAAAGGGCGACCGCCCGCACCGCATCAAGGCCTGCTTCCGTCACAAGCCTGGTATCGGTATTTTCACAGCCAACAGTACAGAGAGAAAACAAACACAGGATCAATAAGGTAAGCAAGGTGAGGCTACGCATGGGGAACAAAAGGTAAAATTAACTGAAAAAAAATTATGGCAGGTCATCATGCGTAAGGGCACGGCATGCCGTACCCCTACGACAACAGGAACAACGGCAGGTTACCGTATACAGCAGGCAGGGTCAATGCTGATTTTATGAACAACTGCATTTCCCGCCTTCCTGAGATCATAGAAAAAAACATAATCCGATTGAAGGGAAACAGGTTCTGCGGTAAACAGTGTCAAAGGGTTATCCGAACGACAAGCAGGGAGCGTATAAAAATACCATGAACTGCTACGTTATACCTTGGGATACAAAGGGACAAACATGAAACAGTCAGCTTTTTACAATCTGGATGCCATTATTTCTGTGGGCTACCGGATCAAATCCCATGTTGCCACGCGCTTCCGCCAATGGGCCACCCGCTATATCAAGGAATTCATCATCAAGGGCTTTGTGCTGGACGATGAGCGGCTGAAAAATCCTGATCTGCCCTTTGATTATTTTTACCTAGTTCCCAAGCTCCAGCTTGGGAACTGTTTTTCCTGAAGCTCTGCTTCATTTTCTCGAAGCAGAGCTTCTGTATTCAAGGTGCCCAAGCAGAGCTTGGGCACCAGTAAAAATATCATGCGTAAGAGCAACAAACCATGACCGATCAGCAACCGGAACAAAGCGCACGAGCGATCATCGACACAATGCTTGCCGAGGCAGGCTGGGCTGTGCAGTCGAAAAAAGAGGTCAACCTGTCCGCAGCAGACGGGGTGGCAGTCCGGGAATACCTGACAGATGCCGGGCCTGCCGACTATGTCCTGTTTGTGCAGCGAAAACCGGTGGGGGTGATTGAGGCTAAGCGCGTTGAAGAAGGCGAACGGCTGACAACCCATGAGGATCAGGCCGAATACTATGCCGCAGCAACCTTGCAGTACAAGCTCAACAAAGAACCCCTGCCCTTTATCTACGAATCCACCGGTATCCTGACCCGCTTTACGGATCGCCGCGATCCCAAACCCCGCTCCAGACCGGTCTTTCATTTTCATCAGCCCAAGACCCTGCTGGAATGGCTCGAACACAAGGAAAACCTACGGACTCGCTTGCAGCATATTTCCGGCCTGAGCCCGGAAGGCCTGCGCCCTGCCCAGATCACTGCCATCGAGAATCTGGAGAAATCCTTTCAGGAAAACCGGCCCAAGGCCCTGATTCAGATGGCCACCGGGGCTGGTAAGACCTTCACCGCCTGCACCTTTGTCTATCGCCTGCTCAAACATGCAGAGGCAAAACGCATCCTCTTTCTCGTGGATACCAGGAATCTGGGAGAACAGGCTGAGCAGGAATTTCTGAAATACCAGCCCATTGACGATAACCGAAAATTCACGGAGCTCTATAATGTCCAGCGGCTCAGCTCCGGCTATATCGCCTCGGACGCCCAGGTCTGCATCTCCACCATCCAACGGCTCTACTCCATCCTGCAAGGGCAGGAGTTGGCAGAGGATCTTGAGCAGGAAAATCCCCATGAACAGGGCTGGCAATGGCGGAAAAAAGAGCCCATGCCCGTGGCCTATTCCGCCAGGAACCCCATTGAGCAATTTGATTTCATTATCATTGATGAATGCCACCGCTCCATCTACAATCTCTGGAAGCAGGTGCTGGAATATTACGACGCCTTTCTCATCGGCCTGACCGCCACCCCTGATAAGCGCACCTTTGGCTTTTTCCATGAAAATGTAGTCAGTGAATACACCTACGAGGCCTCTATCATTGATGGGGTCAATGTGCCCTATGATGTCTTTACCATTGAAACCGCAATCAGCCGGGACGGGGCCACCATCCAGGCAGAGGAGTACATTGAGCGCAGAGGAAAGCTGACCCGCAGCCAACGCTGGCAGCATCTTGATGAAGAGTATTGTTACAGCCCGACAAAACTGGATAAAGATGTGGTCAATCCCAGCCAGATACGGACCATCATCCGGGCCTTCCGGGACAGCCTGCCCACCATCTTTCCGGATCGTTTTGATGAACAGGGCGTCTTTGAAGTGCCCAAGACCCTGGTCTTTGCCAAGACCGACTCCCATGCCGATGATATTATTGCCGCCATCCGGGAGGAATTCAGCGAGGGCAATGACTTTTGCAAAAAGATCACCTATACCATAAGCGAAGATCCCAAATCGGTTCTGAACCGCTTTCGCAATTCCTGGGCCCCGCGCATCGCAGTCACTGTGGACATGATCGCCACAGGCACGGATGTCAAGCCCCTGGAGGTCTTGCTCTTTCTGCGGGACGTAAAAAGCAGCAATTATTTTGAGCAGATGAAAGGACGGGGCACCCGAACTGTCTCCTTTGACGATCTGCAAAGGGTCACCCGTACGGCAAAACATACCAAGAGCCATTTCATCCTCATTGATGCGGTGGGCGCGGTTAAATCCAAGAAAACCGATTCCCGGCCCCTGGAGCGCAAACCGGGAGTGCCGCTCAAGGATCTGCTGGCGGCTGCGGCAATGGGGGCTCAGGATGAAGATCTGTTCACCTCTTTGGCCAATCGCCTGATCCGGCTGGACAAAAAACTGACGGACCGGGAGAAAGAACGCTTTACCGAGCTGAGTCAGGGCAAAAACCTGAACAGCATCGCCCGCGACCTGCTGGCTGCTTATGATCCTGATATTATCGAGACAATGAGTACACAGGTTCAGGCAGGAAACCCAGTTACTGATTCGGCTACAGATCCCGCTGCCCAAGAACGAGCTGTTGCTCAGCAGCTGGAGCAGCTGCGCGGTCAGGCCGCCTCGGTCTTTACCGGGGAACTGAATCAGTACCTGGAAAATGTCCGCAAGATCCATGAGCAGATCATTGACAGGGTAAATATCGACACCCTGCTCAGGGCGGAACGGGATTCCTATTCCACAGAAAAAGCCGAGGAAGTGGTGCGGGATTTCAGCGAGTATATCGCGGCCCATAAGGATGAGATCACGGCTCTGGCTATTTTTTACGATCAGCCCTTTCAACGGCGCGACCTGACCTTTGCCATGATTAAGGAGGTGCTGGAAAATCTGCAATTGGAACGACCGCTCCTTGCGCCCCATTATGTCTGGGATGCCTATGCCCAGCTGGAAGAGGTGAAAGGGCGCAGCCCCAAAGAGGCCTTGGTCGCCCTGGTTTCTCTGATCCGGCGGGTCACCGGGATTGATCAACAGCTGACCCCCTATACTGCAACCGTGGATAAAAATTTCCAGGATTGGGTGTTCGGTAAACAGGCCGGGGCCTTGAAATTCACGGAAGAGCAAATGGACTGGTTGCGGATGCTCAAGGAGCATATTTGCACCAGCTTTCATGTAGCAATGGATGATTTGGATTTTACGCCCTTTGATGCGCACGGGGGCCGAGGGAAGATGTATCAGCTTTTTGGTGATGGGATGGGGGATATTTTGGATGAATTGAATGAGAGGTTGGCGGCGTGAGTTGCGGCCTGAGTCACGGCCCAAGTCACGGCCCAAGTCACGGCCCGAGTCACGGCCCAAGTCGATTTGAAAACGTCGGAGACAAACGTCGGAGAAAACTCGGAAAGGCGTCGGAGAAATTTCGATAACATGTCGGAAATACATCAAATAAAAACACCAGAGAAGCGTCGGAGAAACGTCGGAGAAAATTTTTATACTCTTGGCTGGTTGCCTGGTTCCCAAGCTCCTGCTTGGGAACTACTTTTTCTGAAGCTCTGCTTCATTTCTCGAAGCGGAGCTTCTGTATTTAAGGTGCCCAAGCAGAGCTTGGGCACCAGCAACCCCCTTTTTTTATACAGAATTACTAGGGACATCCAGGGCGAACACATAGGTTCCGCCCCTACAATTGCTCTGGAATTCCACATCTCGTAGGGGCAGACCTGTGTGTCTGCCCGGCATTACCGGAAAGATAGTTTTTTGCTGCTCCCGAGTTGCGGCCTGAGTCACGGCCCAAGTCACGGCCCGAGTCGGATTGAAACGTCGGAGAAAAAAAGGTTGGTAGAAAGGGTTGGTAGAAGGTTGGTAGAAAATCTAAATGTGCTGAAACGGGGAGTTCCCGCAACAGGCTGTTATTGGGAGATTATTGAGTATGCGGGAAGATTGGATTGAGGTTAACTTGGGAGAAATTTGCAATTTTGTGGGAGGTGGGACACCAAGCAAAAAAATATCTGATTTCTGGAACGGCCCTATCCCTTGGGCATCCATCAAAGATATCAAAGGGGATTACCTTAACAAAACAAAGGATTACATCACGGAGAATGGGCTAGAAAACAGTTCAACCAACTTGGCCTTACCTAACGAAATAATTATCGGTACTAGAATTAGTCCTGGAAAACCAATAATTACGAAGATTAAGACTGCAATCAATCAAGATTTAAAAATCGTTAAGCCGAAAATCACTCTCAGCACTCCATTTCTGTTTTATGTCTTCAAAAATATTGAACGGAAAATTGTTAAGGTTTCTAGCGGGACTACCGTATTGGGGATTAACCTTAATAATCTACGAGAAATAAAAATATCTCTCGCCCCGCTCCCCGAACAACGAGCCCTCGTCGCAAAAATAGAACAGCTCTTCAGCGAACTGGACAACGGCGTTGCTAATCTCAAGGCCGCCAAAGACAAACTGGTAATTTACCGCGAAGCGGTGCTGCAAAAAGCCTTTGAAGGGGGTGTGATTAAAAGTGCGGTTTTTTATGCAGCCTTCGCCACACTATCCCA
>CBFDDU010000164.1:0-6998 GCA_965603655.1 uncultured Candidatus Electrothrix sp. | reverse complement strand
AAAAACGCTCCAGAGGGAGGCGTTCAAGCTGCTGCCGCAGCTCGGTCTTCAGTGCGGCCCGACTCTGTGCAGGTATTTTTTTCGGTTGCCTCCCATCCGCATCCGTGAGCAAGTAATTGCGTATCATGCCGATAACCTGACCCGAATTTTCCTCCCAGCGAGGAGATTGCAGCTCAAGTTCCCGCACGGCCCGGTGCCCGTGTTTTGCTAAAAATTGATCAAAGAGGCGGAGGAAATTTTTCCCCTCCGGTACCTCCCTGATTGTATCCAATACCTGTTCTGCCGGGCATTGCAGGAGCAAATCACGCACTGCCTGATCGCTGGCTGCTTCTCGGGCAAGTGCTCTGATTTCACGGCCCATCTCGGCGGAAAGAACCCCTTCCTGGCCGGAGCAGAGTCGGGGGAGCGTATTCGGGTGGGCATTAGGCAGCCAATGCCGGGTAAACATCTTTAAGAGGCTGGGAAAGAGTATGCTGCGGGCTGCTGAAAAATTTGCCATCATGGGAGCATTGCCGATTGGATCGAGTAAGTGAGGCATGATCCAAAGGCGTTGCAGGGCTTCGGCTGGACCGTAGTTCGGGTTGCTTTCCACCTCCCGGCATAGGCTTCTGAAGCGATCCATAAAATCATCGGGCATCTTGCGGGTGCGGGCAAAGAGTACGCCAAGGATGAGATATCCGTAGAGCAGCAGGAGAAAAAGCAAAGGGAGCTTCAGCCAAGCAATCCGCCTGAGCGGCAGATGGATATTGATGCTCAGGTCGTAGAACAGATCGGCCACCTCCTGATCGGAAAGCCTGAACGGAAGAAGAGGCCGCAGAAATCTGAAATCAAGGTAGAGCCGTCCGTCGATGAGACGGGCTGCGGGAAAGAGCACCCGTGAGAGCAGATCCGCCGTCATCGGGGTGAGCGGTTCGGTCAGATTCTCTATATAGGGTTTGCCCAGGACATACTGCCCCGCAGGATCTTCTGTTCGTTCGTCGCCCCCTATCGCGGTGATGGGGCGGGACTGGAGCAGATAGAAGGCATTATCAGTAATGGCCCATTCCAGATCCTGGGGCGAGCCGAAATACTCTTCTGCCCGGATGGCCCAGGTTGCTACGGTGTTGAGGTGATCAGGCGGCAACGTTTCCTGCTGCTGCATATCTGGGGGAATTTCTTCTAACCGGGATTCGGCACCGGCCCGGAGGGAGGAGGAAACCATAAAACGCTTGCGGGCGATTCGGCGTTCGCGCTGCTGCAAGGTGTTACGGTCCAGGATGTAGCGATCCGGTGTCACTCTGCCGTCAACAATGGCGGCCCCCATACCCCAGGAGGACTCGGTGATGATTTCCTCTGCACCCGAAACCGGGTTGACCGTAAAGGTAATGCCTGAAACCTCAGCCCGGATCATTTCCTGTACCACCACAGCCATCTGCGCAGCACCATGCTCAATCCCACGGGCAAGGCGATAGCTGACCGCCTCGGTATTCCAGAGCGAGGCCCAGCATGAGCGGATCATGTGGAGCAGGTTGCTCTGGTCAACATAATAATAGGTCCCGTGTTGCCCGGCAAAACTGGCATCCTGGAGATCTTCTGTGGTTGCGGAACTGCGCACGGCACAGAGAAGATCATCCCCTCTTTCCTGGACAAGCTGTTCATGGGCGCTCAGAATGGTCTGGGAAGGGAGGGAAGGCAGCTCAGTCGAGGTTATGCTCTCGCGGATCGGGGCGCAGTATCGTTCCAGCTCTTTGGGTTGGGCCTTGGCAAGTTGATTCAGTTTGTTTTCCAGACAAAGTGATGTAAAGAAATTGCTATATGTCTGGGCGGTGACCACAAAACCGGGAGGGACCGGAAAGCCTGCTTTGGTCAGCTCGCCTAGGTTTGCCCCTTTCCCGCCGACCTCGGCGGTATCCTTTTTACCGAGAGAAGAAAAGAGGCAGATGTAAGGGCTGGTCATGGATGTCCTACGCTGTCCTTTAACAGAAGGGAGGGATTGTATTCTCGTCTTATTTCGCTCGTATCATAAGGTGATCATAGCGGATACACGAGTTAAAGCCAATGAATTTCCATTACTCTCCTGCTTGCTCGTTTACTTACCCAGCCCTCTCTTGTAGAGACATTTATCGATATTCTGGACAATATAAACTTGTACTTCTTGCGGCTTTTTTTCTTTTCTTTCTCAAAGATAATGTTATGTTGGAGCATTTCGAATTGCAGACGGTCATTTTTGTCTGCTACAAGGCTGAGTTTGTTCTTCAAAGAAAATGTAAGCAAGGAGGTCCTGATTATGCCGAAATACACGGTAAAGATTCAACCGGGGAAACGAGCCGAGGCCTGTACCTGCAAGATGGATCAGCAGAGGTACACCGTGAAAGCCGAGTCCAAGGATGCGGCAATGACGCTTGCCGGAAACAGATGGTACGATGCAGAATGCCCGAATAGGCAATCGGATGATTGCCCGTATAGTCGAGAGGAAATTATTGCCGAGTGCAGTTACACTGTGCAGGAAGTGTAAGGAAACCAACAAGAAATAAAATCCCCGTTTTCAGGTATGGAATTGTAGGGGCAGACCTGCGTGTCTGCCCGGCATAAAAGGGCAAACACACAGGTTTGCCCCTATGGCACCCGAAATAGTGGGTAGAATATTTCTTGTTGAATCCCTACTGGGCATTTGTTCAACGTTCATCGTTGCAGGAGCGCGGCTTTTGGCACAGACTGCTGTGAAGCCGCGCTAATTGCTCAGTCAGCCTCAATCAGTGCTGGGTCGCTTTTGGAGAATGTTCTGAAATCGTAGCTGGAAGGCTGCTGAAAAACGCGCAGATCAAAGTGGGGCAGAATGGCGATGAGATGATCAAAGATGTCCGCCTGCAAGGCCTCGTAATTGGCCCAGACCTGATCATTACTGAAGACATAGATCTCCAGAGGCATACCTATGGGGCCGGGTTCCAGTTGCCGGACCAAAAAGGTCATCTTCTTATGGATTTTGGGGTGCTCCTGAAGCCATGCTGCAATATAGGCCCGAAAAAGACCGATATTTGTCTGGGAGCGTCCGTTGATTGTCCCGCTTGTCTCCGCTCCCCGTGCCCTGTTGTATTTTCCTATTTCCTCCCTTCTGCTGCGGAGGTATTCCCGCAGGATACGAATTTCTTCCAGTTTATCCAATTCATCATCAGTCAGAAAACGGATTGAGGTCATGTCAAGATGCAGGGCCCGTTTGATTCGACGTCCCCCGGACTCTGTCATGCCGCGCCAATTTTTAAAGGGATTGGCAATCATGGCATAGGTGGGGATGGTGGTGATGGTCTTATTCCAGTTGCGCACCCGAACCGAGTGGATGGACACCTCTATGACATCGCCGTCCGCGCCGTGGGATTCCATCTCAATCCAGTCGCCTACTCTGATCATATCATTGGTCGTAAGCTGGATAGCGGCTATAAAACCAAGAATGGTGTCGCGAAAGATGAGCATGGTCAGGGCGGTCAAGCCACCCATGACGGAAAGCAGGCCCCAAGGGGAACGACCGGTGAGGGCACTGATAAGCAAGATGGCGCATAAGATATAGGAGACGATCCTTATGGCGTCGATATAGCCCCGAATAGTCTTGCCGGTTTGGAGATGGCGGGAGCGATAGATACTGTTGACGGCCTTGAGCAGGGCGCTGATTACCCGGACTCCGGCCAGGATGAATCCGCAAATAATCAGGCGGCGGAGCAGCTCCACCCCTTGGGAATCAGGAGGGAGGAGGATATCCTGGGCAATATAGAAGATGAGCACCGGGACAAACCAGGACAGTCGGGTGAAAAAATAATGATCTACCAGGGCGTCATCCCAGTGTAGGCGGTTATTGCGGATGAGCGTAATAAGGGTGCTGACCAGCGTGCGGCGAACGATCCAGGTTGTTAACAGGGCCGCGAGAACGACCGCAAAAATTATGAGGCTGTACGTCAGGGGGACAGCAAAATTATGGGCAACGCCTGCCTGTTCAAGCCAAGCGATTAAGAGATGAGGTTGTTTATTCATGGTTTGCTTCCTGTACCCATTGTTCGACCTGTACCGGGGTAGGTATGAGGCCGGTGCTTTTTATGGTTCCGTTGATCATCAGGGCGGGTGTCATGGTGACCCCGGCTCGACCGATCTCATCGGGATCGTGAATCTGTTCAATATCAGCGGCCAGCTTGAGGCGGTCAAGGGTCTCGATCACCAGGATCTGGAGACTGTTGCAGCTGACGCAGCCGGTGCCAAAGATGCGAATAACCAAGCCTTCTTCCTCTGTTGCGATATTGCAATGCTTGCGAAAGGCGGTCAAGAGGGCCTGTTTGTATTTCTCCTGGTTGCCCGGAGGGATATAGTTTTGTCTGCTGACCTCGGTGAAGAGGAAAGCAACAGCCTCGGTTTCGCTCATCTCTTGGCGGGCGATGGTGTTGAGGGCGATATCTAGGCCGATGAGGCCGATGCTGGCTGTGCCGATGCGTATGAAGCGTTGGGTTGCTGCGTCCATAGGTATTATTATTGTTTGTTGTTGCCGCCGATAGTCACCCCGGTGTTGAGGACTATTTCGGTTTTTTCCTGAATTTTTTTATGTTTTTCTACCACCTCGTCGATAATAAGACGCAGAACCTTAACAGCAATCTCTGGCTCCAACCCATGGTTGCCTGCCAATTGTTTAATCCTTTCAAATTGTTTTCTTTCCCTTTCTTCATCAACGGAAGGAAGATTGTTTTCGGCTTTAAAAACACCTACCTCATAAGTGCGTTTAAACCTCTCTGAGAGAATGGAGATCAATGCACTGTCGAGAGTATCCAGTGAATGCCTAAGGTCTTCTAATTTCTTCATGTTTTTCTTTTGTAAATTCATACAGCTCTATATTGGCGGCGTCATTCAATGACAATCATTGAAGAGCGATCATGCAATATTGATGAAGTAGGTGGTTTGTATTGATAAAAAAATCATAAAAATCAGAGAAACACCAGCACATATATCGTCGCAAGGAGGATATGCATTGCCGCAAAGGGTAAGGCCTTGATAACAAAACCGCCAAAGGACAGTTTGAGCTTGTGTTTATGAATAATGGTGACCGCAACCAAGGTTGATGCACTGCCGATGGGCGTCAGGTTGCCGCCGAGGTTGGCACCGAAGATCACTGACCACCAGAGCGATGAATCACCTGCGGTTCCCTGGGCTGCGAGGATTTTGCCGAGCATGGCAGCCAAAGGAATATTATCCGTGACACTGCTAAAGGCGGCGGAAGAGACAAGCAGGGCACCGACCCCGAAACGATTTTCATCTTCACCGATGATCCAAGTAATCCCCTGTCCTATGAGGTCCAGCACCCCGGCGTATTCCAGCATATGGATCACCACAAACAGGGCCATGAAAAAGCCGATCAGATCCCAGTCAACGGCCTTATAGAATTGCTCCACTTCATGCTTGTACCGAATCAGCATAATGAGGGCAAAGGTCAGGGCCACGTAGCCCATCCCCAAGCTGCTGATCACCGGCAGAACCGAGGTGGTAGCGATCACCAAAATAAAGGCAGCCAGCATAACAACACCGAACCAGAAGAATCCTTGGCTCTCGATCCCATCCTTTTCATCAAAGCCAGCAACATGCTGTTTGGCCGCAGCGATCTCCTCGGCATCGCTCAGTTTTTTGATATTGAAGAGACGAGCGCCTAACCAGATGGTCGCACCGGTAGTTACGAGTACGTAAGGACTGGCCTTGAGGAAGAAGGTAACAAAGCTGATACCGGCGGTGGTCCCGATAATAATATTCGGCACAGAACTGATCAGGGTCAGCAAGCCACCCACATTGGTGAGTAAGCCCTCAATCAGCAAAAAGCCCAGCAGCAGTTCTTCTCGCCGCAATCTTTTCAGTGAGACCGCTGATAAGGAGCCGATAATAATCATGGCGGTCACGTTGTTCAGCACAGCAGAGAACACCACCGTCATGAGACCGTAGTACCAGAGCAGCTTCAGCGGATCACCGCAGGACAGCTTGGTGAGTTTGATGGCGATCCAAGTAAAGAGGCCAGAGCGGGAGGTCACATCGACAAAAATGCTTGAGCCGATAATGATGGCGATCACCCCCCAGTCGATGGCTTCAATGTACACCGGCATATCCAGGGCATGACCATTGGGTAGGGTAATCGGGCCAAAGGGCAGCAGGCCCAGTGCCCCGTCCAGGAGCAAGAGAGCAGCGGCAAACAAGCCGACAATCAGGGATTTCTTTGCGTGTATCTTTTCTTCCAGGGCCAAAGAGGCAATCAGTAGGATGAGAACACCGGTAAAAAAAATGGTGGTGCCATGCGAGGCATGGGTGACGGCATGTTCCATAATTTAGAGCATCAAGATGGGGAGTTGGCGCAATTCAACCGCCAGGGGATAAGCCAGACCGTGCATGGCCAGTTGTTCGTCATCCTTGGTATTCATGACCAGCAGGTTGACTGCATGCGATTCCACCGCCTGCCGATATTCTGTCAGGTGATGCCCGAAGCTGACCAGAGGATGGACCTTGAGTGACAGTCCCTTTTCCTCCAGTATTTCCTGACAGGAGGTGATGTAATTGAGGGGATCTTGGAGGAGCTGGTGCGATATATGTTTTCGCGCATCATCGGTATCAATGGAGGGAATCTTTGAGATAGCCTCGATATAGCGTTCAAAGACGGCCTTGTCTTCGATATGGGTCAGGTAGAGTTCACCTTCCGGTGCGACAAAGCTGATGGCATGATTCACCAATGCGTGATTATTGACCAGCTGACCGGTCATCACCATGACCGTTTTCGTCTCCCGGAGCGCATCAAGATTGGCAAACCCGGCTTCCGGATGCGGCATGACCAGTACGGGCGCATTACTTCGCTGGAGGAGCACATCCAGATGTTCTCCCAAACTGTGCTGAAATTTCCAAGCCTTGCTATGCAGATTCCGATAAGTGCAGATCAGGTCCGGGTGGTGGGCGGTGACTTTTTCCAGTAACTCGTCGGTGGTTTGAAACTCTTCACCATGCACCAATTCGATTTCTGA
>CBFDDU010000163.1:0-7062 GCA_965603655.1 uncultured Candidatus Electrothrix sp. | reverse complement strand
GCAGGAGAAAGGCTCGGTCTTCGCCGGGATGGTTGACACCAAAGTCAGGCATGCCGCCGCTGTTATCGGCTTAATTCATTCTGTTCAGCACTTCGGCAATCAGGGTCTCGCGGCCACCCTGGGTGACTTCAGTCACTGTCATGCCCTGCTGCATCCGTTCCTGGAGTTGATCTCCTGTCATGGGGCCGGGCCAGCGGACCAGCCTATGGGTGGGGAGAACAGATAGGCCAGGATCCTCGCAGGCACAGAGGTACATCATGATATAATTGCAGGGATGATCAGCAGGCAGATCAGGATTGGCGGCTAAGGCTCGCCTGCGGCAATCCAGGGCTGTGGTATAGCGGTGGTGCCCGTCCGCGATATACACCGGCTTGTCGGTAAAGAAGCGGTGGACAAACTCCAAGGCCTCTTTGTCGGTCACTCGCCAGAGGGTATGGGTGTTGGCATTCTGATCATCAACTTGCAGCATCGGTTCTGCTTCCCGAATTTTTTCCAGACGGCTGATGATCTCCTGCTCTTGATCAGCATAGATAGAAAAAATCTGGCTGAACTGGGCCTTGCAGGTCTCCATGAGTTGCACACGGTCGCTGATCACCCCGGAAAAGGTTTTTTCATGGGGCTTGACAATGCCTTCGGCAAATTCCGCCAGCCCGACCAGACTGACGATACCTTTCCGAGTCAGGCGCTTACCGCTGGGATGGTTATAGTCGATATAGTAGAGATAGATGGCTGGCTGCTCATCTTGGATAAGCACGTTTTCGTCCTGCCAGGCCTGAAACCGTTCCCGAGCCTGCTCGTAACGCCCGTCATCCTCGGTTATTCCCTGCGAGATATTGCGCAGATCCAGATTGATCATGGAATAGGGATTTTTTTGCAGCAGTTTTTTCTCGTCGTCAGTGGAAATAACATCATACGGCGGGGTGACGACATCTTCCAGTCGTTTAATTTTCTCCGGGTTGTAACGCACGCCACGAAACGGGGCAACAACAGCCATGGTATTTTTCTCCAGTTCTTTGAAATAAAAGATCTCTTGTCTATAGTGTAGAACTATAGCGTAAAAATCGGCAGCTCAGAAAATAAGAATACGGTTTTATGCATGCCTTGTTTACCATTATCCGGTGAGCAGATGCAAGGAGGTTTTGGAATGTTTTTCTGCTTTGGAGGGAAAAAGGGTGGCATCAAGAACGCCATAAGCAGCTGGAGAGGCAAGCAAGGCGGGACACAGCCCCGGCATTCCGACCGATCCATTGACAAGGTCGAGTTATGGTGATATTTTATGTACTTTTATACCGCGTGAAACAACGCCGAGATGATACAGGCGGGAAAGCCGCTTTTTTAGTGAAATAATCTATGGAGAATCCGATGAAACATCAGTCACCAGTCGTGCGGCTTACAGCCGCTGTCGTCCTTTCCGCTGTGCTTTTCTTCATTTCCCCGCTGCAGGCAGCGGAGAAAAAAGAGAAATTTGACATTGCCTGGTCGCATTACGCTGGCTGGGAGCCCTGGGGATATGCCCAACAGAGTGGGATTCTCAAGAAATGGGCGGATAAGTATAATATTGAGATCGAGTTGACCTTGGTCAATGATTATATTGAGTCTATCAATCTCTATACCACAGGAAAATTTGCTGCCTGCACCATGACCAATATGGATGCCCTGACCATCCCCGCTGTGGGAGGAATCGACTCGACCGCCGTGATCGTCGGTGATTTTTCCAACGGCAACGACGGTATTATCATGAAAAAAGGGACCAAGGTAACAGACCTGAAAGGACGACCAATCACTCTGGTGGAACTTTCTGTGTCCCATTACCTGTTGGCCAGGGCCTTGGACATGAACGGCATGAGCGAACAGGATGTCAAACTGATCAATACCAGCGATGCGGATATCGCAGCTCTTTTCACTGCCGATCCCGAAGGTGCCGCCGTCACTTGGAACCCGCCCTTGATGCAGGCCCTGCGGGCACCCGGCTCGGTGCGGGTCTTTGATTCCTCAAGCATTCCCGGTGAAATTATCGACCTGATGGTGGTACGAACCGATGCTCCGGAAGCACTGAAAAAAGCCCTAGTTGGTGCCTGGTACGAAACTATGGCGATCCTGGAGAGCGATGGTCCGAAAAAAGAAGAGGCTATAGCCTCTATGGCCCAGGCCTCAGGCGGCACGGTTGACGAATTCAAGCAGCAGCTCGCGACCACGGCCATGTTCTACAAGGCCGCAGATGCTGCTGCTTTTGCCGCATCAGCAAAACCGAAAGAAACCATGGAAGAGGTACGTCAGTTTTCCTATGCAAAAGGTCTCTACGGCGAGTCCGCCCCTTCAGCGGATATCGTGGGTATTGCCTTTGATGACGGCTCTGTGCTGGGCGATAAAAAGAATATCAAGCTCCGTTTTACGGCAAAGTATATGCAGTAGGGACGTTATCAAAAAATAAGATCCTCATTTTTTGTGCGCGATTGTAGAGGCGAACCTATGTGTTCGCCCTTGTTATACCGGGCAGACACGCAGGTCTGCCCCTACACCGTTCCAAAAAAAATCATTTTCATCAACACGCAACAGCAGGGAGTATAACTGTCGTGGCAAGATCACCGGAACAACCGACACGAAAACCGCCCCGTTTCCTGGGAATTCACGCCCGACCCGGCAAGGTGTTCAGCATAGTGCTGGCGGTCCTGCCCTTTGCTGTTCTGCTGATTGTCTATCTGGGTGCGTCGGAAATCCGCCACAGGGACAATCCGGCAGACAAGCTCTTGCCGAAGATTTCTCAGATGACAGCTGCGGTCAAGCATATGGCCTTTGAGAAGAATCGCCGGACAGGCAGCTATCTCATGCTCAACGACACCCTTGCCAGCATGAAACGTCTGCTGATCGGTACAGGACTCGCCGCTCTTACAGCTCTCCTGCTCGGTCTCAATATAGGCCTGTTTCCGGGGGTTAATGCGGCCCTGAACCCGTTTGTCACCTTTATCTCCATGATCCCCCCGCTATCTGTTCTTCCCATCCTCTTTATCAGTTTCGGCGTGGATGAAGCGGCAAAAATTGTGTTGATCTTCCTCGGGATTTTTCCCTTGATCACCAGGGATATCCGGCTGGCTGTCCACAAGCTCCCCCGTGAACAGCTGACCAAGGCCGCCACCCTGGGAGCCTCTCAGTTTCAGCTCGCCTATCGGATTATTCTGCCCCAGATTATGCCCAGGCTCATTGAGGCGGTCCGGCTTTCCCTGGGTTCGGCCTGGCTCTTTCTGATTGCGGCGGAGGCCATTGCGGCCAGCAGCGGCCTGGGATACCGGATCTTTCTGGTGCGCCGCTATCTGGCTATGGATGTAATTTTACCCTATGTGCTGTGGATAACCTTTTTGGGTTTTGTGATGGACTGGCTGCTTCGTCATATAATGCGCTGTTTTTATCCCTGGTATGCCGCCAGCGGAGGTACTAAATGAGTTCTCAGCCTAGTTTTCTCCAGATTATCGATGTGTACAAGGCGTATAACGGCAAGGTAATCCTGGATAATATCGACTTTCAGGTCAGCAGAGGGGAATTTTGTACGGTGGTCGGGCCCAGCGGTTGCGGAAAATCAACACTGTTGCGGCTAATAGTCGGGGCCGAGATACCTACTGCGGGCCGAGTTCTGCTCGAACAGCAAAGCGTGGGCCCACCCGACATCCATCGAGGGATTGTTTTCCAAAAATATTCCCTTTTTCCCCACCTGACCGTGCTGGATAACGTGAGCATGGGCCTGCGGCTTGGCGGACGACCGGGATCAAAGGAGATGTCGGGCAAAGAAATTCAAGAGGAGGCAACGGCGATGCTGGAGAAAATCCGGCTGGCCGAGCATGGAAACAAATATCCCCATGAGCTGTCAGGGGGGATGCAGCAGCGGGTGGCTATTGGGCAGTCCCTGATCATGAAACCGAAAATTCTGGTCATGGATGAACCCTTTGGCGCTCTTGACCCTGATACCAGAGAGGATATGCAGCTGTTTCTGATGGAACTCTGGGAGCAGGAAAAGATGACTGTCTTTTTCGTCACCCATGATCTGGCAGAAGCCGCATTTCTCGGGACCAGGATTATTGTTTTGTCCCAGTTTTATACTGATGATCGGGGAAACGGCGGTCAGGTCAATCGAGGGGCGAAGATCACGGCGGATTATCAGTTGCCCGACATCGTGAGCAGCACGGCGGTGAAGCAGAGTAAGGAATTTACCGAGCTGATTGATTGCATACGCAGAGAAGGTTTTGATCCTGATTTTCTCCAGCATGCCCATGAATTCAATCTGAAGCATCCAGATTCGTTTCAGACTCTGACCAGGGAGGAGAGCGGGCGGGATTGATTTCTTCAAGAAGAATTTTTTCAAGAAGAATGAGGTTTATCTTTGAATTACTATGCAACATATTGATAAAAAAAGTTTAAATAACGCTTATCGTCTCTTTGAAACGGGCGATATTGATCACATTGAAATTGGTACAACAAAAGGCCTGCAACAAATACATCATTACCTCTTTGATGACCTGTATGATTTTGCTGGAAAAATACGCATAAACAATATAGCAAAAGGAAACTTCAGATTTGCCAACTCTCTGTACTTGAATGAAATTTTAGTAAAGATTGAGCAAATGCCAGAGGAGACCTTCGAAGAAATCATAGCTAAATATGTGGAGATGAATATCGCCCATCCTTTCATGGAAGGAAATGGAAGAGCTATGCGTATTTGGTTAGATATGATTTTGAAAACAAGACTGAAAAAAGTAGTCAACTGGCAGTTTGCAGATAAAATACTTTATTTGCAAGCAATGGAAAGAAGTCCGGTCAATGATTTGGAAATCAGGACCCTCTTGTCAGCAAACCTAACCGATAAAATTAACAACCGAGAAATTATTTTTAAAGGGATAGAGCAATCCTATTATTATGAAGGGTATGGGGAGTGAAGACTCTGGAAGAAAAGGATCAAGGCGAAATTAAATATATATTTACAGCGACTTATACCTTCCTTCCTTTGTGTGTATGTTCTTCAAAACTATGGTAACGTTTTTGATTGCGGCTTTTTCTGATGCGACCAATCTTTGTGTTATCAATTTTCTTTTGTAGAAAAGTTACTAGCTCATCAAAACGCTCAGCCGGAACCAACTGCCATTTACGGCCATACTCACGCTTTATGGCATTGTAAATTGCCATATATTTATAATCACCTGTTTTTTCTTTGTGCTGCTTCTGGAAATCTTGATGTTTTGAAATTAAATACTCAATGTATGAACGCATATCTAATATGCTTGATACCGAACCGCTAGGAGGGCTGATAGTAACCTTCTCCTTTGTTGTTTTGAAATTTAAAGTATTTGTTTGAATTGCGTTTGGGCTGTTTACAGCAACTTGGCCCGTATTGTTTTGAATTACTATATGCTGGTAGGTGCTTAGCAGGGTTTGAGCAATAGATGCCATATACGGTGCAATTTCAACAGGACCAGACTGTTCATGCTGTTTTTTTATTTTAATTAACTTTTCATCTGGGTGTTCCGCGATTTCTGTATCTATGATTGTATGATGGCGGCCACAAAGAAGAATAAGATTGTTGAATCCATGCCTCTCTTCTTCAGGTTGAGAATCATCGTATCGCGGCCCTTTTTTACTTGCCGCTTTTATATGAGCAATTTGTCCAGTCACTGTTCCGCTCGGCTCGACAAGAGGTAGGTCGCAGCCTGGATATGCACATTGATTTCCAGAGACAGCGAATAGCCGCTTTATAGCTGATATTTTAGGTGATCCCATTTTTCCCTCTAACTGTATCGATAACCTGGAAACAATACAGGATATAGCCCTATATCTGAAGCCTTCTTCCAGGTTATCAATTTATTGTACAAATTCGACAGGTAATGCTTTGCAAGCATGCAAGGTTAGGCCCCGGTAAAATCAAGCTCAATTGAGGGTGCAGCCTGATTCCCCTGCTCCTGCTGTTTAATCCGATCTTCTGCCTCAGAGGTCATCTGATCCATAGCCAATATATTCTCAGCCATTACAGGCAGGGCTTCTTTACGGAAGGTGGAAATATCATCCAAGGCTGCATTAATATCTGCAAATGATCTGGTCAGCGATTCCATGCTGAGTTGAGTGCTGGCGGCCTGTTTCTGAATGGCCGCGCCCTGGGTCTTCAGGCGAGAAGCGGTCTCCTCAATCAGCCTATTGGTTGTCTTGTTGATTGCCTCGATCTTTTCCAGCACTATTTTTTGGTTCGCAAGCGCCAAGGCCACCGTGACAGCGACGCTCAGCATGTTCACGGTGACGTTGATCGCCCGGTCAACACCCTTCATCAGCTCCTTGTTGTTCCGAACAAGGAGCTCAATGGCGAGTACTCCTTGTTGGTTGACTGCTAGCTGTTGCTGAAGATCTTGGATCCTTTGCCGCAGCGGAAAAAGCAGCTCTTCCTGGATAAACGACGCCTTGGCATCACCCGGATCGACTTCGCGCTCCAAGGCATAGTTCAGCCGATCATCAATCCGCATGCCCAGCTTTATGGTTTTTTCCAGACGAAAAGTGAAACCCCGCATGGCCTTCTGGTCTCCGACCAAGGTCATATTATCCCTGCCGAGCTGGTCCTTGCCCTCTTTCAAGGAACGGACAATGGCGTCAATAACCGTATCCGCTTGCTCAAACTTGATAAAGTATTTTTTCAGCGGCGTGCCGATGCCGGGAATCCAGCCTAAGAGACGGGCGAACCAGCCAGCCTCAAAATCGAATTTCCCCGGATCCAGCTCGTCAACCTGCATATTCAGTTCAACAAGGGAACGCGCTACCTCACCGCCATCGTCACTTTTGGCGGCCAGGGAACGAATGGGCTGCTTGAGCATGGCGCTGCGGTGCGCCGCCTCCTGCTGTGTTTTTCCGCCGAGCGTTTCCACTGCCGCAATATTGGCATCACGGGCGTTCTGCTGCTGTGGATCATTGGGATCAAAGGCCAGCACCGCGACAACAAATTTTTCCGCCGCCTCTTCGATATCCTTATCTTCCCCTTCTGTTGCGGTGAGCGCCTGCGGATCAGGAAATGCAAGCTCATGTTTCAGGTCTGAAGCAGTG
>CBFDDU010000162.1:0-7082 GCA_965603655.1 uncultured Candidatus Electrothrix sp. | reverse complement strand
TATCCAGGGTCTCACCGAGATAATCATAGAGCCGGGAAACAATAACCCGTCGCAGATAACCCTCAATTTGTTCCGTTGTATATTTGCCCATGGTACCGGCCAATGTATTTATAAAAAGTACCGGCTGGACAATGCGAATATTAAAGACGCCGTGTGCCCGCAGGCGCACAAAACCCAATTCGGAATCCCGAAAGGCCACAGGATCGCGGGTTCCCCATTTCAGATTGGGAAAGACCTTAAGATTGACAAAATAGACTTCAGCCCGCAAAGGGCTGGTGCCAGCCCAAGGCGCAGAAAGTATCTTGGTAATGATAGGGATATTGCCGGTCTTCAGGGTGTGACGCCCCGGCCCGAAGGCGTCTCCGGCCCGCCCCTTATAATACATCACCGCTGCCTGACTTTCCCGTACCGTCAGCTGAGCACCGTACTTTATTTCCCCGGAACCGGACTCCGGCAAGCGATGTAGCAGTTCCTGGCCGGTTTCATCAAACCATTCCAGAGCTTCAAGAAAAACGATATTATCCGTCCCCACAATATTCTCCGTTTCTATATGATATATAGTGGTGGCTACAGTTGGTAGAGAGTTTCGTCATGAATCGGTGAACGAGCGCCAGATCGAAGCTTCTTCTTCAGGCCATCCAGCGAAAAGGCATCATCAGCGTCGAGAAGACTGCCCATTTCCTGCTCAATCTGATCCGGGTCCTCACCAGACTCCATCCGGGAAAGTGCTTCTTCCACCTGCTCTCCCATCGAGATCCCAGTTTTATCGGTAAATTTGCGCATTAGCTGCGCCATCTGACGAGGGTCCTCCTCGTTCATCCCCTCAGCTTCCCGCATCAGGCCTTCAAAAGCCTGTTCCATCTTACTCTCATCCAGGCCAGCCAGCGGATCATCAACATCCTCTTCTTTGGCCTTGCCGATAACAGCAAAGCGGGACATCTGTCGATCCAACGCTCTTTTTCCGCATTTAGGGCAGTCAGGCCGCTTCTCCGTATTAATGCGGCTGGACAAAAAATTAAAGATGGTGTTGCAGTCTTGACAATAAAATTCGTAAATAGGCATGGCAAGAGTAAACTATGTACTTTATAAAAAGAGATTATGCTCTAAAACTGATCAATTACCGGAATTAGACCTTAACCACCTTGCAGCACGGCGTCAAGGTCATCTTTACTCACTTGATCGGTGATCATAACTTGACCAATGGCCTCAGGGAGAACATAACAGACTCGTCCAGCAACGGTTTTTTTATCATTCAGCAAATATTTCTTAATGAGTTGCCTATCCAGCTCAGCCGGTATAGAGCGTGGCAGCTCATACCGCTCAATCAGATCTTGGATTGCACAAGCATCCTGCTCAGCTAAACAACCGGTTCGGACAGCCAGCTTCGCTGCGGCACACATGCCGATGGCCACTGCCTTGCCATGAATAAGTTGAAAATCTGAAGCCGCCTCCACAGCATGACCAATAGTATGGCCGAAATTCAATATCCTGCGCAGTCCGCCTTCTCGTTCATCCTGCTCCACCACCCAGGCCTTGATCTCGCAGCAGCGGGCAATCAGCCGGGTAATGACATCCTGTTGCAGGGCAAAGACCGCATCTTTATTTTTCTCCAAAAAAGCGAAAAAATCCGCATCATGAATAACGCCGTATTTAATCACTTCCGCAAGTCCGCCCCGCAGCTCGTCAGGGGGCAGGGTATGCAGAACATCCGTATCAATATACACAGCCTTGGGCTGATAAAAAACACCGGCCAAGTTCTTTCCCTCAGGCAGATCAACACCGGTCTTTCCGCCCACAGAGCTGTCCACCTGCGACAAAAGTGTGGTCGGCACCTGAACAAAGGGAATACCGCGCATATATATAGCAGCAAGAAAACCGGTAATATCTCCGGTCACCCCACCACCCAAAGCGATCAAAGCGTCGCTGCGGTCAAAACCACGCTGCGCTAATTCGCTGGCCAAGGCGGCCACTGTTTCCATATGTTTATTTGCTTCACCATGAGGAAAGGTGATAAGCTCAGCCCGGAGACCAGCTGACTCCAAGGATTGCATGCACTGTTTACCGTACAACCCCGCAACAGTATCATCAGCAATGATCCCGTATTTTGCCCCTATATTTTTTTGCCTGAGATCAGGTCCAATTTTCGCCAATAAGCCTGAACTGATTCGAATAGAGTAACTCCTGTCGTCCAACCCTACGGTTACTACGGTTTCCGCCATCTTTTTTCCTTTGATCTTCTTTTGATCTTCTTTTGATGCAGTACAAATAAAAAAAGGATCGGCATAAGCCGATCCTTTTCAACTCCCGTACAGAATATTCAGCCTGCTGAGTAATTCCGAATCAGCAGCAAATCAACAACCGAAAGCCTTCTGCATATTGGGGATGGTCTGTTTTTTACGGCTCATCATGCCGGGAATCCACATAGAATTCCCTTCCAGCTTACTGTCAAAAGCGCCTTCTACAACAGAAGCATCGTCGGAGAGAACAACCAGCTCAGTCCCTTCTTTCACAACATCTGTCAGCATAAGCAGGATGGTGTGATGACCGCCAGCAGCTTTCTGCTCTTCCATCGCCTTGTAGAGATCATCTCGAATATCAGCAACCTGATCCAGGGTGGCAAGCTCAAGCTGACCACAACCTACTTTGCTGCCCTTCATGTCGAAATCTTTATAATCACGGTTCAGCAGATCCTTTGCAGGTACACCGGCGACAGCGCTTTTTGCCTTGAGCATCTCCATGAACAGCTCATCAGTATCTGTAACCGAGGCAATCTCTTTCAGCTCGGCAACGGCTTTTTTGTCCTCGTCTGTGCAGGTCGGGGATTTAAAATTAACCGTATCACTGAGAATAGCGGACAGCATCAAGCCAGCTACCTTGGGATCAACAGCAACACCTTCGGTGTCATAAAGCTGCTTCAGAACAGTACCGGTGCAGCCAACAGGCTTTACACAGCAAAAAATCGGGTTATTTGTGGTAACATCACCGATCTTATGGTGGTCCACAATGGCGACAACGCTGTCTGCACTGATGTTGTCAGGAGCCTGATTCAGGTCACTGTGATCAACCAAAGCCACGGTCTTACCGGAGGCATCGGTCATGATCTCCGGTGCAGCCACACCAAAGCGCTTGAGAACAGTTTCCGTCTCTGGATTCATTTCTCCCTGCATAGACGCAATAGCGTCTTCTCCGCCAGCTTTCAGCAGCTCGGCATAAGCGATGGCTGCGGTGACTGAGTCGGTATCCGGATTTTTGTGGCCTGTAACATAGACTGCCATAAGACTTCCCTCCTGGAAAATTTAGAATATAATAAGAGCAAGATTACAATGTTCTTATGTACGTGATTGAGCCGTTCTCTGTCGGACGGGCTGCGCAGCGGTTCTTACCGTTATGCACTCAAAAACTCGTTTGTGATATTTATCCCTTTCAGCAGGGAGCGTCAAGAGGAAAACTGTTAAAAGAAGGTCAGTGTCCTCATTTAGCGAAAAATATCACCTATAATGACGAAGTCCGGGGCTTAAAACCGTCCTCCATCATTCTCCTTGCATTCTGGCCGAATGGAGCTACCTTGCAGAGTTGTAAGAGGATGAACCAAGAAGATGAACCGATGAACCTCTTGGCCCGAACATGAGAAAACCATATCGCGTGCCAAGCGAATAAAAGCAGCTCAAGAGGAAAAGAGGAAAAAACCTATGAAAAAAACAACCGTTCGATCCATTGCAATCGGATCTGTAGCACTTACAGCAGCAACAGCCGGAGCATGGTTCATGCTCACTTCTGAACCCCGAAAAAAAGAGGTGTTCAGTCCCGTCCCCCCTCTTTCATCGGGAGAAATTCAGCGCCAACAAGCGAGTGCTCCATCTGAGTTTGACGCCTCCGCATCCTCAACAACGCAACTCTCCAGCCCATCGGAGGAAACGCAGGAAGTCACATCAGTCCCTACAGACTCCCCTCCTGAAAATATTTTAGAAAACCGTGCGAAAGAGAAAGAAACTGTCGAGAACAATATTACGGAGCAGGATGAATTACAGGCTGAACCGTTACCGGTAAAAATGAAGGATTCAGCAGACCCTTCTCTCCCGAATCAACAGAAACCCGAAAACACCTCGGCAGTCGAAACTCCAACTGACGCAACAGAAGCTCTCTCTTTCCCGGCAGATATTGAAAAACATACAACGGAAGACAGAGCAAAGCCTATTCAACAAAAAGAGGGGCAAAATATTTCTGGACCCAGTTGCAAAGAGGTATCCCCGACGCTCAGTAATTTCTTCAATACGCTTGAGAAAAAGGATTATAGCACGGAAGCAATAAACGCTGACCGACCGTTTCAGGAACATTTTAACGCCTTGGCAACACAACTCCTGAATAATCCACCGGTGGTCACCCATGAAACCGATGAGCTGTTTACCATACTCACCAATACGGCTCATTTTTTCCGTATTCTGGGCAAAGATAACATGCACCTCTTGCAAAAGGTATTGAAGCAAGAGTCAGCAGGTTTTGAAGACATCGCAGCGGAGATGTACCGCCTCAGTACAGAAGGAAAGGAATGTGTCAGCGGCAACAAGGGGTTAAAAATCCCCTTTACAGCGGCCTATGAGTATGCAGGCTTTTTTCTCAACACCTTGGGGGGACGCTCCTATCTCTTTCGGCGAGATCCGGGAACGCGACTGCTGGTGAACTACTATGCTGTTCTCATCCTTGATCAGGCGAACAAAAAGCATCTGAACACCTACGGACTTGATATCAGTGAGCAGCTTCCGTGGTTGATTGAGGAGATGGAGGCGAACAATCGGCTCACCCAGAGGGAAAAGTATCTTGACAAGCTCTATGAGCTGGCGGAGAATTATCAGGCCTTGCCGTAAAAAAAGGCGAACAGTACAGGATTCGTCCTTACAGAAGACTACTGTAGGGCGCGAACCTGCGTGTTCGCCCTTTATGTCGGGCAGACACATAGGTCTGCCCCTACACAAAAATATCCAGAAATTACATGGATTCGCCAGAAGCAGCACCCTGCATCTTGACCTCAACCTTCTCGGTCAGACCGGCATAGTACTTCTTGAGGTGATCCAGAACCTCGTCACGACCAAAATGATCCACGACCTCGGCACCTTCGGAAAGAGCCTTACGCAGTTTGGTACCGGACAGAATAACACGATCTTCTTTGCCGTGATTACAGGTACGCAGAGAAGCCATACCGTCACACTTGTGGCAGTAGAAGGTCCAGTCGATCTTCATGGGCTGACAGAGCAGATCTTTTCCAGCCTCGCCGGTCTTCGGAACACGATCAAAGATTTCCTGCGCTTCGAACAGACCGTAGAAATCACCCACACCGGCATGATCGCGACCGATCAGCATATCGGTGATACCGTAGTTCTGACGAAAGGTAGCGTGGAGCAGGCCTTCACGGGGACCGGCATAACGCATATCCAAGGGATAACCGCCGTTGATGACGTTATCTTTTACAAAATAGTTCTCAATCAGGATCTCAATCGCTTTGACGCGGGTCTCAGCCGGAATATCACCAGCTTTCAGGTTACCGATCAGGGAGTGAATCAAAACGCCGTCACAAACTTCAATAGCAATCTTGGCCAGGAACTCATGAGAACGATGCATGGGGTTACGCAGCTGAAGAGCAGCAACCTTGGACCAACCACGCTCTTCAAACATAGCACGGGTCTCTGCCGGGGTCAGGTAGACTCCGGGATACTCGTCAGGATAGCTGCCCTGAGAGAGGACTTTTACCGAACCGGCAATATTTACATCTTTCTGGTTCATAACCATGATAACACCGGGATGATCTTCCGGGGCAATCTTCCAGAAATTTCCGTCCACAGACTCTTCGCCTTCGCCCATGAAGACTTTCTCACATTCCCACTTCTTATCAGCCTCAGTCATCTCGTACTTCTCTGAGACCTTCATGGTGGCCATGATCACGCCGTCTGCTTCAAGAGCGATCTCTTCACCCATTTCAATGGCATCTGCATCTTCTTTGGTGATATCCAAGGTGATGGGTACAGGCCAAAAGGTGCCGTCAGCCATCTGGAAATTCTCACAAACGCCTTTCCAGTCAGCCTTGTTCATGAAGCCATCCAGCGGAGAGAAACCACCGATACCCATCATGATCAGGTCGCCTTTAGCACGAGCGCTTACCTGCACTTTTTTCAAACCTGCCGCTTTTTCTTGCTCAGCGACCAGCTCGCTGCCGTGCAGCAGAGCGCAAACAAGACCTTTTCCGCCGTGAGGGGCTACCAATTGTGACATAATCCTTTCCTCTTTGAGTTAAATGTAGGTATTACAATTTATTGTCGGATTCAACACCCGCTGTTGCCTGTAACCGATTCTCACCGGGCCTCAGGCTGTCTGAAAATAACATATAAAGAGTGGTAAATATAGGCAGGAAAACATAGAAGTCAAGGAAAAAATCCTCTGTTGTCCAGATAAACAATTTGTTTGATATAGTGTTGCAGAAGACAACTGAAGAAAAAGCCGAGAAAGGGCTGGGAGACAAAACAGTAAACAGCTCTGGAAAGCCCGAGCTGTTTACTGTTCAAACAAAGAGGTAGCAATCTTTTCTGGTTAACATCAGCATAAAACCATATAAGGCGGCTTAGTTTGGATCACGGACCAACCATACATGACGCCACGATGTTTTACTCAGAGAATCGCTCACTCCTGTATTCATAACAACTCTCCATGCTGCACTCGGAGTACTAGCATCAGTAGTCGATGACCAGTAATCACCGGTTTGAACTGCTGTAAACACGTCCGTTCCTGTTCCGCTTCCATGTTGACCTGTGCCTTCGGCATTGGACAGTGCCGGATTATTATACTCACGAGAAACCAGACTGAGCAGCTCGTCAATATTCGGAAGACGCCAGTCACCTGCCAATGAACCGTCATTAATGCCGCAATCACCTTCAATACCGGAGTAGTCCGGATGCACAGCATTAGCATACGTCAAAGCACCCTGCCAACTCTTCTGAGACGGATAACAATTCGCATTTGCCGTCCAAACCAAACCGGTCAGGTTGTCAGTCACTGTTCCGTTGGGACGTTATCGTCTTAGTGTTTCTTATATATGG
>CBFDDU010000161.1:0-7176 GCA_965603655.1 uncultured Candidatus Electrothrix sp. | reverse complement strand
TGGGTATAGGACAGTCCGCCGAACAGGTCGCCGGAAAAGAGTATCCTGCTTCTGACATCATAGTACATCATGGCCCCGCGAAAATGACAAAAGGGCGAGGGGACAAAGATCAGTTTGTTTCCCCCCGGCATAATAGCCCGATTATTTTGGTATGTTTCCACTGCCTTGAAGCGGGAGGCCTTGAGGCCGAGGAAATGAATCAGGCGCCAGGTATCTTCCGAGGCCACCACCAAACAATTCGGATTTAGCTTTTGCAGAAAGGCTGCATTCGGTGCAACATCTGGGTCTTGATGGTTAATCAGGACGCCGTGGATATTCTCCAGCCCTCCTATAATCGGTTGCACGGCCTTTTGCAGCACAGTCAGTAATTCACCGGGACCGGGATCTATAATAATATTGGCCTGCCCCTTTGCATGAGGATAACAAAGCAGGTAGATATTTACTTCCAGCAGGGAATCCGAACGATTGGCTACCCACCATACATTGTCTTTTAATTCAACAGGTTCCATTGAATGATCTTCCTCGTTGTCGTTGAATCTTTTTCTGGCTCTGCATCGTTCTGCTCTTTATTGTTTTTAGCCGACTAGCCAAATAGCCATATTTTGGGCATTTTTGGTTGTCCGGTCGGAAACGCCGCCGAGAAGACCTTTGTCTACTCGGTCTCTGCGTCCAATCACAAGAGTTCCACATTGATGCCTCTTTGCCTGGCGGAGTAGATCATGGCTGGGATGGATACCCCTGCGTGGAGGAAGCTGTACAATTCGTTCTTCGGGGATGCCGTTTTCGATCAGTATCTGGCTATGAGCTTTGTACAGACAGGTTTCCACATCAAGGTTTTTTTCGCACCATCTCGATCCCCAGCGGCTGTGGAACTCTTCCCTCTCGGCAGGTGGTGTTGAGCCGAACGCGGCAAGAGAATGATAAATATAGATCTCGGCCTTTGGGTTGTCTTGGAGAATAAAGGCCAAATGATCCGCCGCCATAAGTGAGTGAGTACAGGTATGAACAGCGAGGAGGAAGCGGGTGGAGGTTACATTGCCGTCAATAATCCAAAGAGGAATTTCATGACATTTTCTCACTAGATCAGAGGAGACGCTGCCTAGCAGCATTTCGCCGACTCTTCCCACTCCTCTTCTGCCGACCAGCAGGCCATCATACATGTTTTCTTTGGCAAAATGATAGATGGAATTGGTAATTCCCTCCCCTGATGCATGGACCAAGGAAGCTATGTTGTCTTTGGGAAAGCCATTGCGTACAAGACGCGCTTTGGCATCTTTCAGGTATCTTGTCGCCTTGGCCTTGTGTTGGAGCTCGGTGGCACTTTCAGTTCGTTGCCCATCAATATCCGACATCCAGCTTTGGTCGCCGCAGCCGGTTGAAACCGCAGCGAGCAGGTCAATGCTGAAATTTTGATCCTGTCGAAACAGGCGTATCAGGTAATCTAAACTGTTTGAGCTATATATCGACCCGTCTACCGCTACCAGAATTTTTTTTTTCATCCAGAAATCCTCAGTAATAACTAAAATAATCTAAGCTTGTTATCATATTACGGCATGAGAGGGAAAAGGAGAAGAGAAAATAACAGGAAATTTCTCATTAGAGTCGTTTTTTTAGGGAACCTCAACGAGTTGTTTTTTTATTTTTCGTGGGGTAGTGTAGGCTGAGATTTCAGGAAAAGTTGTTCGGTGTATTTTTTTTGTTGACACAGGCAGTCGTCCTGTGGTAAATATCTGCTCGTTTCACAGCTCAATGAGCGGGAATAACTCAGTGGTAGAGTGCAACCTTGCCAAGGTTGACGTCGCGAGTTCGAATCTCGTTTCCCGCTCCATTTAAACAACTCAAGGTTCGAACATCGTTCGAACCTTTTTTTTATTACTCATTGGGGCGCATGCATGAAAACGTATTATACGCCGGTGGATGAAATTGATCGCAAGTGGAGTGTCGTTGATGCCGACGGTAAGGTCCTTGGCCGTATCGCGACAGAGATTGCCCGTCGTTTGCGCGGCAAACATAAACCGACCTTTTGTAACTTTCAGGATAACGGTGATTTTGTCGTTGTTGTCAATGCAGACCGTGTTCATCTGACCGGGACCAAATGGGATGATAAGATTTATTATCGTCACACCGGTTTTATGGGCGGGATTAAAGATCGGACCGCAAAAGAGGTTCGTGAGAAATCTCCGGAAGATCTGATCGTTATGGCGGTTAAAGGCATGCTGCCCAAGAATAAACTCGGTCGGGCCCAGCTGAAAAAATTAAAAGTGTATGCAGGTGCCGAACATCCTCATGCGGCCCAGCAGCCTGAACTTCTCGATATCTAACGGAGCTTAACATGGCGCAGGAACAGACATACGCAACCGGAAAACGAAAGAGTGCTGTAGCTCGGGTCTGGATTACTCCCGGCAGCGGTAATATTGTTGTCAATCAGCTGACATCAGACAACTATTTCGGTAATATCTTCTTTGAGCAGAAAGTTGATAAACCGTTTGCGGTTACGGAAACTGCTGAAACATTTGATGTACGAGCTACTGTGAAAGGCGGCGGTAAGTCTGCCCAGGTTGATGCCTTAGTTCATGGCATTTCCAAGGCTCTTCAGGAAGTGAATCCGGAATTTCGCGATTCTCTGAAAAAAGCAGGTCTACTGACCCGTGATTCCCGCATCAAAGAGCGGAAAAAATACGGTCAGCGCGGTGCCCGTGCCCGCTTCCAGTTCTCCAAACGTTAAGGAGAAGGAACAGGCTGTTTTTCAGCGCAGTTCATATTGTTTTTTAAAGGGAATGACGAAGCGATTCGTTATTCCCTTTTTTTATGTCAAGCTACTTATCAAGGATACGCTATGCTGAAAGTAGGAATCATAGGGGCCTCCGGCTATACCGGTGTTGAATTGGCCCGCATCCTTTCCACCCACCCAGAGGTGGAGTTGACCGTTGCCACCTCCCGCCAATACGCAGGCAAACCGCTCTCGGAAGTCTTCCCCAACCTGCGTAAACGGGTTGATCTGGTCTGTGAGAATCTCGGGCCGGAAGAACTGGTCGAGCGGGCTGACTTTTTCTTTGCCGCAGTACCTCATAAGACGGCAATGGATCTGGTGCCTGTCCTGCTTAAAGCGGGCAAAAAAGTGGTGGATCTCAGTGCTGACTTCCGGATTCGGGATGCGGCGGTCTATGAAGAATGGTACCAGCCCCATTCCAGTGCGGAACTCATCAGCGAGGCGGTCTACGGTCTGCCGGAGCTGTACCGGGATCAGGTCAAGGGCGCACGTCTGACTGCCAATCCGGGTTGCTATCCCACCTCCATCATTCTGGGCCTGGCTCCCCTGTTACGGGAAGGGCTGATCGACCCGGCAGGGCTGATCATCGATTCCAAATCCGGCACCTCCGGTGCAGGCCGTTCTGCGGCAGTAGGAACTCTGTTCTGCGAAGTCACGGACGGCTTCCGAGCCTACAAGGTTGGTGGCACCCATCGTCATATCCCGGAGATCGAGCAGGAGCTGACCGTGCTGGCAGGTAAGCCGGTGACCATCTCCTTTACTCCGCATCTGCTGCCCATCTCGCGCGGTATCCTCAGTACCATGTATGCGCCGCTCAGCAGTACAATATCCGAGCAGGACATTCAGGAGCTGTACGAAAGCACCTATACGGATGAGCCCTTTGTTCGGGTCTGCCCGGCAGGATCCTTTCCGGCCACCCAGTATGTGCGGGGCAGTAATTGCTGCGATATCGGTATCAAGATTGATCCGCGTACCAACCGGATTATTGTGGTCTCAGCCATTGATAATGTCGCCAAAGGGGCCTCGGGTCAGGCCGTGCAGAATATGAACCTGATGAACGGCTTTGATGAGACCTGCGCCCTGATGGGTGCGCCCTTCTTTCCCTGAAATTTTCTGAAGTATGCAGCAGCGCAACATCCGCCTTTGCATTGCCTACGACGGTACCAACTTTTGCGGGTGGCAACGGCAGCGCAACGGCCCCAGTATTCAGGAGACCCTGGAGCAGCGACTGACCCGGATCACCAGAACAGCCGTGCAGGTGAACGGGGCAGGGCGGACCGATGCCGGTGTCCACGCCCAAGGCATGGTGGCGAATTTTAGCACCGGTGCGACCATGCCTGCTCCGGCCTTTGCCAAGGCCCTCAACTCCATGCTGCCCAAGGATATCCGTATTCTGGGGGCCGAGGAGGCTAGCCCAGACTTCCATGCCCGCTTCTCTGCCAAGGGTAAGACCTACCGCTACGATTTCTTTACCGGGGCGATGCAGTCCCCGCTTGAACGCCTCTATCGCACCCATTTCCCCTGTTCCTTTATGCCGGATAGGGTCCAAGCCAGTTTGGACTTTCTGGTCGCTACCCATGATTTTGCCAGCTTTGAGGCTGTAGGCAGCCGGGACCGTACTCGGACCACGGGGCGGGGGGCGGTCCGCACCCTGTTCCAGGCCCGATGCCTTGCTGATCCGGCGCGACCAGAGCATTTCTCCTTCCGTTTCAGGGGCGATGGCTTCCTGCGTCATATGGTGCGTAATCTGGTCGGTACCCTGATCCGGGTGGGGACTGGCCGCCTCACTCCCGAGCAGTTTGTTGCCATTCTTGAAGCCCAGGATCGGCAGGAGGCCAGTCCGACCGCCCCGGCCTGCGGACTTTTTTTGGAGACGGTGCATTATGAGGAGATGGTGGGGATGACGGGGTCTCGTAGGGGCAGACCTGCGTGTCTGCCCGGAAAAACCTCCCAAGGGCGGACACATAAGGCCGCGCCCTGCGCATGCAAAAAATGATAGGGCATTGCCTTTTGTCGCCCCTTGGCCTATAAAGACCAGTCAACCAGCAACCAGCCCTTTTTCCGAAAACAACCCCGAAGGTTTTCCATGTTCACCACCTGCAAACCCCTGATCCTTGCCTCGGCCTCACCTCGGCGGCAACAATTCCTTACCGATTTCGGTCTGCAATTTACCGCCTTGGCCGCAGATATCGATGAAACGCCCTTGGACGGCGAAAAACCTGATGCCTTTGCCCGCCGCATGGCCCGAGAAAAAGCCGAGGTTATTGCACAGCAGCATCCTGAAAGTTGGGTTATCGGTGCGGATACAGTGGTCACCATTGAGGGCCGCATCCTCGGTAAACCGGACGATGCAACCCAAGCTTTGGAGATGCTCCGCAGCCTGCAAGGCGAAAAGCATCAGGTCGTCACTGGCCTGGCTCTGCATTGTGTTCAGGGAAACTGCACCGAGAGCCTGAGCAGAACCACCGAGGTGAAGTTTGCCGATTTCAGCGATGCAATCCTCTCCGCCTACATCGCAACCAGAGAGCCTATGGATAAGGCCGGATCATATGGTATCCAAGGAAAGGGGGGCTTTTTGGTGCGCTCAATCACCGGTTCCTGCTCCAATGTGATCGGCCTACCCATCAATACCTGCATCAGTTTGCTTCTGCACCATAATATTATTGCGCGTTTTCAGGAATGAAAATAATGGTATATTTGTAACGTGAGTCCTATGGTTTTTTACCGTAAAAAAGAGAGCGCTGTCTTTGCTGTGCATGGTTTTTAACCATGCTCCGGTATGATTGATGGGAAACTACGGGGCCGGGGAGATTTGTCACTCTCCATTCCGGCTAAGAATTTTGCTGCGCAGCTGAACATGACGCCTATGAAGACATCTCATAACCAAATCCAACACCCAGCATCGACGAATCAACAGCCTGAATCAGGCGGTATTGATAAAATGTTTTCCCATACGCTCTCAGAGTTGATCGTGCAAAAAAAGGCCCGGCAGGCAGACATTCTGTTGGACCAGTTGATATCTTGGTTACATGGCGATAAGCTGCAAGTGCGGATTGAGGCGGTCAGTTATCTGACAGACAGCTTAGAGCTTCTCATTGCCCATCGTGAATGGCAGCGGATGGAGAAGCTTTTACCCGCAGTCTTCCAAGCTCTTTCAGTCGCCTCTGAGGATGATGTTGCTGTCTGGCAGATTATTACGGCTCTTTCCATCTTTGCCGCCTATCAGATTGAAATAGGGCGGTATGCTCCAGCCCGCAAGGCCCTCTTGATTTTTGGCGGGCCCAATGCCTTAGCAGCCACAAGCGCAGATATCCGCGAACAGGCAGAACAGCTCATTAATGATCTGGCAACCAAACCTCTGATGGAGTTGCTGTTGATCGAATATCTTTACGACAGGACTAAAGGAGAGGACGCCGGGCGTCTCCTTGTGCTTTTCGGAAAAACAGCTGCGGAGTTTCTCATCGAGTCGCAAAGCTTGCAACAAAGCCGGGGTAAACCCGATGCTCTGCTGAAGCTTTTTGAAAATATAGGCCCGGCAGCAGAAAGGAGTTTGGGGGCCTTGCTGCATCGGACAACAGACTGGTATCTACTCAGGAACAGCATTAAGCTGCTGGGAGAAATGGGCTTGCCTTCTTGTTTTGCCGATATAACCGCCTTGCTCGACCACGATGATCTTCGCGTCAAGGGGGAGGTGTTGCGTGCTGCCAGTAAAATTGAGATAAAGGAGAAAAAAGATTTTTTTCTTAAAGCCTTGCGCTCTGTGCCGAGGCAACTGAAAGAGCCTGTTGTGGCCCTGCTTGGTGATATTCCGGATAGCAGTCTTGTTGCCCCTTTGGCGGATTTGTTGGATGAGGCGGCATATGCCCGGAATAAGACGGGGTATCAACTGCGGACGACCATCTGTAAAACTCTTGGGAAGATTGGCTCTGTTAAGGCGATTCCAACCCTGAAAAAGATTATTGCCGATAATGCTGACCCTGAAAAAGAAGGGGGAGCTGCAAGGGGAAAATTGGTTCAGGCAGCGGAACAAGCTATCCAATATATTAACCACGGCGGAAAATATAAAGCGCATCGAGCCGCAGCAGACGAGCTGAATGTCCCTCTGAAAAACAATCCGGTTGCTGCCCGAGAAACCAATATTGTGCAGATCGCTATGGCTGGTGATCAGGCCAGAGCGACCTCTCAGCTCTTCGATTTGATAGTCGAATGTGTACATAATAGAGATTTTCATAATGCGGAGCGACTCAAGGAACGCTTTAATGAGATTAACCCCAATGCGTTGACGGAGATCATTCAATCCGCTGAGCTGATTGAGCAGGAAAAAAATGGCGTCCAGGTACGCGGTTATTTGGAGATATGGTCCAATCTTTTACGCGAATTGACAGCTGAAGAATTCAGTGCTATCT
>CBFDDU010000160.1:0-7214 GCA_965603655.1 uncultured Candidatus Electrothrix sp. | reverse complement strand
ATCCCGCTATAGTGCCGGTTTTGCAGATTCTCCTGCTCTCTTTCCTGATTGCGACCATTTTTTCCTTCTGTTTTCTCCAAGGGGTCAGGCTGTTTTGGCTGTTGCCCTGCTATTTTCTCCTGCTTTTTTCTCTCCCTGTGGGGTTGTATACTGTAGCTCTCTGGAAAGATGTTCCTTTTGCCCTGTTGGTGGTTTTTTGGGGGCTGGTCCCAGCGTATTTCTTTGTACGGAAAAGGGCGGTGCAGAAACAAGATGGGGGAGCGAGTAAGCGTCCTCTTCGTTTGACTCTGGCCTCGGGGCTTGCTCTGTTGCTTCTCTTGCTGGCCCTTCTGCTTTTTCGTCATAATGGTATTGTTTATCTCGCCGTCATCCCTCTGCTTTTTATCATAGGCGGCCTTGTTCGGATTCCCAAGATAGTCACCATCATCTCCTGTTGTGCCGGGGTGCTCATCCTCTGGCTGGTGATCTTTCCCCCGAAAACGATCAAAAGCGCCTCGTATTTTCATGATTTGACCCGGTCCTACTTGCAAGAGCTGAATCAGGAATCCGTGTTGAGCCGGGTAGAGCAGGGGATATCCCGTTATCCTCGTCTCTTAGATTTGAAGAAGAATTGGCAGGAGAGTGATGCCTGGCATTATTTTCTCGGTGATCGCTATGCGCATACCTTTCTCCGTCAGACCGGCTGGAATGACTCCCATAAGTATGCTTCGCCTGAGACGGATTCGCTCTTTCCTACCTTACGGGCGGCTTTACTCAAGGTGTACGAGAAAGCATTAGAGTATCCTTGGATCTATTTTTCCTGGAATCCTTTTTGGTTGTTATATCTCTTTCCCCTGAGTATGCTGTTTTACCGGCAGTTCCCGCTTTCCGCGTTTTTCTCATCAGTGATTATGGTGCAAATTATCGCCCTGCTTTTTCTGGTTGGGACAGTGAATTGGCGCTATTATTATTTTGTCCTCTTAGGAGGATATTTTCTGCTCCCCCTTATCTTGCTTGACAGCCGTTTTCTGCTGCTGAAAAAAAAGAACGGTTTTTGATATATTATGCGTTTTTCGATTATTACACCGAGCTATAATAGTGCTCCGTATCTGGAGCAGACCATCCAGTCTGTGCTTGCACAACAGGAGGGGCAGGATATCTTTCTGGAATATATTGTGGTTGACGGCGGAAGCACGGATGGTTCGCAGGAAATCCTTCAGCGCTATGCTCAGGATATCACCCATACGGTTATTGAGCCTGATACTGGCCCGGCCAATGCCATTAATAAGGGTTTACGGCTGGCAACCGGCGAGGTCATTGCCTGGCTGAATGCCGATGATATTTATTATCCGAGAACCTTGGAGCGCGTTGGCCAGGCCCTGGCCTGTCGGCCTGATGCTGTTTTCTGTTTCGGTGCTTGTCCGATTATTGATGAGCAGGGGCAGGAAATTCGCTCCGGGATTACTCGCTTTAAAGAGTCCTTTTATCCCATTTCCTCCCGCTTCACCTATCAATGCATCAACTATCTCTCGCAACCGGCCCTGTTTTTTCGTCGTCAGGCCGTAGAACAGGCAGACCTGCTGCCGGAAGATATGGTGGCTGCCTGGGATTACGAATTTATTCTCCGCCTCTGGCATTGCGGTGATGGGGTTCAGGTGGCCGGTCCGCCGCTTTCTGCCTTTCGTTGGCATGAGGGCTCGATCAGCGGCCAGAATTTTCAGGTCCAGTTTGAGGAAGAATATCTGGCTGCAAAGGCAGATGCCGGTCCCCTGAGCCTTCAGACCTTACTCCATTTTTGTGTTCGTTGGGGGATTGTCGGGGCCTATTCGGCAATGGCGCAATTGCGAAACAAACAGCAAGGATAGAAAGGAATGCGTATCGGGATAAATACCCTCTTTCTGGTACCGGGTGATGTGGGCGGGACAGAGGTCTATCTGCGCAGAACCCTGATTGCCATGGCGGCTCTCTCAGAAGGGCGAGACACCTTAGTTCTTTTTACCAATCAGGAAAATGATACCCTACTTCGGGCAGATCTTGCCGAATGCAGAGAGGTGGAGTTTTACCGGATTCCCTGTCGGGCTGCTGTGCGCCCTTTGCGCATCTTGGTGGAGCAGTTTCTCTTACCCTTTGCTGCCAAAAAAGCAGCGGTGGATGTGCTCTGGTCACCCGGATATACGGCCCCGGCCTTTTGCTTTTCTCCCCAAGCGGTTACAGTGTGCGATCTTCAGTATAAGAGCTACCCGGAAGACATGACCTTGCCAGAGAGGATCACTTTGGACATTCTGGTCAGAACAGCTTGTATCCGTTGCCAGGCTGTGCTGACGATCTCGGAATTTTCCCGGCAGGAGGTTATAAAGTACGGCTTTGCCAAAGCGGAAAAGGTACACCCAGTATTGCTCGGCGTTACCAGTGCCTTTGCCGGTAGGGCCGGTGGAGCAGGCGACACAGCCCCGCTTATACAGACTTTGGGCGTTCATCCTCCTTTTCTTCTCTGTGTGGCTCATACCTATCCCCACAAAAACGTGGATAAACTGATAGCGGCTTTTTCCCTCCTTGAACAGCGTCTTCCCCATCAGCTTGTTTTGGTCGGTAAAGGTCGTCGAGGGGAAGAGTCTGTTCAGGAACATCTACGGCGTTTAAAGGATCCGGGCCGGGTGGTTCGCTTGCAGGGATTGACGGACAGAGAGCTTCAGGCTCTTTACCAAGAGGCAACGATGTTTGTGCTGCCTTCTACCTATGAGGGCTTTGGCCTTCCAGTGTTGGAGGCCATGATGGCTGCCCTTCCTGTGGTAACGGTACAAGCAGCTTCCTTGCCTGAAGTTGGCGGAGAATATGCCACCTATGCGGAAAGGGCTGAGCCACAGCTTCTTGCTGATAAAATTATAGAGGTACTACAACTCTCCGGGCAAGAACGTAAAAATAAGGGCAAACAGGGAAGAAAATGGGCTGCAACCTTTACTTGGGAACGGACTGCGACAGAGACGGTACGGGTATTGCACACCATTGCGGAGAAGGACGTATGAAAACAGCTTTAATCAGCGGCGCCTCGGGTCAGGATGGGGCTTATCTTGCCCGTCTTCTGTTAGAGAAAGGATATCGGGTCTATGGAGCCTCCCGTGATGCCCTGTCCAGCTCGTTTGTCAACCTCTCCCATCTGGGAATTAGGGAGCAGGTCAGCTTGGTTTCCTTGGCAATCAACGATTTTCGTAGCGTGCTCCAAACATTGCAGGAAACTGAACCGGATGAGGTCTACAATCTTGCTGGTCAGAGCTCAGTTGGCCTTTCTTTTGAGCAGCCTGTGGAGACCTTGGAGAGCATTAGTACGGCATCCCTTAATTTCCTTGAAGCCATCCGTTTTACAGGGAGAAAGATCCGTTTTTATAATGCCGGATCCAGTGAGTGCTTTGGCGATACGGGCGGCAGCAGGGCTGACGAGGAGACCTCGTTTCGGCCTCGTAGCCCCTATGCCGTGGCCAAGGCGTCAGCCCACTGGGTCGTGGCCAATTATCGGGAAGCCTATGATCTCTTTGCCTGCACAGGGATTCTCTTTAATCATGAATCTCCTTTGCGACCTGAACGTTTTGTTACTGGAAAAATCATTGCCGCCGCCTGTCGGATCGCTGCGGGCAGTAACAAGCAGCTACAGCTTGGAAATATGGATATTCGTCGCGACTGGGGTTGGGCCCCGGAATATGTCAAGGCCATGCATCTGATGCTGCAACAGGAAAAGCCCCAAGATTATGTTATTGCCACAGGCACCAGCAGATCATTGCTGGAATTTGTTGATTTGGCCTTTCAGGAGGTGGGGTTGGACTGGCAGGACCATGTTGTCAGTGTTCCTACCCTGCTCCGGCCCGCAGATATTCGAGAAGGCTGTGGTAATCCAAGCAGGGCGGAGCAGGAACTCGGTTGGCGGGCCCATTTTACTTTGGAGGATGTAGTCCGGGAAATGATCAAAGTGGGCAGAAAAAAATATACTTCCGCACAGGAGTAACCGTCATTATCTCTTCAAATCGATAGGACGGCCTGTTATGTCGAATGTAAGTTATTCGAAGCTTCGGGTCTCCTACCTGCCTCCTTGGGGGGAGGTAGTTTTTCAATATATTTTTTATTTGCAAAGACCAGGCGGTTATGCAAAACTTTAGTATAATTTTTTGTCCTGTTTCACTGCGGAACAGGATATTTTTCTTTCACCCTTAGTAAAAAAAAGAGCACCATGAACTGGTTTAAAAAAAAGGAGAAACCCTCTCAGGAGGAGACTGACAGCCATCCTGTCACCCGTGGTCTGCTTGTCTTTGCCCACCCTACCACCGTTATTTCGGTTGAAGAAATTCTTCGCGACGAAGGCTACGAAATTCGCGTTGTTAGTCCGCCGCCGTCCTATCGGACCGGCTGTGACCTCAGTGTCGAATTTCCCTTGGAGGCAGAGGCTGCTATCACCGAGCTGCTGAATGCTGTGAACCTGCCCCCTCTGGATGTGGTTCCCATTACGTCCAAGGGGATGGAGCCGCTCCAGTTTGTCCGGAAAAAATGGTACGGGAAGTACCTGATGGTCAGAGCGGCAAATATGAAAATAACCGTTGATACTGAAACAAAGATCATCGTTAATATCTCTGGCGGAGGCTGCCCGGATGTACCGCATTTGGCAACAGAACTCATCGGTCAGCACATCAATGAGGCCCCTGATCTCCGCGAGGTCGGCTTTTCCCTCTGTGCCTACTCATTGAATACTGCCCGGGAAGAGCTTGTCCGGGAAATAGGAGCGTAATTATGTTGTTATTAGCCGGAGCAGTTCCTGTTGAAGATCTTCCGCTTTTGGTAGGGCCTGTTGCCTATAATGAAAAGGGAATAACCATTGACGGGCACGAGCTTGCCATCAATCGGGGCAATGAAGCCATGATGACCTCCGCCTGTATCACCTGTCGGCAATACGGGGTGGATGCACCCATCGGTCTGGTAGCCGGAGATATTGGCAAACGCAAGGGCAGCAAAGCCATCTATAATCATTTGGCCGAACATCTCCCGGAAATGGGGGCCAAGGTATTGACCCTCCACTATGTGATGCCGGATTTGAAGCTGAATAAAAAGGTGCTGGCTACCATTGATACCATGGAGCATAAACCGATGATGATTGCCGATGCAGGCAGCATGTACGTGGCCAAGGCAGGAGGCGATGCCCATTATTACGATGTGTTCACCCCGGATCTGGGCGAGACCGCCTTTTTGGCCGATGATAAGGCAGATCATCCCAGCTTTACCCGAGGCTTTATCTTCAATATGGAAGAGGATGTGCCTGAGTTGATTCGCCGGGCCTATGCCGGTAATAATGCCACCAAGACCATGTTTGTCAAAGGGGCGGTTGACTATATCTGTCAGGACGGCGAGATCATGGATACCATCAGGGAACCGAGCATTGAGACGATGGAGCCCATCGGTGGGACCGGTGATCTCATCACCGGGATGATCAGCGGCCTGCTCTATGCCGGGGTTGATCCTTTACAGGCATGTCGAATTGCTGGTCGGGCCAATCGTGCGGCTGGCGAGCTGTCTCAGCCGACGCCTGCAACCCAGGTTCAGGAGATCCTGCGTTGTCTGCCCAGAGCCTTGGATAAGGTGCATAAGGATTTGGGGTTGTAGGACTGTATAGGGGCAGGTTCTCGTGCCTGTTCGGTGTATGAAAGGGCGAACCAGGGGTTCGCCCTTATGCATTATAGGGGTAAAGAGTGACAGACCATGTTTTTTAATCGTGTCCCCTGTTTCCGCTTGGTCTGACTCATAAGCCCTTGATTTGGTCGAGAGAAAGGCTGGTGCATTTTTGTATGAGTTCGTCGGAAATACCTTCTTTTTTCATGGACTTCGCGGTTTCCAGCTTCCCTTTTTCCAAACCCTCACTAAATTTTGTTCGAAGCTCACTATCTCTTCGGCGACGATTATCAATGTAATTATTGTAGTCGATTTGGTCTTCTTTTTTTAATTTGGTATAGGCGAGAATCCTTCCGGCTTCTTGTAGGCCTTGAGCAGTGAACTCAGGTTTAATCTCTTCATTTTTCAAAAAGTATATCCACTCATCAAGAGTGTCTTTTGCCAGATCATCAAAACGGTTGATCTTTACCAGATAATACTCTGGGAATATCTGCTGCACACTTTCTTCTGCTACATCTTTTTTTTCATTCTCCCTCAACTGTAATACGTCGTTTTTATGGATCCCTCTAAACGAGGTAGCCCCATGATAGATATAGTCTTCACCTTCCCCTAAATCAAAATAGATGAGATTCACAGATATCACTTTATGAACCCGAAGATAATCATCTCCCTCATGAAGATGCTCGGTAACAACCCTGGATGTGCCCCAGAGAATGCGATGGAAAAAGGAGTAGTCACGATCATACTGCACTTCAATGATGACAATTTCATCCTTTGAATTTTTTACTTTCAGGTCGACAATATTTTGCTTATGTTTTTTGAAGTCTTTATTCGATTCTGATTCTAGGATTTGAAGGATAGTGATGTTTTCCTTCAAAAGTTCGGATAAGAAGCCTTCCAGGACGCCAAAATTGGCTTTTGATCGTAAGAGTCGTTTGATCGCCCAATCAAAGGATACATATTGTCTGTTTTGCATAATGGTATAATTTTACTGTTGAAAAGATCGGTTGTAACAGCTGGGATGAATCAAGGGCTGAGCTGTCTGTATCCGATATTTTTTGTGAAGGTGTCGGTTGTTTTAACGTTGTATATTTAAATAGTTTGATCAGAATCAGAAAAAAAATCCCGCGCTGAGCAAAGTTCTTTCTCGCCTTTTTCATACGCCCTCACTTCCTGTAAGGCCTCAAATAAGGAGTCCGCAGTTTTTCTTGAACTTTCGCCGGTCCATTTTCCTAACTTTTCTAAAACATACTCTTTCATGGATATCCCTCTGAGCAATGCTTCTGCTTTGATTGCGCGATGATGGGATTCCGGTAATTCAATAACAAGCCTTTTGGTTCCGGGCATTTCGACCACCTTTGTATTTCACGTTAACGTCGCAGGCTGTGCGGTAAAAAAGATATCAGTGTTTCAGCCTGATTACTATTCGTACCATATGATAGCCTGTATATTTTGTCAAATGTACAGGCTCTGAAAACCTTATTCAATACGAAGCAACTGTACACTATTAGGTGATAATTGTAAACAGGGGAAACGTGGTCTGTTTGAATGTATAAGTAGGGGGAGCAAAAAAATAAAGGGAGACCTCCTGT
>CBFDDU010000159.1:0-7244 GCA_965603655.1 uncultured Candidatus Electrothrix sp. | reverse complement strand
GTTTCGGCTCTGGGCGATTGTTTTTTTGGGGAATATGCTTGGTGCCATTGTTGGTGCGCTCCTCCTTACCGCTACAGACCAGGTGATTCAGGCAGAGAGGGGCTATATTCATATCGCCCATCATCTTGTTGAATATGGCAATTTATCGCTCCTGTTCAGTGCAGTTCTGGCTGGCTGGTTGATGGCTCTGGGCGGATGGCTGGTCCTAGCCACCACCCCGGCTTTAAGCCAGATTATCTGTATCTACATTGTTACCTTTCTTATCGGGCTCGGCGGACTGCACCATTCCATTGCCGGATCTGTTGAAATGTTTACCGCACTTTTTATTTCTGATCATTTTTCCTTGCTGCAAGGGGTACGTTTTATCGGCCTTGCCATGCTTGGAAACCTCATCGGCGGCAGTGTCTTTGTGGCTACCCTTAATTATGGTCATATTCGAAAAACTCAGGAAATTTAGTAACGATTATAATAATCAGACATACCACGAAACATTTCTCAAAAAAAATACTTTTTGAGATCCTACACGTTATATTCACCCTTATTTTACCGCAGCAGGACGGAGAGCAACATGGCAGAAATCATTATTGATACTTATCTATGCAGCGGCTGCGAGACCTGCTCGGAGATGTGCCCGGATGTCTTTCGCATGGATGAAGCTACTGAAAAGGCAGCCTTAGTCACGGTCTCTCCCCAAATTACCGACGCTGTTCGTCAGGCAGCAGCTTTTTGCCCGGAAAAATGTATTGAAATTTTAGAATGACTTCTCTTCGCATTTTTGCCTATAATCCTGTGCATAATGCTTTTCCTCAACAGCTGATAAAAAATGACCGGGCCGGAAGAGCACACCTGAAGTAATTTGCTCAGAGAGGCTGCAAACAGCAGGGTATCAGTCACGGCACTTCACAATAATTCGCAATAATCGTCTCATTAAATATGAATTCAATACTATCCTTTATTCTTGTCCTCGGCGTTCTGATCTTTGTTCATGAGCTCGGACACTTTCTCCTGGCCAAACTCTTCGGGGTCCGGGTGCTGAAATTTTCTCTGGGCTTCGGGAATAAGCTGATCGGCAAAAAATGGGGCGATACCGAATACCTCATTTCTGCCTTTCCTCTGGGCGGTTATGTGAAAATGTTCGGTGAACAACCCGATGAAGAGGTTACCGCAGAAGATCAGGCTGTTTCCTTTACCCATAAAACCGTGTGGCAACGTTTCGGTATTGTTGTTGCTGGCCCTCTCTTTAATCTGTTTTTTGCTGTCTTTCTTTTTTGGCTCATGTTCAACTTTGCCGGTTTGCCGGATTTTGTCGAATCAGGCCTTATCGGCAAAGTTTCCCCTGGTTCGGTAGCGGAAAAAGCAGGCTTGAAAGATGGCGATCTCATCGTATCCATTGATGACCAAAAAATCACCACCTGGACCCAAGTTTCCGATTCGATCAGGGATTCCAAAGGCAAGGAGGTCCAGGTCGTTGTTCAGCGAGATCAAGAAATCCTGACCATCGCGGCAACGCCAGCTATGGACAAGGTGAAAAATCTCTTTGGCGAAGAAGTTGGTGAACGCTATCTTTTGGGAATCAGCCGCTCGGAACAGCTGGAGTACAAAAAGATCTCTTTGTTTGAAGCGATCAAATACGCCTTTCTTCAGACCTGGAACCTCATCGTGCTGACCCTGTTGGGACTCGTCAAAATCATTCAGCGAGTCGTTCCTGCATCTGAACTGGGCGGACCCATCCGCATTGCGGAACTCGCTGGCCAGCAATGGGAAGCAGGCTTAATGCAATTGCTTCATTTTACCGGCTTGCTTTCTATTAACCTGGGAATACTTAACCTTCTTCCCATTCCGGTGCTGGATGGCGGCCATCTCGTCTTTCTCAGCATTGAGGCAGTTCGTGGAAAACCGCTCAGCGAGCAGGCCGTGATCTGGTCTCAAAAAGTAGGGGTTGCCCTGCTCGGTTCCTTAATGATCTTTGTCTTTTATAATGACATTGCTCGACTTGTTCGGCAATGGATGGGCGCTTGAACCGTCCTTTATTAGCCCATGATAGCGAGTAAATACTGTGCGTAATAATCCCCTTATATTGTCTCTTGAAACCGCCACTGGCTGCGGCAGTGTAGCCCTGACCAAGGGCGGCATCAACCAGGGTAAGCTCCTTGCCGTGGCCACAGCCCAACCAGAGGTTACCCATTCCCGGCGCCTCCTTGGTTCTGTGGATTGGGTTATGCAGGCGGCCGGGGTAAGCTGGGACAAGCTGGATGGGATCGCCATCAGTCTCGGTCCCGGCTCATTCACCGGGTTACGAATTGGTATGGCAGCAGCCAAAGGCATTGTCTTTGCCACCCAAAAACCGCTTATCGGTGTGCAGACTCTGGATGCTATCGCCCTCTCCTGTCCGGTCATTGATCGCCCGCTTTGGTGCCTGCTTGATGCCCGGAAACAGGAGGTCTATGCCGCGTGCTATCAAACAGGCTCTCATGGTCTGCCGGAGCAGTGCAGCCCGGTTGAGGCCGTTCGTCCTGAAAGACTGCTTGAGAGGATTCAAGGGCCAGCGCTTATTGCCGGGCCGGGTCTGAACGAATATCATGAGCTCTTTGCAGACAAGGAAGGTCTGCAACTCATTCCTCCTGCTCTGAGCAGCCCGAGTGCGATACGCATCGGGTTTCTAGCTGCTGAACAGCTCCTCCGTGGGGAAACCCAGGATCCGGCAACCATTGCTCCCCTGTATGTCCGGGCCTCGGAGGCAGAGGTGAATCTCCAAAAAAAGAACGCTGCGTAGCGCAGCTTCCCTGTTCTCCCCAGGCAATTCTCCCTTTCCTTTGTCACTATGATGTAAGGAGGTTTCACATGGCACAACCTGCAATAATCGGCCCCTCTATTTTTACCTATAAGGATTATCTCGCTTGGCCGGAAGAGGAACACTGGGAGTTGATTGACGGGGTTCCCTGGAATATGTCGCCCGCGCCGGGAACCACCCATCAGCGCATGGTCCGGGAACTTGCTGTTGCTCTTTACGCAGCCTTGGCAGACAGCCCCTGTGAACTTTTCCTTTCACCCTTTGATGTTCGCCTGCCGGACACAAATAATGCTGCGGAGCGTGCTCAAGACGAGACTATCCTGACGGTGGTGCAGCCCGACGTAGCCATCGTATGTGATGCAGACAAGATTGATGCCAAAGGTTGTCTTGGTCCCCCTGATGTGATGATTGAGGTGCTCTCGCCTTCCAGTGCCTATCGGGACGAGACAGATAAACTTCATCTTTATGAGGCACAGGGTGTCAAGGAATACTGGATTGTTAATCCTGACGGCGGCTATATCATGGTATACACTCTGGTCGGCAAAAAATATGGTAAGCCGGAATACCTTTGGCATGATGACATATTGATCAGCAAGGTGATTGACGGGATTGCTCTTGAACTTGCACCGCTCTTTGCCTGTATACAATAATCATAAGACCTGTAACCCCTGCTACTGGTTAATGCTTTTTTCTTTTTCTTCCCGCACAATAACAACCTCCCATGATTCAACGCAAACAGACCAAAAAGATATGTATCGGTGATACGCCGGTGGGCGGTGATGCCCCGATCACGGTCCAGTCCATGACCAACACCGATACCCGCGATGCGGCCGCCACGGTGCGCCAAATCAAGGGGCTGGAAGAGGCAGGCTGCGAGATCATTCGGGTGGCTGTGCCGGATATGGAAGCTGCCCAGGCTATTCGGAGCATCCGGGAACAGATAACCATCCCCTTAATTGCGGATATTCATTTTGATTCCCGCTTGGCAGTGGCGGCCTTGGAACAGGGAGCCCAGGCTATTCGCATCAATCCGGGTAATCTCGGTGGGCCGGATAAACTGGCTCGGGTGGTGGATGCGGCCAAAAGGCATAAGGCGCCCATTCGGGTGGGTGTTAATTCCGGCTCCATTGAAAAAGACTTGTTGGCAAAATACGGTTACCCAACCCCGGAAAACTGCCAGGCCCTTATTGAAAGCGCTTTAACCAATGTCGCAGCCATTGAAAAACTGGGTTTTGATGAGATAAAAATTTCCATCAAATCCTCGGATACCCTGACTACGGTGGCTGGATATCGCGAGTTGTCTCGACGTACTGATTATCCCCTCCATATCGGGGTGACCGAGGCGGGCGGCCTGATTGCCGGGACAGTAAAATCCAGTGTGGCCCTGGGCATTCTCCTTTTTGAGGGCATCGGCGACACCTTCCGCATCTCCCTGACCCGTGATCCGGTGGAAGAGATACGAGTCGGCTTTGAATTACTCCGCTCCCTGCGTATCCGAGAACGGGGGCCGGAGCTGATCTCCTGCCCCACCTGCGGGCGCACTCGGATTGATCTTTTTTCCTTGGCCGAGGAAGTGGAGCGAGTTCTTCAGACCATGCAGTCGAACCTGAAGGTCGCGGTCATGGGCTGTGTGGTCAACGGGCCGGGTGAGGCCAAAGAGGCGGATATCGGTGTTGCCGGGGGGCACGGGACCGGGATTATCTTTAAGAAAGGGGTGGTGTTTAAAAAGCTGCCTGAGGCGGAGCTTCTCCCTGCGTTTTTGGAGGAGTTGCGGCGGATGGATGCGGAATTGAGCGCAGGGCCAACGAATTGATACTCGGGGTGTTACCCCGAGCTGTTACATATTGCCCTTTCAGGGAATTGATCCCCGGTATTTATTTCACTCCGAGGATAACAGTGTCTCTTCGGGGTATCGTGTATCCGGTAATCTTAGCCAGTGACATAAAAAAAGCCCCAAGGGGGCTGTATCTAACCAGCTCAGGGTAACACCCTGAGTACTTTCAAACATAATGGAGGATTACAGAATGTCACCTTCAAGACTGCACTGTGCGGTAGTACGGAATCTGATTCTTATTTTTGACAGCTACGGGTATGATACTTTTCCAGAATTAACCGTTTCAATAAATGACAATAAAACAGTTGACCTGGATTTAGCTGTTGACCGCAGTAATTATCAATGCAATGCGGACGATATCTCTACAAAGGTAGAGGTGATACCTGAGGTATGCATTGAAGTGCTGTCACCTAAACAGGCGATCAGCGATTTGATTGAAAAAGCTTATAAGCTCATTGAGAATGACGCGAAGAGTTATTGGCTGGTCAATCCTTTTCAGAATACGGTCACAGTATATTCTCAAACGAACGGAGAGGTCTCACGAAAAGACTACTCGGGAGATAATGAAATTCCTAATCCGTTTGGAGAAGGTAAACACATTATCCTGAATGATATCTTTAAATAACATGCGGGATACCTACCATCCATCATTTTCACATTTCATAACGATGAATGCTGGATGCTGGATTTTCATTCAGGCAATGAAGCAGCGGATGGATGCGGAAGCGAGATGAATAATAACGAAGAAGGGAATAGCGAAAAGAAAAATTTCCGTATTCGATTAATCGGCCCGGCGATTATCGCCCTTATTCCGGTAGTCGCTTATCTGATGGGAACAAGTTTGTATCAAGGTTATTTAAGCACATTCGGTGTTGATTCAGATATTTTTCCTATATCAACCCAATATGTTTATATCAATGCCTATTATGCTGTTACGTACATTTTGCTCTATCTTCTTTCTATCATTATTGATCTGATTGAACAGATGAACTGGTGTTCATTATTTATTATTCTGTTTACTACGTGCATTATAGCGGTCAGTTCTTGGTATTTAAAAAGGATAGATATACCATCAAAAAAAAGACTTATCGAAAAAAATACAACATTCTTACTCGATAATGAATTAACTGAATCTATCGGAATAACCTGGACAGTGTTCTCTATTTTTTCGTTGTTATTTTATTGCTTACTATTCATGTGTATATTCTGGAGGGTCTCCCTCTCGCGTGGCTTATTTTTCGGGACAAAAGATTGCCGAAAAAAAGCTTAATAACTTCACTGAAAATGGCTGCTCTCCCGAACAAAAAACAAACTCCGTCAAAATAGACACCTGTTCTGTCATTCAAGACAAAGATGGTAATATCTTGCATGGAGGCTTGCTTGTCGCAATCAATGACAAAGATATCGCAATGTTCAAAAAAGACGGAAGTTATATTTTTACCCGTCAAAAGGACTGGTTAATCCGAAGAAAACTTCACTAAGCTTATCCTCATGATAACCATCGGCATAGAACATCTTATCGCAGAGCCCCCACCCTCCTTCGCAGGCAAACGCCTTGCCCTGCTCTGCAATCAGGCCTCCACAGACCGCCATTTTCGCCACAGCCGCGACCTGATCATGCAGGCCTTTCCCGGCCAGCTGACCTGCCTGTTTTCCCCGCAACACGGTTTTTTCAGTGAAAAACAGGACAACATGATCGAATCCGGCAATGCCACAGACGCAGCCAGCGGCTTACCGGTCTATTCCCTGTACGGCGACACGAGAAAACCGACCGGGGCCATGTTTGATCATTTCGACATCCTGCTGATTGATCTTCAGGATGTAGGCACTCGGGTATATACCTTTATTTGGACCGTGGTCTACTGCCTCCAGCGGGCTGCGGAAACCGGGAAAAAGGTAGTGGTATTGGATCGCCCCAATCCGGTGGGGGGACATCTTGTTGAGGGCAATCTGCTCAAGCGAGAGTTCCGCTCCTTTGTCGGCCTGTATGAAATTCCTATGCGGCACGGTCTCACCATGGGTGAGCTGGCCCTGCTCTGCAACCGGGAGATGAGCATCCATGCCGAGCTTGAGGTCATCAGGATGCAAGGTTGGCAACGAGAGATGTTTTTTACGGACACAGGCTTCCCTTGGGTATTCCCCTCGCCCAATATGCCCAGCCCGCTGACAGCCCTTGTTTATCCCGGCCAAGTAATCTGGGAAGGAACCAATATCTCTGAAGGACGGGGCACCACCCTCCCTTTTGAGTTAACAGGAGCCCCGTTTATTGATCTGATGCAGGTACAGAAAAGCCTGGCCAGGCTTCATCTGCCGGGCTGTGTGCTCAGACCCCTTGTCTTTGAACCGACCTCGGGCAAATGGGCCGGGCAACCCTGTGCAGGCTTTCATCTCCATGTTACAGAACCCCAAGCCTTTCGTTCCTATCGCCTGAGTCTGGCTCTCTTTCAGACCCTGTTCCGCCTCTATCCTGAAGAATTCGCCTATAAGCAGCCGCCCTATGAGTATGAGTACGACCTCTTGCCTATGGATCTGATCCTCGGTGACAAGGAACTGCGTAAGGCCCTGGAGGAAGGATCGGATATTATAGAACTGGAGCGCTCCTGGGAGGAAGACCTGAAG
>CBFDDU010000158.1:0-7268 GCA_965603655.1 uncultured Candidatus Electrothrix sp. | reverse complement strand
TCCGACAAACTTCGGCTTGAGCAGATACTCAACACTGAAGGACAGTACTGCATAAAAAATAAAGGTCGCGGCTGCCTGACCGGGCGAGCCGTTGAGCAGAAGAAGGGCGGAAGCGGGAAGCAGTACTAGACCTATACCGAAGATAGGAAGAAAGGCCAGTATCCCCATCACTCCTGCCCAGAGCACCGGTGATTTGATACCCAGCATTGCGAAGAAAATCCCCCCCATAACCCCTTGGAATACCCCGCTTATTCCGTTTCCTACTAGGATAACTCCTGAAATATCAAGAAATTTTTTCAATAAGAGATTGTCTTGCTCTTCAGGTAAGGGTGATAAGCGAGTGATGAAGCGGACCAGATGGTCTATCTCGATAAGTAGGAAATAGATCATCAGGATCAGAAAGCAGAACTGGAGGACAAAGCTCATGATATTCGCCGCCCAGACAGAGGCCTTGCTGTAGATAAACAGCCCGGCGTCCTTGCTGAGTTCGGAGAATATCTCGGTAATATCAGATGGCTGAAAGTTGATGCCAAAGCCCAGTAGGGCTTCCTGGCTCTGGGTGATCCATTTACTGTCCTGAATGACCTGCTGAAGTTTGAGCAGCATATTGCTGTCCCGGCCCAGTTGATAGACATTCAGGGCTTCTGAGGACAGGACGCCGATACAGAAGGTTAAGGGAATAAAGACAATAAGAGCGACAAGGACACAGGTCAGGCTGGACGCCATCCAGGGGGACACCCATTTATTCAGCCAGGTATAGACCGGGCGAAAAATACCTGCCAGCAGAAAGGCCAGGATGAGAAGCTGCCAAAAGGGCCAGAGCACCAGGCCGAGCAGGAGAACAGAGATCAGAAAGACTACTGTAAAATAGCGTGATTGAGCAGCATCCTTCGGGGCTTGCATCGGTTCCTTGAGCTGGTCTTGTGGTGTTTTTTGCATGGCGGAACAGTAAAATAGGTGCCCTTGGTAAGATTCGACAGAATTGCCGGGCAGGATGGTTGATCATTTCATCCTTGTGAAGAAGGATAACAGATAATCGAGAAGGAAACAAGAGGGGAAGAGGGTGTGGCGGAGGGAGCCGGAAAGGTTGTTAGGCAGGGGCGGGCGCACCCCTTGTGTTCGCCCTTTCTGTCAAGCAGGCACGGGGGCCTGCCTTTATATGTTGCTGCTCGGTTTATTTTTGCAGCTTATCCTGAAGTATTTCAACCTGTTGCCGAACCGTATTCTTTTGTCCGATATCGCGATTGATAACTTTAACAGCATACATCACAGTGGAGTGATCTCGATTATAGAGATTGCCGATATGGGCTAAAGATTCTTCGGTATACTTCCTGGTCAGGTACATGGCTATCTGGCGAGGAAAGGAAACGGCTCGTTTGCGCGAACGGGAGGTGAGCTCTTCAACAGAGATCCTATACTGACTGGAAATAATATCACGAATTATCCTGCCGTTGAGTTGCTTCTGCTGCTGTAAATTACCAAAGCCTTCCAGCACGCTGCGGACGATATCCATATCAGGGGGAGCGTTGTACACGCTTGCCTTTGCCTTAATTCCCATAAGAGCACTCTCAATGCGGCGAATATCACCCTGGAGTTGATCTGCTAGGTAATGGACATGCTCTTCCGCCAAGTTTAAGTTGCTGTGCGCGGCTTTATGACGAATAATCGAAACCCTGGTTTTGTATTCAGGAGCCTCGATATCGGTGATTAGGCCGGAGGTCATCCGGGAGCGAAAATCTTCATCCAACCCTTTGATATCCCGGGCAGGGATTGAAGAGGTCATGATGACCCTCTTTCCTGAGTTTATCAGATAATCAAGGACATTGTTGAGCTCTTCCTGGGTTTTTGTTTTACCAGCTAAGGTATGGACATCTTCAACCAGTAGAAGATCACAGCCGTGAATAAAGCGATTGGAGAATTGCTGCATGCTGTTGCTGCGGATGCTTTTGACCATTTCAGCGGAAAATTGCTGAGCGGTCAGGTAGTGCATGCGGGTGCCGGGGGCGTTATGCATAACTTGATGAACAACTGCCTGAGTCAGATGGCTTTTCCCTAAACCGGTACCGGAGGTCATGAATAGATTATTGCCAAAGGTGTAGTCTGCTGCGGCAATGGCGTTGCAGGCTGAACGAGCCAGCATATTTGATTCGCCGACCAAGAATTGCTCAAAGGTGTAGGCAGGATGCAGCGACCTGATAGTAGACTTAAACGTGTCCATGCCTGGGAGACGTAACTGACCAGAGCCGTTTTTTTCTTGCTGAGGAGCAGGCGAATGACTTGACACGGTCAACGATACCACAGGTGGTGATTCTATGATTTTACTGAGATTTGATTCGATAAGCCCTAAGTAGCGTTCTTTAACCCAAGCACAGAAAAAACGATCTGGGCAGGCTATCTGCAAGGTTTTGTCATCCTCCTGTACACAGGACAGAGGTCTGATCCATAGGCTGTATTCACTTTCAGAAAGTGAGCTGGATAAAGAATTTTTGACGGTTTCCCAGAGCATATATGGTTCTGTTTAAATGAAGTGAGTCTTTGATGAAGAAGGTACTTTAATGAGAAAATAGCTACCTTATTATATAATTTTTTTATATTATGATCAGTTTTTAACTGAAAATATGTTTCTCGGTCAAAAATGATTAGGCTTGATTTTCATCCAAACTTCGATAGAGAGGGAGGGGGGATGAATTCCACGAATGAGCACGATTTACGGGCAATAGAAGTCGGAGCATGGCCTAACAGTATGCTTTTTGGTCTTTTTTTGTTTATATTGTTTTTTTTCATATAGATGCATTGATTGAGGGAGCGTTGTTAGTAAAATTTCCCTGAGGGAAAATTGCTCCATACTCTTCGAAGCTGCATTGATCTTTAAAAAACGCTATTTTTAGGTTACTGGTTTAAGGGGCCCTTGAAACCCTCTTCTCAACGGCCTTAAGGTGATGGCGCTCGAAAAAAAAATAATTTTGTTCATGGAGCACGGGTCTTGGTGAAGAGTTGTCTCCGGGAGCATCCGGTTAACATAGCTTTATGATAATGAATTTTATTCCTTCCAAAGAAAAATTATGACAGGTTTTTTAAACCTCTTATCAGAAAGGGGAGGGGGCGGTAACGCGAAGAATCTGTGCGCCAGAAAGCGGAGTTAAGAGGGTGATGCCGTGGCGGTAAGGCTTTGATTTCGCCAAGCCTACCCCCTGGTACATAATCCTGACTATCCTGAAATCGAAAGATACCAGGACCAGAGAGCAAGGATATCTGTTTGAAAAAAAAGCCAGGACAGAGCTGCCAAGGATAAAAAAGGGCCAAAGGGAATGCGGGTCTGGCCGCCCTTTTTTTGCTGGAACATGGCTGCGATGCCGACAATCGAGCCAGTCAGCGAGCTGAAAAAGATAACGTAGAGGAGGCATTGATAGCCGAGAAAGGCCCCGATCATGGCCAATAGTTTGATGTCCCCGCCGCCCATGCCCTCGCGCCCTGTGAGGAGAGAATAGCCCTTGGCGACCGCATAAAGAATTCCGCCTCCCAGAAGAATGCCCAGGCCAGACTCTTGCCAGCTGACCAAGGGGTTGAAGAAAGAGCTGGCAAAGCCGATCAGGATGCCGGGTAGGCTGATTTTATCCGGAATAATTTGCAGGTGGATATCAATGAAAATGATGACCAGTAAGGCCGCAAGAAAGAGGAAATAAAAGGGCAGGATAAGGGCGAAACCGAATTTATTGTACAGGGCCAGGGAGAGGAGTGCCATGCAGAGCTCTACAACCGGGTACTGTAAGGAGATCGGAACCTTGCAGGTTCTGCATTTTCCCCGCAGGACAAGATAGCTGAAAATGGGTATGTTTTCGTACCAGTGGAGGTCCGTGCCGCATTTCGGGCAATGAGAGGCCGGAAAGACCACCGATTGGGCCTCATCAGGTAGTCTGAAAATGACGACATTGAGGAACGAGCCGATCAGGGCGCCGAAAATAAAGCTATAGAGCAGGAGGAGGGTTTCCATGGTTATGTAGATGTTATGTTGATCGCTGCTTTTCAGGGGTAAATAATGTTTCCTTGAATCAAAAGGCTGTGCCGGTTATTATAGCCGAACCGGTAGGGACTGCCCGCCGTTGCAACCTTTCTTGTTAATGCTTACTTGTAGCCTTTTTTATGTCTGAATTCCAGCAAAAATGCAGTATCCTCGGTCGAGATCGTTTGGCGCCTGACGTTTTTCGTCTGACGTTGCAAGCCCCGAGAATCGCTGCCGTGGCTCAGCCCGGCCAGTTTGTCATGGTCCGGGTCGTTGATGGTCTTGATCCCCTGCTTCGTCGCCCTTTTTCCATCCATCGCAGTTTTTCGGACGATAACATTTCTTTACTCTTCAAGGTGATCGGTAAAGGGACCGCAATGTTGGCTCGCCGTTGTGTCGGTGATGAGCTTGACGTGGTCGGTCCTTTAGGTAACGGTTTTGATTTTTTCGATGATCGACCGGTTTGCTTGATCGGCGGCGGTATGGGGATTGCCCCGCTTCTCTTCCTGGCTGAGCAGCTGCACCGCAGCGGGCGTGCAACAAAAAAAGATCATGTCCTGCTCGGTGCCCGCAATAAAGATGAACTGACTCCACTGGCTGATGAATTTTCCGCCTTGGGCTATACAGTGCAGCTGGCAACTGATGATGGCAGTATCGGGCATAAGGGGTTTATCCCGGATCTTCTCGATTTTGTCCTGCCGACCGTGGAGCAGGTCTACACCTGTGGTCCGCATTTGATGATGAAAAATGTTGTTCGCCAATGTCAGCAGGCTGAGGTGAATTGTCAGGTTTCCTTGGAAACCCATATGGCCTGCGGCATGGGAGCCTGTCTCGGTTGTACAGTCAATGGAAAAAGAGGCTTGGTTCATGTCTGTAAACAGGGACCTGTCTTTAATGCGGATCAACTGGAATGGAGTCTGGCATGAAAGAAGCTGTTATTGAATCCGCAAAAAATATTCCACCTTGCGGTATACCTGATCTGCGGGTGCAAATCGGCTCCCTTGCCTTACGTAATCCGGTGATGACCGCTTCCGGGACCTTTGGCTATGCCCAGGAATTTGCAAACCTGGTTGATCTTGATCAGCTCGGCGGCATTATTGTCAAGGGGATTTCTCTGCAACCCAAGCCGGGGAATCTGCCCCCCAGAATCGTTGAGACGGCCTGCGGCATGCTTAATGCCATCGGCTTGGAAAACGTCGGGGTCGATCGTTTTATCACCGGAAAAGTACCCTATCTGCGTACCCTCTCGACCCCGGTTGTGGTCAATATCCTCGGCGATTCCGTGGAGGAATACAGTGAGATCGCCCGCAGACTGGATGGGGCCGAAGGGGTTGCTGCCCTAGAAGTGAACATCTCCTGCCCGAACGTAAAAAAAGGTGGGGTGGCCTTCGGCACAGTGCCGGAAATGGCGGCTCGGGTGACCGAAGCAGTGCGCCGGTCCACCACCTTACCCCTGATCGTCAAGCTCTCACCCAATGTCACGGATATTGTCCTGATGGCGCGGGCAGTGGCCGATGCCGGTGCTGATGCGGTTTCTCTGATCAATACCCTGATCGGCATGGCCATTGATCCGATCAGCAGAAGGCCGAGGTTGGCCAATGTGATCGGCGGGCTCTCTGGTCCTGCAATTAAACCGGTTGCCCTGCGCATGGTCTGGCAGGTTGCCCAAGCTGTTTCTTTACCGGTGATCGGTATCGGTGGTATCACCACGGCTCATGATGCCTTGGAGTTTCTCTTGGCCGGAGCAAGTGCGGTTCAGGTGGGCACAGCGAATTTTTATGATCCCTCGGCTGCGGAGAATATCGTGCAGGGGATAACAGATTATCTGCAACAGCAGGGAGAGGATCGTCTGGTTGATATTATCGGTACCCTGAAGACAGGAACAGATTAATGGCACAGATGACACGAGGAAAGATTTGCGTTTCACTGGCCGGGGCCGATGTCGCTGCCCTTGCTGCTCAGGCCCGCCAGGTTGCGGAGCGGGCAGACGTGATAGAGGTACGTCTGGACAGTATGTCGCACCCTGACGTATTGACCTGCTGTGCTACGCTGGATAAACCCCTGCTCTTTACCAATCGGCCCAGCTGGGAAGGCGGTGCCTTTTCCGGCTTGGAGGAGCAACGGATAGAGTCTCTTTTGCAGGCTGTTCAGCAGCAGGCAGCCTATGTTGATTGCGAACTGCGAACAGAGCAAGCTCTACGGGATCACCTGCTGGATGCCATTTCAGGAAGTCCGACCCGGATGATCCTTTCCTGGCATAATTTTGAGTCCACCCCACCGCAGGCTGAGCTGGAAGATGTGTTGGCACTGATGGTGGAGAGTGATGCTGGTACCGGTACGATCGTCGGGAAGATCGTGACCACCGCCCAGAGCCCGGAGGATGCCTTGCGAGTCCTCCGCCTTCAGGAACAGGCTAGGGCCGCGAATTTTTCCCTGAGTTGTTTCTGTATGGGAGAGGCGGGCCGGATTACGCGTCTTGCGACCCTGTATCTTGGCGGCTATATGACCTATGCCTGCCTGAACGCTGCCCAGGCCACGGCATCTGGTCAGCTGTCGCTTGAGCAGCTGCAAAAACTGACTGCGCTTCTTGTGGCAGCCTGAGTACCTTATTGAGTATTTTATCCTGCTTTTGTTGAGAAAAATTATGTCTATTGATGGAAAAACAGAGTTGTACGGAATAATCGGCAATCCGGTCCGCCATTCCTTGAGTCCAGCCATGCATAATGCCGGATTCGCCACCATGGGAATGAACTGGGTCTATGTGCCTATGGAAGTAACAGATATTGAGCAGGGGATCATAGGCCTGCGGGCCTTGGGGTTTCGAGGGGTGAGCGTCACGGTGCCGCATAAGGAGGCTGTTATTCCCTTTCTTGATGAAATTGATCCGGTGGCGGAAAAGATCGGGGCGGTCAATACCTTGGTCTTTCAGAAGGGGAGAGATGGTCGGGTCATTCTGCGCGGGCTGAATACGGATTGGCTGGGTGCCAATACCGCTCTGGCGGAGAGGGTCAATTTGCAGCAGAGTCGGGTGTTGGTTATCGGTGCTGGCGGTTCCGCCAAGGCTGTGGGGTTCGGCCTGGTTCAGGCCGGGGCTGAGGTGATTATCTCCAACAGAACTGCAGAAACCGGCAAGGCCCTTGCTGACTGGCTCGGTTGCTCCTTTATCCCTTTGGAAGAAGTCGCTGACGTTTCGGCTGATGTGCTGATCAACACCACCTCGATGGGTATGGAACCTGATAATGAGGGCATTGTGGTGCCACCCTCTCTT
>CBFDDU010000157.1:0-7436 GCA_965603655.1 uncultured Candidatus Electrothrix sp. | reverse complement strand
CCTGCGTGTCTGCCCGGCATAAAAGGGCGAACACATAGGTTCGCCCCTACGGCACTCGAAATAATGGGTAGAATATTTTTTGCTGAATCCCTTGCGGCAAAATAATAAAAGGCAGGCCTGCTTCAGGCCTGCCCTTTTTTTGCTATCTATCAAGATTGACCGAAGAATGCTACCGTTCTAAGAGCCTCTCATCCGGCGTTTTGTAATAATGCGGGTTCTCTGTTTTTTGCGACCCTTCCTCATTGAAATAACGGTCGATCCGGCCGGGCATTTCAGTCACCGGTTCACTCATTGCCAGCTCGTATCCTATAGAAAAGGCGAGAACAACAATCAGGGTGAGGACGGATTTCTTTTTTCTATGCTCGCGGGGCAGGAAAACAAGACCGACCAAGACGGCAATCATAATCCACAAATGATACTCAATTAATAACTCCATACGGCGCTCCTTTTTGATCATGCCTTCTCGGGCTAACCTGTTTGATAGGGAACCGGAGAAAAATATCCAATATGAAAAAACGACAAACACTACAACTTCTTCTGATAAAGATAGCGAAAATATTTCTGAAAGGCAATTTTAGTTTTGGGGCAGCAGTAAAATGATTACCTACCGTTGATGGCTAGGTAAAAAGTCAAAACGAAAAAAAACGGTTGGTCATTCTTTTCGGCGGACTGTCTCGGATCGGTTGCCAAATCTGAGCGGGAAAGGTAGTATTGCCATTTAATGAATGGGGAGATCATTTGCACCCTATTCTCTCTGGAAAACAATGGAACAGGTGAGCGTCCGGCATCGGAGCTTTCGGCTAAACCATGCAGCATGATATCATTTTTCAATGAAGACCACCTCATTTTCTCTTGCTCTTTTTCTCCTCATCTGCTTTTCTCCGGCCATTGCGCAAAATGCGCAAAAAAAGACCGGCGAAGATATCAGCACAGGCCTTGTCCAAGCAGCGCTTGAACGCACCACTCATCAGGTCACCTATAACGGCAGCTACCGGAAGATCGCCTATCCAGGCGGTGATGTACCGGATAATATCGGCGTTTGTACCGATGTGGTTATTCGCTCCTACCGCAAGGTCGGTATTGATCTGCAAAAAGAGGTGCATGAGGATATGCGGGCGAATTTTTCTGCCTATCCGAAAAGCTGGGGATTGAAACGACCGGATACAAATATCGATCACCGACGTGTTCCTAATCTCCAAGTCTTCTTTCGCCGTCACGGCAAGGACTTGCCTGTGACAAAGGACCCGCAGGAGTATAAGGCTGGCGAGCTGGTCACCTGGATGTTGCCGGGTAATCTGCCCCATATCGGCATTGTGACGAACAGAACATCTGCTGATGGCCAACGGCCTCTGATTGTCCATAATATCGGGCGAGGTCCCAAACTTGAGGATATGTTGTTTGGTTATCCTATTACAGGGCATTATGTCTATCCTACCCCTACAACGCCCGATATATATGGGCGACCGCCAGTCGTCCTACAATTTGTATTGAACATATCGAATCTATTTTAAAAATTATGATCGCGAAACTCAGCCTGCACCATAATGGCATGTCTGACGAGGACATTCAGGAACTGACCGTTGAACTAAAAAACAGCCTTAATCAGGAAACCGACCTGATTGCCCAACTGCCGGAAGAAGCAGGCGGTCCCGGTACAAAAGGCGATGCGGTTACTCTCGGTCAGATAGTCCTTGCCGCTGTAGGTTCAGGCGGTGCGCTTGTGGCGTTGCTGCCTGTACTGAAAGCCTATGTTGAGCGGAAGCCGACCTTACGGATTGAAATAGAAACGAATGATGGGAACAAAATTAAAATAGAGGCTGAACATCTCAAACCGGGCCAGATAGAGCAGACTATTCAATCGGTGCGGCAGCTCTGCGAGCAAGCCAGCGATAAGGGCAATGGCTGAAAAGCGTTACGCAATCCTGATTGCCAGCAGCGAATATTCGGAGGAATCTGGGTTACGTCGGTTGCGCTGCCCGGAAAATGATATCAGGGCTGTTGACGAGATATTACGTTCCCCGGACTTCGGGCAATTTACCGAGACCTTTGTGTTTAGGAACGCGCCCAGTTACGAGATCCTTCCTCGGTTGAACAGCGTGTTGACAGACGCGGGCAAAGATGATCTGGTCCTGATCTATTTTTCAGGGCATGGTAAATTGAATCGCTTGGGGCACCTCTGTCTTGCAACGGCCAATACCGACAGCAGGGCTCTTGAGGCCACTACCATTCGGGCTGCAACCATCAAGTCGTATTTTGATCTCTCCTATTCCCGAAAGAAGATCCTTCTTCTTGATTGCTGCTACAGCGGCGCGGCAGGTGAGGAATTTGCCCGGACCAAGGGCGGGGTGGATGAGGAATTGCAGCTCATGTCCGGTGGGCAGGGCACCTTTATCATGACGGCCTCCTCCGGTCTTCAGACATCGGTGGAAAAGGAGGGCGATCAATACGGCCTGTTTACCAAGCATCTTGTTCAGGGGATCCGTTCCGGCGAGGCGGATAAGAACGAGGATGGGCAGGTGGACATGCAGGAGCTCTATGAGTATGTCCATGAAAAGGTGCGGGAGGAAGGGGCGCAGGAACCTATGAAGTGGGATCTGCATGTTAAAGGGAGGATGGTTGTTTCTCGGAGTGGGAGGGAGTCGCAGGACAAACGAGTTCGGGAAAGGAAGATCAGGCTGTACGAACTTGCCGCTCAGGGGATGTTGACTGACAAGACCGTCGGGGAGGCGGTGCAGCTCTTGGATGTGCCCGGACAGAAGAGAACCGACAGGGATCAGGCGCGTTGTCCGCTGATTGAACAGTTATTCCATAAGAAAATTATTCCTCCCGCCTTTACTGAACTATGGGTGGAAACACGTTTTGTTTATACTGACAGCACAACTGAGCCGGAGAAGTCAAAGAGAAATACTGTTGCTATTGGCAGAAAAACTCGTAATTCTAAGCCTACTCTTGCATCCACGCCGCAGCGGGGTGATACCATGATTGATGAAATCACTGGTATGGAGTTTGTCTACGTTCCTGAAGGCTGTTTTATGATGGGGTCAAATGAGTATGAGGATGAAGGGCCAATACACGAGGTTAGTATTGATGCTTTCTGGATGGGCAAATACCCGGTCACCCAAGGGCAATGGCAGAAGCTTATGGGAAGTAATCCGGCAAAGTTTAATAAAAGAGATAACCATCCGGTTGAACGGGTATCTTGGAAAGACACACAACTGTTTCTTAGCGAACTGAATGATAGATCTGGCAAGAGCTATCGTCTGCCCACTGAAGCGGAATGGGAGTACGCCTGTCGGGCCGGAACGTTAGGGAAATGTTACGATGATAACTTGAATGCTCTTGCATGGTATGCCAAGAACAGCGGAGGTAGAACACATCCGGTGGGGAAAAAACGAGGAAATAAATTTGGAGTATACGATATGCTTGGAAATGTCCGGGAGTGGTGCGGGGATTGGTATGGAGGATATAGTTCTTCTTTCCAGAGAAATCCGACAGGCCCTTCTATCGGATCGGACCGCGTGATTCGTGGTGGAGGTTGGAGTAATGCTTCTGGAAATCTGCGTTCGGCGTATCGTGGCAGGCTTTCGCTTAATGCTCATATGAATGCTTTGGGCTTTCGCCTTGTTCTTCCCTTCCAGGCAGCTGGAAGCTGAGGTATTTATGCCCCAAAGGGGCTGTATATAACTAGCTTAGGGTAACACCCTGAGTACAAAGCCCATTCATGCCAATTAGTACCGTAGCGGGGGGCTCGCCTGTCGGGCGCAACGGCTACCTGGGCTTCCGGCTTGCTCTCCCAGTTCAGCAGGACAGGTAGCAAAGGGCTGGCACGGAGGCAAGGCAAGGCCGCTTGATCTTAGTGCCTTGAAAAATCCATCTTGACACCCTGTCCTTTTATGGTACCATGAAAAGACAGGAGGTGACTAAATGAATATAAAAAACGATATAAAACCAGTAAGTTTTCTTAAAAGCAGATCTGCTGAAATTCTCGAACAGGTAAATACAACTCATCGCCCGGTGATAATAACCCAAAACGGCGAGCCCAGAGCCGTGCTTCAAGATCCTCAAAGTTATGAGAATATGAGGAATGCTATCGGGATATTAAAACTTCTTTCCCAGGGTGAAGAGGATATAAAAAAGGGAGATATCTGCATTCAAGAGGAAGTCTTCGCCAATATCGAGCGTAAGATAAAAAAATGACGAAAAGGTACGAGGTTATATGGGCAAAAACAGCGGAAAATGATTTGTTGAAAATCATAGAGTACATTGCGCAGAATAGTCCGGCCAATAGTATAAAAATCCTAAGAAAGATAAAGAAACAAACAGATGAACTGTATCATTCGCCCAAGCGCTGCAGAATTGTTCCTGAATTATATGATCAGGGAATCACTCAATACCGGGAAATGGTTATCGCACCTTGGCGGGTAATGTACCGTATCTCCGATGATACAGTGTATGTTCTCTCTGTGTTGGATTCAAGACGGAATATAGAAGATATTTTACTGAAACGTTTCACACAAAATATTCTTTAATGCAGGAATCGTATCCTGCGATATGCCCCAACGGGGCAATGTTTATCCAGCCCAGGGTAACACCTTGGGTACACTGGTGGAATCAAACCCCGTCCCATTGACTCGGGGTGTTACCCCGAGCTATTTAAATATACCCCCTTCGGGGGACGGTGGACACGATGACAGGCATTCGTGAAGAACAATTGATTCGGGAAATCGAAACATTAAAACAAAAAGTGGCATTGCTGGAAGGGCAGGATGAACTCCTTTTTGATGCGGGAACCGCAACCTATGTTCCATAACTCGGGGTGTTACCCCGAGCTGAAATTGTATAACCCCTTCGGGGTATGGCATCTGAAGAGCTGACAGCTCAACGAACAGATTAAACAGAGAATTGAGTCATAAACGAATATAATGATACGATCCCAAGTAAAGACACTGGTTGACCAATGTTTTCAGCAGGGCGTGGAACAGAACCTCTGGTCCGATGCCGCTGCAAATCTCTATAATGTGGAAGTACCCCGTCATGGGGGGCAAGGTGATTTTTCCACCAACTTCGCTATGGTGCTGGCCGGTAAGGAAAAACGCAACCCCCGCGAGATTGCCGGACAGCTGGTGGACCTGCTCAACCGGGATGAGGGCTTGCTGGATAAGGTGGAAATCGCCGGACCGGGCTTTGTGAACCTCTTTCTCAAGCCTGCGGTCTGGAGCACGGTGCTTGCGCCCATCAGCGAGCAGGGCAGGGCCTTTGGCCTGTCCGATGTCGGTAAGGGGAAAAAGGTAATGGTGGAGTTTGTCAGCGCCAACCCTACCGGCCCCCTCAGTGTAGGCCACGGTCGCAACGCCATCCTCGGTGATACCATTGCCCGGCTGCTCAAGGCCACCGGCCATGATGTCACCCGTGAATATTATTTCAATAATGCAGGTCGCCAAATGCGGGTCCTGGCTGACTCCCTGCGGGCGAGGTACCTGGAAAAATTGGGCCTGGAAAATGAATTCCCGGAAGACGGCTACCAGGGCGATTATATTTATGAGATCGCCCAGGGCATGATTGACGAAGCCGGGGACGGTTTCAAAGATGTTGAGGATCAGGCCCTTTTCCGCAAACGGGCGCAGGATGCTATCTTTGCCGATATTGATGTCACACTCAAGCGCATCGGTATTACCTTTGATTCCTACTACAACGAGCACACCCTGTATGAAGAGGGTATGATTGAGGACGTGGTTGACCAGCTCCGGGCCAAGGGACTGGTGTACGAGCAGGACGAGGCAACCTGGTTCAAGACCAGCGAATTCGGCATGGAACAGGACCGGGTGATTATCAAAAATACCGGTGAGCCCACCTATCGCCTACCGGACATCGCTTACCATCGTGAGAAGTTTCGGCGCGGTTTTGACTGGATGATCAACGTGTTCGGGGCCGATCATATTGCCACGGTGCCTGATGTTCTGGCCGGTATCGAGGCCCTGGGTCTTGATAAGTCCAAGGTCCATGTCGTCCTGTATCAGTTTGTCACCCTGTTGCGGGACGGCAAACAGGTCAAGATGTCCACCCGTAAGGCCACCTTTGTCACGGTGGATGAGCTGGTTGACGAGGTGGGCGTTGATGCGCTCCGCTTCTTTTTCCTGATGCGCAAACCGGATTCCCAGCTGGAGTTTGATCTGGAACTGGCCACGGCCCAGAGTCAGGAAAACCCGGTCTACTATGTCCAGTACGCCCATGCTCGACTCTGTTCCATTGAACGGATGGCAGAGGAAAAAGGTGTCACTCTGCCCATATTGGCCGAAACCGACCTCTCCCCCTTGCAGGAGGAGGAAGAGTATCAGCTCCTCAAGACCTTGGCCTCCTACCCGGCCTTGGTTGCGGATGCAGCCACTGATCTGGCTCCACATCGAATTATCTTCTTTTTGATGGAATTAGCCGGAAATTTTCACTCGTTTTATAATAAGCATAAGGTAGTGACTGAAGATCAGCAGCTCACTGCTGCACGCCTCTGTCTTTGCCAAGGCATCAAGGCTGTGCTGGCTAATGGGCTGGATCTGGTTGGATTAACCGCACCTGAGAAGATGTAGGGAAACCGACAAGAAATAACGTCCCCGTTTTTAGGTGCTGAATTGTAGGGGCAGACCTGCGTGTCTGCCCGGCACAAAAGGGCGAACACATAGGTTCGCCCCTACGGCACTCGAAATAATGGGTAGAATATTTCTTGTTGAATTCCTAGCCCTTTTAATCACCTTAAAAAAAACGGCTCCTAAGGCAAGGCCTTGGGAGCCGGATGGAATAACTTTATTTTTCTTCTACCGGATATGCCGCCTTATCTTTCTGACGGAACCACTCTCTCCAGCCTCCCTTGAGGGCATAGACATCTGTAAAACCTTTTTCTTCAAGCAATGTGCGTGCCAAACTGGCACTGCTGCCTTCACTGTTTCAAGCGCAGTAAATGACCAATTTTTTATCCGTTGGAATGCTGCTCAGCCATTCATCAACTGCGTCCGCCGGAGTCCGTATTGCCCCTATAATTTTAAATTCACTGGACTTCCAGTCTTTTCCGGATCGCGCGTCCAAAATAACGATCTCGCCGGAACTCAGCTGCGCCTTCAGTTCTTCTTGGCTCATACGCGGAACTTCGGCGGCAAGAGCCGCAAGAGAACCGGTAAAGAGAAACAATGTGACCAAGAACAGAATTTTCTTCATGCTTTTTTCTCCTTTTGTGAATATCTATTGATAAAAAACCGGCAAGCTGCCATCAACATACCGGTACTGAGAGCGGAAAAAATACAAAGAACAAGTTGAACCGTGCTGAGTAATGCCGAGACAGAGGGCGTTGGGCTGACGTGGTTCAACAAAGCAGGAAGACAGGGTGTATCTCTTGCAGGATGTATAGCGGAGATCGGAAATCATGAACCTGAACTTTATCTATAATAAAC
>CBFDDU010000156.1:0-7779 GCA_965603655.1 uncultured Candidatus Electrothrix sp. | reverse complement strand
ATCGATTTCAAAATGGCTGCTTAGTCTAAAAAGCGGCTAACCGCACAGGTCGAAAATTATTAATTTAGTGTCTTTTTTTAAGGAAAAATAATGTTACGAAAAATACTCTTACCCAGTATCTTTATGGTATTAGCTTATGGTTTCTGGGTTAGTCCGGATTTTAAAGAAATCGCTGCCGGTGTGGCGATTTTCCTGTTTGGCATGTTATCGCTGGAAGAAGGTTTCAAGGCCTTTACCGGTGGCGCACTAGAACGTATCCTTAGACGTACTACTGATAAGCCATGGAAAAGCCTAACTTTTGGTGTTGCCAGTACTACCGTAATGCAATCCAGTTCGCTGGTTTCAGTATTGACGATCTCATTCCTCAGCGCAGGACTCATTTCACTTGCTGACGGCATCGGCATCATATTCGGTGCCAACCTCGGCACCACAACAGGTGCTTGGCTGGTGGCCGGTTTCGGTTTAAAAGTGAAAATATCGGCATATGCAATGCCGATGCTGGTATTTGGCATCATCCTGGTTTTTCAACAATCTAAAAATCTCAAAGGAATCGGCTATGTCCTCAGCGGACTAGGATTTCTGTTTCTCGGCATTCACCATATGAAAGAAGGTTTTGAAGCCTTCAAAGATGGTATTGACCTGGTTTCTTATGCCGTGCCGGGGATGAAAGGCCTGTTTATCTTTACCCTTATCGGGATTTTTGCAACAGTCGTTATGCAGTCCAGTCATGCCACGCTGGTATTGATTATTACGGCGCTGGCGGCCCAGCAAATAAGCTATGAAAATGCTTTAGCCTTGGCCATCGGCGCGAATGTAGGGACAACAATTACGGCCATACTGGGCGCCATGAGCTCCAACGTGGCAGGCAGACGACTGGCAGGTGCCCATCTTATTTTCAATATGATTACCGGCTTAATCGCCATTGTTTTCATGAACCAGTTTATTACGTCCGTTAACTTCGTGAGCAATAATGTGGGCATTGCTGAAAACGACTTTACACTCAAACTGGCGGTATTCCATACCCTGTTTAACCTGGTCGGTATTGTCGTGATGCTGCCATTTGTTGGCCGTCTGGTTGATTTCCTTGAGGGATTATTGCGCGGCAAGGTTAAAAAGATTTCTGAACCTTATTATTTAAGCGAAGCAGTGCTGGAGATGCCGGATGCAGCGATTGAAGCATTACGCAAGGAAGCAGATCATTTGTTTAAAAATGCCGCTAATATTATTGCATTGACATTGAATATCAAGCCTGACGATATACGTTCAGATGCCGATCTCACGTATATCATTGATCGTACAGACCGAATGGTCGCAACAGATATTGATGAATATTACGACGCCCACATTAAACCCTTATACAACGCTATTGTCGCTTTTGTCAGTAAGATACGCATTGATGACGACTCGGACCAACATGCCCGTCTGTACGATTTGCGCACAGCCTGCAGATACATTGTAGAGGCTGTCAAAGATATTAAACATTTACAGAAAAACCTGATCAGTTTCTCGACGTCAGACAATGTCACAATTAAACGCGAATATCGTTCTGTTCGCTTCCAGATAGCCTCTCTTCTGAGAACGATTGAAAGAATCAGAACAGATGACGATATGACATCATTATCTCTTGATGAGCTAAAGGTTGAAGTTGAACGTAATGATATTCTGGCGAGCGGCGCCCTGGATCATCTCATTCGTGGTAATCTGATTACAGCCGACATGGCCACTTCACTGATAAATGATAGTGCTTATTTAAGAGACGTTACAGATGATCTTATTGAAATGGCCCGCACACTATTTACACCGTACGACCCTGAATTGAAAAAAATTGAAGACGATATGGCATTACTCAAAGATGAAATCGAAGCAATTCTTGAAGAAAAATAAACAGGGTTGCAGCAGGTCAGCTGCCAGCTCTAAGCTGTGGAGATTATAATGGGTACTGAAAAATTACTTGACAAATTGACGAACGTACTGAATGCGAAACGACGCAAGCAGATAAAACAGCATGACAACCTCAAAAAACTGCTGAAAAAACTAAAAAAACGTCAAGAAAAACACCAGGAACTCCTTGTTGCGAAAAAAGACCCTGAAGGTCGTAAACGTATCGAACGAACGTTAAAGGTTATTTATACGCAAAGAAAGAAAGGCATAAAGTTATATCAAGATATAACCGATGATCTTAAAGGTAAAAATAAATAATAAAAAACCGAGCCCAGAGGGCACGGTTTTTTAATTGTCAGACTTTTTCTCTTGTTCTTCTTGGGGTCTGACCCCGACTTACCCACATATCACGCGCGAGGCGAGTGAAAATAAATCTAACCGCACAGGTCGAAAAAATGGAGAAACAGTCAGTTCAGACAAGGCCACCCTGAATTTACTTGAAGCAACAAGATTTTTGGCGCAATATTGACAAATCGCGCCATTCGTTATGCGATTGATAACCGGAAGCACAGGAAAGTCCTCTTCGTATGGGTTCGCATGAAAAAGAGTTGTTCTTGTCGAAAAAAAAGAATAAAAGAAGAAAAAAAACACCAGCTTTTACTTCGACGCCATGACATCTATATACAATCTCCGACAATACCTTGACATTCTCCGCCGAGAAAATGAACTCCTCGTTATTGACACCGAGGTTGATCCCTACCTCGAAATAGCGGAAATCCACCGCCGAGTCATTGCCGGCAACGGACCAGCCCTGCTCTTCACCAAGGTCAAGGGCTCCTCCTTTCCGGTGGCCACCAACCTCTTCGGCACCAAGCGTCGATTGGAACTAGCCTTCGGCACCAAGCCGATGGATTTTGTCGCGGACTTGGTTAGGTTGGCTGAGCAGGCCATGCCGCCCAGTCTCTCCACGATTCGACAGGCTGCGCCGCTGGCTCTCCAGGTCTTGAAGATCGGCTTGAAAAAAGTCAAGCCGGGCTCGGCCCCGATTTTAGAAAACCTGCAACAACCGGCTCGAATGACCGAGCTACCCATGCTCACCTCCTGGCATTCCGACGGAGGAGCCTTTGTCACCCTGCCCCTTGTCTACACCGAGCACCCGGACGGACACGGCCATAATTTAGGGATGTACCGCATCCATCGTTATGACGACACCACCACCGGCATTCACTGGCAGATTCACAAGGGCGGCGGCTACCATTACTGCGCGGCAGAACAACGCAATCAGCCTCTGGACATGACTCTGTTCATTGGTGGTCCTCCGGCCCTGATGCTCTCGGCCATTGCGCCCTTGCCGGAAGATATCCCGGAGCTGATGCTGGCCTCTTTGCTTCAGGGGAAAAAACTGGTCATGACCAAGGATCCCCTGGGCGGCCATCGCTTGGTGGCGGAAACAGAATTTGCCATCAAGGGTATTGTCCCGCCCAAGCTCCGGCAGGCGGAAGGCCCCTTTGGCGACCATTACGGCTATAATTCCCTGGCCCATGACTACCCGGTCTTTCAGACCACCCATCTTTATCATCGCAAGGATGCCATTTATCCAGCCACGGTGGTTGGGCGGCCCAAGCAAGAAGATTATTTTATCGGCGATTTCCTGCAAGATCTGCTCTCGCCGCTTTTTCCCTTGGTGATGAAAGGTGTGCAGCAGCTCAAGACCTTTGGAGAGGCTGGTTTTCACTGTCTGGCCGCAGCCAAGGTCAGCAACCGTTATCCTCGCGAAGCCTTTGCTTCCGGCCTGCGCGTTCTCGGCGAGGGGCAGCTTTCGTTGACCAAATTCCTGATTATCACGGACGGTAGTCTCGATATTGCTGATTTCGGCAAGCTGTGGACCTATGTTCTGGAACGCATCCAATGGGACAGGGATCTCTTTGTCTTTGCCAATGTTTCCCAGGATACTCTGGACTACACTGGCCCCTCTGTGAACAAGGGTTCCAAGGCCATGATGATGGGCTTGGGAGAAAAACGGCGTGATCTGCCCAGAGAGTTCAGCGGCAGCCTGCCACCGGACTGTGCGCATCCCAACGCGTTTCTGCCCGGCACCCTGGTCGTCCAGGGTGACACCTACGAGAACAGCCCAGAACTAGGGCCGCAGCTTGCTTCTTGGGAAGGCGTGGCTGATTGGCCGGTCATCCTGCTGGTGGACTCCACTGCTGAGGCCACGGAAAATATGCAGGAATTTGTCTGGACCTTTTTCACTCGCTTTGAACCGGCTGCCGATATTCACGCGAAACACCAACAGGTCAAACGCTTTCATGTTGGGTTAACACCGCCCATTGTTTTTGACTGCCGGCTGAAGCCTTGGTACACCGAGGTACTGGAGGTCGACCAGGCTACTAAGGAGCTTGTGGATAGTAAATATAACCGAATTATTCCAGCGCGGTTCAGGTAACCGGGAGGCAGTCTTTCGTTGACTCGGATTTTATCCTGCTGTACGTTGCAACGCATCCGGGCGGCAGACCGCCGGAGGTACACACCCCAAAACCGTATTGCAAGGCTTGGTGACAACTACAGGTAGGGACACGGCACGCCGTGCCCTTACATAACGCGACGGAACCGACCGGCTGTTTATTATAATGGAACGAATACAAAAAATTATAGCTCACGCCGGAATCTGTTCCCGGCGCAAGGCGGAAGAATATATCGCTGAAGGCAGAGTCAAGGTTGACGGCAAGCCGGTCACCCAACCGGGGCTCAAGGTTGATCCCGAGCAGGTTGTCATCACTGTGGACGGCAAGCCTCTGCGAGAAGAAAAAAAAGTCTACATCCTCCTCCATAAACCCAGGGGCTATGTCACCACCATGTTCGACCCCCAAGGCCGCCCGATTGTTACAGATTTACTTCCGGAAATCCGGGAGCGTCTTTTCCCAGTGGGCCGTCTTGACTTGGACAGCGAAGGTGCCCTCCTTCTGACCAATGACGGGGCCTTGGCCAATCAGGTTCTCCACCCTCGTTTCGAGGTCAATAAAACCTATGAAGCAACCGTACGGAACCTACCAAAAAAATCCGATCTCCAGAGACTTGAACAAGGAATTGTACTGGACGGTAAAAAAACTTGGCCTGCCCGGCTCCGTGTGCTCAAAAAAAAGAAAGATGCTGCTGTCATTGAGATCATAATCCACGAAGGGAAGAAAAGGCAGGTGCGAAAGATGTTCCAGGCGGTCGGTCATCCGGTTATTCGTTTAAAACGAACGGCCTACGGCAGGTTGCGACTGGAAAATCTACAGGAGGGAAGATACCGTTTTTTGGACAAAATTGATGTAAAAAAACTTTTTTTGTAAAAAAAATTAAATATCCCCTTTACATTCAGAAGTATACCTGATTAACTATCATTAATAGTAATGATATTTAATGGTTTCTACTAAACTAATTTTTAACCCCTCGGCCTTGCACTCTTTGGCTGCAGGCCCTGCTGTGAAAGGGAGAAGGTATGAATAAATCAGAACTTATTGAGGCATTAGCCGAAAAAATCGAGCTGCCTGTACGCGAAACTGCCGCTATCACCAAGACCATCATTGACGCAATGAGCAATGCCTTGGTTGAGGGAGATTCCATTGAAATACGTGGATTTGGAAGTTTTACAGTAAAGCAGTACGGGGCCTACACAGGTCGCAACCCAAAATCAGGAGAAAAAATCAGCGTTGCCCCGAAAAAGCTTCCCTTTTTCAAGGTGGGCAAGGATCTGAGAGAACGGGTGGATGCAGAAGCAAAACCGCAGAGCAAGAAAAAGAAAAAATAAGTCATCTTTTTTCTGCGCTTAGCGGATATTAGCGAATAATTCCCCCTACCAAATCGTAGGTATGAGCCTCGGTGATTTCAACTGTGACGATATCACCGGGGCTTGCTGTTCCGTCGTTAATAAAGACACAGCCGTCAATATCCGGGGCCTGATACCGAGTTCGTCCTTCCAATAACAGCTCTGTTTCCCGACTGATCCCCTCCACAAGAACAAGCTCTTTCTTTCCTACATACTGTTGCAAACGTTGCGCACTTATTTCCGCCTGTAGTTCCATAACTCGGGCAAAACGTTCCTCCCGAATTTCTCTGTCCATCTTGCCGGGCAAGTCAGCTGCAACTGATCCCTGCTCAGCCTCATAGGGAAAAACGCCTACATGATCCAGGCGCCACCGTTGCAGACAATCAAGCAGTTTCTGGACATCATCTTCTGTTTCTCCGGGAAAACCGACCATCATCGTGGTCCGCAGAGCACAGTTGGGCAGAATTCGGCGAATCATAGCTATGAGCTGCTCCAGATCCTGCTGCCCATAACGACGCCCCATTTTTTGCAGGACATGATCACTCACATGCTGAAAGGGAATATCCAGATAGGGAAGGAGACGGGGTTGCTCAGCCATCAGCTCAAGAAGCTCCGAGGAGACTGAAGAGGGATAGAGATAGAGCAGGCGAAACCAGGGGATATCGATTTCAGCAAGGAGTTGCCTGAGCAGGGAGACAAGGTTATCGCCTGCTTCAAGATTATCTTGATTATCAAAATCATCACCGTAGGCGGTCAGATCCTGGGCAATCAGAGAAAGCTCCTTTACCCCGCCCTGCTCTAGGCCCTTGGCCTCAAGGAGCAAATCCTGAACAGATCTGCTGCGCAAATCACCTCGTATCGCCGGGATCATGCAGTAGGTACAGCGATTATCGCAGCCCTCGGTGATTTTCAGATAACTGCGAAAAAACGGGGTTGCCAATCTTCGCGGCACAGTGCTGTCGACTAGAAAGCAGGAAGGCCCCTGGGGGAATAAAGAAGAACTGGCCGGAGACCAGCCTTTCACCAAGGAGGCGATATCCTTTTCCTCGTCAATCCCGACAAAGAAATCCACTTCAGGAAGTTCCGCCTGCAAGTCTTTGCCGTAACGCTGGACCATGCACCCGGTGACCACTAATTTTTTGGTCGGATCCTCCTGCTTATATTCGGCAAGGCGGAGAATTTCATCCACAGCCTCTTCCACTGCCGGACGAATAAAGCCGCAGGTGTTAATCAGGAGCAATTCTGCCTCAGCCGGATCCTCCACAGTAATATATCCTTCAAGTTCAAGGGAGCCGAGCATCATTTCGGAATCGACCAAGTTTTTTGCGCAACCGAGGCTTGTCAGGTGCATTTTTTTCTGCATTATCATTGTCTCTCTTACGGTATCATCGATCTATTAATTTTTCCTTTCAACTCGCCACCCTGGCTATCTGATCCTACGGCTATCCCCCCAAACACGGAGAACAGCGCGGCGCAACACAGCTTTATAACGTCCCGTATAGCCTGTCAAGGCTTTAATCTCATCCGAACAAAGATAGAGAGTGCCAGCTGGTTGGCATATTTTACGATGAGATGTTATGCTCACAAACAGCGGCTGCTCTGATACAGAAAAAATCCTCTCTATTTTTCATTCCGCACAGGGTCATGAAGAATAATTTATGAAGGTTACAGCAGAATTACTTTGCAAAAGCGATGTTTTTTTTATATCAATAATTTTTGGGCTCAATAGCCTGTGTTCTGTTCAGCACAGGCAATGGAGAACTTCTCCTGCCAGCCTGTTTTTTTGAACATCAAGATAAATACTCCTATGACTACCCATTTATTAGCGCTCCAGGACTTTACCCAAATACAGCTCCAGGCCTTTCTTGACCGGGCAGCAGCACTCAAAAAAGAAAGAGAAAAAGGCTTGCGACATCAGCAGCTTGCCGGAAAAAAAATATGCATGCTATTTGAAAAGCCCTCCACCAGGACGAGGGTATCCTTTGAAGCGGCTATGTACGAGATGGGCGGTCAAGTTATCTTTATGTCGGCCAAGGAAAGCCAGTTGGGGCGGGGCGAGCCTCTCAAAGATACCGCCCGGGTCTTGG
>CBFDDU010000155.1:0-7836 GCA_965603655.1 uncultured Candidatus Electrothrix sp. | reverse complement strand
GTTTTAAAGAACAACTGAATGAGAATCAGGATGTTTTGCAGGAAATACCCCATGATTTTCTACCAGCCTCCATTGAGATCTTCCCCAAGAGAAGCTTGAATACGCTGTCGCGGATAAAACTCTTTTCCGAATATCTCCAGTCTCTTCCGGGGGTGCTCAAGGTGCAGTATGGTCGGGAGTGGGTGGAGCGGTTTTATTCCTTTATCCAGCTGCTTCGTATTATTGTGTTTCTCTCAGGTGCGTTGCTCGTCCTGACCACAACCTTTATGATGGGTCATTCTATCCGCCTGACTATGTTGACCCGAAAAAAAGAGTTGGAACTCTTGCGCCTAGTGGGTGCTTCGGATAATTACATCCGCTTTCCTTTTTTTCTGGAAGGAGCCATTCTAGGAGCCCTCGGGGCCGGGGCCGGACTCGGCGCGCTCTATCTCCTCTTTAGCTGGATTCAGCTTCGTTTCAGCGGGCAGGCAATGCAAGGGATGTTCGCCTTTAATTTTTTCAGCGGATCCGCTGTCGGTATGATTGTTTTGTTGGCTATCTTCCTTTGTGCAGGGGGCAGTTTCACCTCAACCCGCAAGATTCTCAATCTGTGAGCATGAAGGCCTGTACGTTACCGCGCCCTTTGTTGATTCGCTTTTTTCTGTCGCTTCTCTGTGCTGTCCTTTGCCTGGGAGAGTGTTTGGGAGAGGCGGTCGAGTCAGATGAACAGAATGAGGTGAGGATCCATATCGGAGAGTTGCGGCATGATATCAAGGTCCAGCTGGTTAAGATTCAGCAGAAAAATGAGGCCGAGTACGAGATTCTTGATCAGCTGGATGCGATAAACCGCAAGCTTACTCGGCAGAAGGAAAAAACAACGGTTCTGCAACGACGGTTAGCTGAGCAAAAAAAGCTGTTGCAGGGTCTCAAAGAGAAGATTGATCAGGCGGAAGAGAAGCGAAAGAGTCTTCAGGGGCATATGCTGAAGAGGTTGCGTTCCTTTTACATGATGGGGAGGCTCGGCATGCTCAATGTGACCTTTTCTAAGAAGGAGCTTCCTGAGCTTATGCTTTTTTCCGATGCATTTGATAATCTGGTTGCGTATGATAAAGATATTGTCCTGCAATACCGAGATGCCATGAATGAACTGGAGCAGACCGTGCTCTCGCGTGAGCTGGAAAAATCATTGCTTGAAGAGCTGGTTCATCAGTCTGAAGAGGAGCAACAGGTCCTCTTTGTCTTGCGTGCAGAACAAGAGCAGTTGTTGGATGCGATAAAGCAGGAGAAAAACGTGTATCAACTGGCTGTTGATGAGATGCGTAAGGCTGAACAGGATCTGCATGATGACCTGATGAGGCTCAGGATTGAGGATAAGCTTGATACAGAACAGGGGCTCCTCTTGGGGAAGGGACGATTGTCCTCCCCTGTCACCGGTACCGTGCTCTATCGCTTTGGAGACAGTATCCATACCGGTTTGAGAAAAGGGGATACCACGAAAGGTATAACCGTTGCCATTGAACCGGGAACCTCCGTGCATGCCGTGTACAGGGGTAAGGTCGTGTTGGCCGATTATAAACGTGGTTACGGCAATGCTGTTATTATTGATCACGGGGGAAACTACTTCACCATTACAGCCCGTCTTGATGAGATTTTTGTTCATAAGGGAGATAGGGTTGAGCAGGACCAAGAGATCGGTTCCAGCGGTGATATTGCAACGCTTTATGATCCTGGCGTGTACTTTGAAATCCGGCACGGGAATACGCCGTTGGATCCTTTGGAATGGCTTCAGATAGACAAAAGTTTGGAAAATAAATTTTAGCACGTTAGATTGAATAAGTAGTTGCTTGTTAATCTGTATAATTATAATATGCCAGCGTCTGGTTGAGGCATTTTTTTGAACACGTTTTTTGGAGTGGCTCATTATCTCGCGTTAGGGGTTTGGTGCGAATTCATTTCATCTTTTTGATTTTTATGAAGAGAAAATTTTTACAGCTCATTCTGCTTTTGCTTTGCATCATTTTTGCTTATCCGGTGTATTCCGAAACCGAGAAGGGGCAGAAGGAAGCAGAGACCTACAAGCATCTTGAGACCTTTGCCAATGTGCTTGATCTCTTACAGAAGCATTATGTGGACAAGGTAGAGAGCAGTGATGTCCTTATAGGGGCCATCAATGGCATGTTGAGCTCGCTTGATCCCCACTCGTCATATATGTCGCCGGAGGATTTTAAGGAGCTTCAGGAGGACACTAGGGGGAGCTTTAGCGGGATAGGGATTGAGGTGACGGTTCGTGACGGAGTTTTGACCGTGGTTTCCCCGATTGTCGGTACGCCCGCTTTTAAACAGGGCGTGAAGGCCGGTGATCAGATTGTCAGGATCAATGATATATCAACCCAAGGTATGACTTTGCCGGATGCAGTGAAGCTGCTCCGTGGAAATAAAGGGGAAAAAGTTGCGATCACGATCAGGCGTGCTGGCCTGAATGAGCTTCTGGATATGGTGTTTATCCGTGATATTATTCCGCATCACTCCGTGATTGTGCAGAAGCTCGGAGAAGGCTTTCATCGTATTCAGATTACAAGTTTTCAGGCCACCACCACCCGTGATTTTAAAAAGGCGTTGCACAAGGCCGCACAAGACGGAGTGATTCAGGGGCTTATTCTTGATCTGCGTAATAATCCCGGTGGACTGCTTGATCAGGCTGTACAGGTTGCTGATGTTCTGCTTGAAAGCGGAGTTATTGTGACCACAAGAGGACGCGAAAAAGAAAATGATATGCATTTTGAGGCGCGGCGTGGGAAAATCCGATATACCTTTCCGGCGGTTGTGTTGGTGAATGGAGGCTCCGCCAGTGCTTCTGAAATAGTTGCTGGTGCCTTGCAGGATCATAAAAGAGCTGTGATTCTCGGTACACGGACCTTCGGTAAGGGGTCTGTACAAACAGTTGTCCCTCTGCCCAACGGAGCAGGTGTCCGGCTGACCACTGCTCGTTATTATACTCCGAGCGGGAGATCTATCCAAGCAACAGGAATTGTACCGGATATGATTATTCCCTATGAGGAGCAAGAGATAACAGGACAGGGGAGCGCCCCTCATACTCGCCTGCGAGAGGAAGACTTGCCGCATCATTTTAAAAATAGCGGTTATAAAAAGGTTGATGAGCAGGAGCAAAAAGAGAAGAAAAAGATGCAGTCGGAAATCCTTGCCATAAATGAAATTGCTGCCCGGTTAGCAGAAGATAACCAACTGCATGCTGCTCTATTTATTCTGAAAAATATGGCTGGCGCGTTACGTAAACCCTAAGGAAGCTCTGCCGGGCATGATCGTTTCTTTACTCTGTTCTCGGTTGTGACTTGACAAAAAACTTTTTCTTGAATATATAACCAGTTCTTAATGCGCTGATGTTAAGGGCCATCAAGATAGACTGGGTGTGTGGGAATCCCATGGGTGGCGTTAATGCAGTGCTGGTAGCAGATGTGGGTGCGGGTGTAGCTCAGTTGGCAGAGTACAAGCTTCCCAAGCTTGGGGTCACGGGTTCGAACCCCGTTACCCGCTCCATCAGTTATCTGGAGCATGTGTTGGCAGTTAATGTCAGCATAGCTTTCAACAGTTTCGGGATGTTGTGAAAGTGGGCTTTGCCCGCTTTTTTTTATTGTTTTTGTTGGAGACGTGCCCAGGTTTTGATAATTTCGTCGATATAATAGGGACGAAGGGTGTAGAAAATAATCAGGGTTGCCAACCTTTGCGACCCCTGTCTCTCGAAAACAAAATATTTTTTGTCGTTGTGAAGGTGCTGTGTGGGAACGGATCGAGTAATCGGAATAGTAGAAAATTTTGCCACCCCTCTTCTTGACGAGATGGGGTTGGAACTGGTGGAAGTGCAGTTCTGGCAGGAATCCGGCTGGGTGCTGCGACTGTTCATTGACCGGAACGAAGGGGTGAATGTTGACGACTGCGCCTCTGTCAGTAGGCAGGTGGCGACCTATCTGGAAGTTGAAGACGTTATACGACATGCGTATACCCTTGAGGTTTCATCGCCGGGGATAGAGCGTCCGTTGAAGTGTTTAAAGGATTTTGTTCGTTTTTCCGGGAAGAAGGTCAGGGTGAAACTCAGTGAGCCTGTTGATGATCAACGTGTTTTTTGTGGGATGTTGACAGGTGTGGATGAAGAGAAGAACAGTATAACGTTGGCGGTGGACGGCTCCGACGCGAAACAGATGGTGATCGACCTGAGAGCTGTTACACGAGCACGTCTGAGCCTCTAACGGCTCTGAATATCTGGCCTTACTGTATGCTGCGGCAAAGGTCGAAGGTGGAGAAGAAATGATGTCTGGTGGAGAAAATTTAAAGCGTATACTTGATCAGATTTGTCGAGATAAGGGCATTGATCGTACATTGATGGTGGATGCCATTGAGGAAGCTGTGCGGTCAGCAGTGCGAAAAAAGTTCGGTGGTCGACGTGATATAGAAGTGCATTTCAACGAGGAACTCGGTGAAATTGAGGCCTTTCAGTATCGCACCGTGGTTGACGATGTTTGGGACGAGGATACCGAGATCCATATTGACGACGCAAGAACGCTTGACCCGGATATCGAACTTGAGGATGATCTTGGTGAAAAGATGGAGAATATTGCCGAGCTCGGTCGTATTGCAGCCCAGTCGGCCAAGCAGGTAATTATTCATCGCCTCAGGGATGCGGAAAGAGAAGTTGTTTTTGAGATGTTCCGAGACCGGGAAGGTTCCATAGTCAACGGTATTGTTCAGCGCTTTGAACGTGGGAAGATGGTCATAAATCTCGGTCGAACAGATGCTGTGTTGCCGCGTGAAGGGCAGATTCCGAAACGATCCTTTAAACAGGGCGATCGGATTCGGGCCTACCTTCAGGAGGTTCGACAGGAGTCCCGTGATTCTCAGCTTATCCTGAGTCGAACCTGTAATGAATTTTTGATTAAGTTGTTTGAGCTCGAAGTTCCGGAGATTGCCGAGCAGATTGTAAAAATTATGGGTGCTGCCCGGGAACCAGGCTTTCGTGCAAAAATTGCCGTTACCTCAACGGAATCCGATGTGGATCCGGTTGGCGCCTGCGTGGGTATGAAAGGGGCAAGGGTCCAGAATGTGGTGCAGGAGCTTCAGGGCGAACGCATTGATATTGTGCCTTGGAGTCCAGATCCGGCGAAATACGTCTATAATGCCTTGGCCCCAGCTGAAGTAAGCATGGTGATCGTCGATGAAGATCAGCATTCCTTGCTGGTCGTTGTCCCAGATGATCAGCTGTCACTGGCCATAGGTCGGCAGGGACAGAACGTGCGACTCGCCTCTCGTCTGTTGAGCTGGCGCATTGATGTGAAGAGTGAACAGCGCTATGAGAATCTCAGTAAGCCGGGATATAAAAGCCTGTTGGCCATTGATGGAGTTGACGAGGCAAAGGCGGACAAGTTGGTTGCAGCTGACATACATTCAGCAAGAGAATTTGCCGAAGCTGATATTGAAAGCATTATGCGATTTGTTGGCGTCAGCGAAGATCAGGCTGCTGTTTTGAAGCTCCAGGCTGCCGATATCCCTGTAGCGCAGATCGCCAGTCCTCTGGAGGAAGCGGAGCGCCTTTTTTCTATACCGGTTGAGCAGAAAGAGGAAACCTCGGGTGACGAACTGGGCAACAGGATCATTGATGACGAGTCTGCGCCTCAGCAGGCTGTGAATGATGAAGGAAATGACGAAGAAGCAATGCCCGGGAATACGGTTGAACAGGATGATATGACCGGGAATATTTCTGAGCAGCCTGCTGATAAGCAGGAGGTCTTGCCCCCGCAGGAGTCGTCTCCGCACGACACTGTAGACGGTAACAGGTTGTCCTGAGGTTGTAAGACTGAGGTGAAAAAAGGGCATATCCCGATTCGTACTTGTAAAGGGTGCGGACGGAAGGCCGAAAAAAGTGAGCTTGTTCGCTTGGTATGGTGTGAGGGCGCCTTGCAGGAGGATTTGGACGGCAGAATGTCCGGTCGGGGGCTGTACAGCTGCAGGGATGAGCAGTGCAGGAATCGGCTGGCAAAAAAGAAGAAAATGCTGAGGCGAGCATTTCGCCTTCATGGATAACTTAACGTGTAACTTAGAACTTGAGTTAACGCAATACCAAGAGAAAAGGTTACGGGAGTACTTGATGAGCAGAGTCCGCATTTACGAACTGGCAAAGGAAGCCGGTCTCAAAATCAAAGAGCTGGCAGATAAATTGATAGCAATGGGATATCCTGTCAAAAGCCTCAGTTCTACGGTTGACGACGATATGGCTGCCGATATTCGCCGTAAAGTGTTGGGCAAGGCAACTGCTGAAGTCACCGAAAAGCCGATAGGGATGAAAAAACAGAAAGCTGTGGTACAAAAAAAGAACACTGCAACAGTGGTACGACGTCGTTCAAAAGCGTTGAAAGATGAGATCGCCAAAAAGGCTGAAGCGAAAGAGCAGGACGGTAAAGATAAGGTGAGAGCTGCATTGAAAGACGAGGTGCCTGCGACAGCAGATATGGTATCGGAAGCGGAGCGCCCTGCTCAACAGCAACCCGTGAAAAAAGCGGGAGAAGCTATTGCAGAAGGCGACAGAGAAGGGGAAAAGACAACAGCCGCCTCAGAAGCAGTAGCAGAGGGGAGCAGCGAGGCGAGTGCCCAGAAAAAAGTTCTTGGTAACAATGAGCCGAAGCGTGCCAAAGGGCTTGCAAAGATTGTTGGCCGGGTAGAGCTGAACATAGCAGATACAGAGAAGCCTGCACCACGCCGTAATGCTCCTCGACCGAGTAGAGGGGGGAGAAAGGGTGGGCAAGCCGCTGCGGCTCCCGAAGCCCAGAATCCTACGCCTGCTGCTGGACGTGGAAAAGACCGCAAGAAAACCAAGCGCGTTGTCGCGATAGAGGCGACTCCAGATAAGGCTAAAAAACCTGGTAAAACAGCGCGAAAGGGGCGCCAGCGGGTCGATTTTTCCGGCGGTGGCGGTGACTATAATCAGTCGTACAGGGGGCGGAGGAAAAAAGATAAACGCCGTAAAAGTAAGGTTTCTTCCACGCCGGTGACTGAGAGTAAGGCTATTAAAAGACGGATCAAAGTCTTTGACACTATCAATGTCGGTGATCTCGCGAAACGGATGGGGATTAAGGCCAATGAGGTCATTGCGAAGTTGATGGGGCTCGGCGTGATGGCCACCCTGAATCAGTCCCTTGATCTGGATACAGCAACCTTGGTGGCCGCAGATTTCGGCTATGAGGTTGAACAGGGCATGACTGAAGAGCTGGGGATTGAGGCTCTGCAGGAAGAGGAAAAGGGCGGAGAGAGACATCCGCGTTTTCCTGTGGTCACTGTTATGGGTCATGTTGATCATGGTAAAACCTCTATTCTGGATGCTATCCGGAGAACAGATGTTGCCGAGGGAGAAGCTGGCGGTATTACCCAGCACATCGGTGCCTATCATGTGCAAGCCCCGTCAGGAGATATTACCTTTGTTGACACACCTGGTCATGCTGCTTTTACGGAAATGCGTTCCCGTGGTGCCAAGGTTACGGATATCGTGGTGCTTGTTGTTGCAGCTGACGACGGTGTCATGAATCAGACCAAGGAAGCCATTGCCCATGCCAAGGCGGCCGAAGTGCCCATTGTCGTGGCAATTAATAAAATTGATAAGGACAATGCCGATCCAGCCCGTGTTATTCGCGAGCTGGGTGATTTCGGACTGATTCCCGAGGATTGGGGTGGGGATACGATCTTCTGCGAGACCTCGGCCAAGAAAGGCCTCGGTATTGAAGGGTTACTGGAGAATATTCAGTTGCAGGCGGAAGTTCTTGAGTTGACAGCTGACTCAAATCGTAAGGCCAAGGGAAC
>CBFDDU010000154.1:0-7918 GCA_965603655.1 uncultured Candidatus Electrothrix sp. | reverse complement strand
CGATCACGACTGAAGAGAAGAACGTTGAAACTATTTTTAAAATACCAATGCGTGAAGAATCATCATTATTTGACATAATTCAACCCTGAATTTTGAATTCTGAAAACGTAATTATGGACAATGTACGCTGATGACGAGTTGGCCAATGAGTTGGGATTATTTTTCTTTTATACCACTGAGCCCTCAATGTTGTCACTCACGAAGAGAGGTCTCATGGTTATCGGTAAAGAATTACCAGGTTTTATCGCTGATTTTTTGAAGAAATAAACGAAAGGATTAGAGTCCACAGCCCTGGCAACGGCCTATCTAAAGCACAAAAATATTGGCTGGCTTTTTGTGTTTTAGCCACGCTGGCAACTCATTCGATATGCTGGGTAAAATTCGAAAAAGTCAGTTTGGGCAAGTACAAAAAGGGTAATTGGGGTCTGTCCCTGATTAACGCTGATTAACGTTTTTTTCGGCAGACTCCTTGATCCAGGGAGGGAGGAGCAGTAAAATGCCACTGAAGCATGGTACACCGAATGAAGGCGCGGTTCTCCAGCGCGAGATCCAGCAGAGGATGGGCGGCAGCTGTATAATTTGCCTGCGGAAGCAGTTTCAGGAATAACTGGTAAAAAAATAGAAGTAATGAAACCTCAGCAAGATAGTTGTCGTGAGAAAAGACCTTCCCATGCCCATTGGCGGAGTATATTGCATGAAGTAATCTTCGAAGCCGATACCCCGGCCGGGAAAGGATTTGACGTAGTACTGATCGGCTGCATCCTGATAAGCGTCGTGACGGTTATGCTGGACAGTATTGACCTGTTTCGCGCCCTGCATGGCAGTCTGCTCTACAGGATAGAATGGTTTTTTACCCTTCTTTTTACTGGAGAATATATTTTACGATTGCTTTGTGTCGGCAGGCCGCTCAAATATGCGATCAGCTTCTACGGGGTTATTGATCTGCTCGCAATCATCCCGACGTACGTCAGTCTGTTTCTGCCCGGAACGCAGTATTTGCTGGTTATCAGGATCCTACGGATACTCCGCATCTTTCGTGTTCTGAAGCTGGCAACGTATCTCGGTGAGGCAAACCACCTTATCAAGGCACTTCAGGCGAGCAGGCGCAAGATTTCCGTCTTTCTCTTCACCGTATTTACCTTGGTTGTCATCTTTGGCTCACTGATGTATGTCATTGAGGGTGGAGAAAATGGATTCACCAGCATCCCGCGTAGCATCTACTGGGCAATCGTGACCATGACCACTGTCGGATACGGGGATATTTCGCCGCAGACCATAGTTGGTCAGGCATTTTCTTCAATAGTGATGATTCTCGGTTATGGAATTATCGCAGTGCCCACAGGCATTGTAACGGTGGAAATGTCGCAGGCTTTCAGTCGTAACGTATCAACTCAGACCTGTCTGCAATGTAGTGCTGAGGGGCACGATACAGATGCCAAGTATTGCAAATATTGCGGGGCAGAACTGTAATATTACCTCTTCTTCCTGATCGCCTTCCTTTCCCCATGAAAAAATCAGGGCATTTTTCCGCCCGATCATGTTTAATGGGCCGCAAACAATTCGCGCCTAAGGCGCATTCGTCTTTTTAGTTTATATGAAAGTACTGGTAACTCCTTGGAGTCACCCAACCAGCTTTCATGTTTTGTTGTCTCACCCCAAGGGGTGAGATGGGAGTTTATAAGGAGAGAACGTTATGGGACAAACCGTTGCGGAAAAAATACTGGCTGCTCATCTGATTGAGGGCGAGTTGAAAAAAGGTGAAGAAATCGGGCTGCGTATTGACCAGACCCTAACCCAGGATGCCACCGGCACCATGGCCTACTTGGAATTCGAGGCTATCGGTATTCCCCGTGTCCAGACCGAGCTGTCAGTGAGCTATGTGGATCATAATATGCTCCAGTCGGATTTCAAAAATGCCGACGATCACATCTTCCTGCAAGGAACGGCCCGCAAATTCGGGCTCCATTTTTCACCGCCCGGCAACGGTATCTGTCATCAGGTCCACCTGGAGCGCTTCGGGGTTCCAGGAAAAACCCTGTTGGGCTCTGATTCGCACACCCCCACCGGCGGTGGTATGGGCATGCTGGCGATGGGTGCAGGCGGATTGGACGTGGCTATGGCTATGGCTGGCAAACCCTTTTATCTGGTTATGCCGAAAATCTACGGCATCAAGCTCACCGGTAAATTGCAGCCCTGGGTGGCAGCCCGTGATGTCCTGCTGGAAGTCCTGCGTCAGCTCACGGTCAAGGGCGGGGTAGGGTTTGTTATGGAGTATTTCGGACCGGGCGTGGCCGAGCTGAGCCTGACTGATCGGGCCACCATCACCAATTTTGGTGCTGAGCTGGGAGCTACCTCTTCCGTCTTCCCTTCAGATGAGAACACCAGAAAATATCTGGCTGCTCAAGGCCGGGAAGAGCAATGGCAGGAACTGGTAGCTGATGCCGATGCCGAGTACGACCAGGTGCTGGAGATTGATATGTCCACTCTGGAGCCCATGATCGCCTGTCCCTCATCCCCGGACAATGTGGTCAAGGTCAGCGAGGTCGCAGGCAGACCTCTGGCGCAGGTGCTGATCGGTTCCTGTACCAACTCTTCCCTCCGTGACCTGACCGCTGTGGCAAAGATCATGGAAGGTCGGGAAGTGCATCGTGATGTGAGTTTCGAGATCAATCCGGGCAGTCGTCAGGTCATTGAGAACCTGACCGATCAAGGCGATGTTATGCCGCTGCTCAAGGCCGGAGCGCGGATTCATCAATCCGGCTGTCTCGGTTGTATCGGCATGGGCCAAGCTCCGCCCACCGGCATGAATTCTCTGCGAACTGTTTCGAGAAATTTCCCTGGACGATCCGGCAATAAGGGCGATCAGGTTTATTTATGCAGTCCAGAAGTTGCTGCGGCTTCAGCCGTCAAGGGCGTGATTACCGATCCCCGAGATCTGGGCGATTATCCTGCCTTTGAGCTGCCTGCGACCTATCTTCCCGGTGATGAGCGGATCGAAAAGCCCTTGGCAGAGGAAGAGAGTGCCAAGGTGGACATCGTGCGCGGACCCAATATTGCTCCTTTTCCTGAATTCACTGAGCTACCAGAGACTTGGAAGGGCAAGGTGGTTTTGAAATTGGCTGATAATATCACCACCGACCATATTATGCCTGCCGGCGCAGCGATTCTTCCCTTGCGGAGCAATATTCCAGCCATCAGCGAGTATGTTTTCTCTCAGGTGACAGACAGTTTTTCTGCGGATATAAAGGCAATCACTGACTCGGGCTCTTTCGGAGCGGTGATCGGTGGTGATAACTACGGTCAGGGCTCCAGCCGGGAGCATGCTGCCTTGGCACCGCGTTATCTCGGGGTGCAGGTCAAGCTAGTCAAGAGCTTTGCCCGTATCCATAAGGCTAATCTGATCAATTTCGGTATCCTGCCGCTGACCTTTGTTGATCCTGAAGATTACGATAAGGTGGAGCAGGGAAGCGAGATAGTTATTCCCGGCATTCGCGAGGCTGTGGCCTCTGGTGCGGAGACCCTTACCCTGGAAATTGACGGTAAGCCTGTTCAGGCCCGTTGTGAGCTTTCTAAGCGGCATCGAGAGATCATGGTGGCAGGTGGTCTGCTCAACTGGGCTAGATAAGTGAGGAGAGCAGCTGGCTATTTTGCCTGCTGGACAAGCAATAAAAATGGTCGGTAGAAAAAATAATACCCATTGAAAATATTAGATAATTTTATTTTTTATTTAATTTAATGATAAAACGTATCTTTTTCATGTGGCTCGAATTTCCTGGTCTCTTCTTGTAAAGAAAACTGTACAGATTGCCTGTGAAGGATGAGGGGTGTTTTTAAAGAGAAAGGGCTATCCTGTTTATTTTTATTGCTATTGCCTCATCTTTTCTTTTTTGATATGGTGTGGCACAGTCTATGCAATAAAAAGAGTGTTCTTCATCTCTTCTTTTTTGGCCGGCTCTTCCTCTTTTGGTTGAGCCGGTTTTTTTTATTCCTCACCCTCCTTTTTTCTGAGCGTTGCCTTTAAGACAAAGGTATGTTAGAGAAGATTGGCTGCTCTTGTCTGTTTTTGCACGTAATTACTTTGTTCTGGATACATTATCCCGAGCGATTTTTTTTCATCTCTGTTTTCATCCCTGAACTTTGCCCATGAGCACAAAGATTATTCAAAGCGTTTGTCGTATCTGCCACGGCGGCTGTGGTGCCTTGATTACTGTTAAGGACGGCAGGGTCGTTAAAGTCACCGGAGCCCCTGATTCCCCCATGAGTAAGGGATGGATGTGTATTAAGGGGATGTCTACCCCGGAGATCGCTAATCATCCTGATCGCCTGACGCGCCCCCTGCGTCGGAAAAAGGGCGGGGGTTGGGAAGCGTTATCCTGGGAAGATGCTTTGGACAAGATCAGTCAGCGGGTAGAGGCTATTCGTCGGAAGACAGGCCCAGAATCCATCGCGTTAGGGCAAGGCACAGGGCGACATCACTATCTGCATACGGTTCGCTTTGCTAATGCCCTAGGCACACCCAATTGGTATGAACCCGGCCTGGCGCAATGCTTTATTCCCCGGATCTCGGTATCCAACCTGACCTATGGCGGTTTTGTGGTCGGGGATTATTACGGCAAGGTCAAGCCGAAATGCATCCTGTTCTGGGGCCATAATCCGCTGGTTTCCAGCGCGGACGGCGAGCTGGCTGTCGTTGCCAAGCGTTGCCTTGAACAGGGCACAATCGGTATTGCTGTTGATCCTCGCCAATCCGAGACAGCCCAGCGTTGTCAGCTCTGGTTGCCAGTGCGGCCCGGTACTGATGCAGCTCTTGCCTTGACCATGATCCATGTTATTATTCGTGATAATTTGTACGATCAGGCATTTGTTGAGCAATGGACCACTGGTTTTGCAGAGTTAACCGCAGCCGTGGAGGGATGCACTCTGGAATGGGGCGAGCAGATCACCGGTGTCCCGGTCTCCCAAATATGTGAGGCGGCCAGGCTCTACGCTACAACGAAACCAGCTATCCTGGACTGGGGCCTTGGTATTGAGCAAAATACTAACTGCCTTCAGACAGTGCGGGCCATTGCCTGTCTCCGAGCTTTGAGCGGGAATATTGATGTGCCGGGCGGTGATATTCTCGGCATGAACATCCTGAATGCCTATCCGACCCTGGCTCATACCCTACCAAAGGGGACCAGGGCAAAACGTCTTGGTGCGGAGACCTATAAGCTGTTGGGAGGTTGGCGGGCCTTTATGCCCTCTGCCCATATCCCGACCCTGCTCAAGGCCATGCAGCAGGGTGAGCCGTACCCGATCCGGGGAATGCTGGTGTTTGGTGGTAATCCCCTGCTGACTTTGGCAAACAGCAGCCAGGTTCATAATGCCCTCCACTCTTTGGATTTACTGGTGGTGGCAGATCTGTTCATGACCCCGACAGCTGCCATGGCGGATTATGTTTTACCTGCGGCCTTTTGGCCGGAAGTCGAGCAGGTCATCGGCTATCCCCTGGTTGCGGAAAACATGGTCTTTGCCCAGCAAAAGGCGACCCAGTACGGCGAATGTCGGCAGGACGAGTGGATTATGGATGAGATCAGCAAACGGCTTGATCTGCCTGGCTCAGAAGAGAGCTTGACTGATGTCATCAATCAGCGGCTTGCCCCGCTGGGTATGACCTATGAACAGCTTCAGGAAAAAGGCTGGGTTTATCCCGAGCATATCTATTATAAATATCAGGAAAAAGGTTTCAGAACTCGATCAAAAAAAATCGAGCTCTTCAGCTCTGCTTTGGCCCGTTTAGGCTACGACCCCCTTCCTTCGTATCAGGAGCCGCCGGAAAGTCCGGTCAGTCGCCCTGATTTACGGGAATCTTTTCCCTATATTCTTATAACCGGGGCCAGGAAACGGGAATTTTTTCATAGTGAGCAGCGACAGGTGGCTTCTTTGCGCAGGCTCCGCCCGGAACCGCAGGCAGAAGTGCACCCGGACCAAGCCCAAGAGCATGATATCCAGACTGGTGATTGGATTTTAGTCAAATCACCCAGGGGCAGCATTCGGGTGAAGGCCTTGGTAACCGATAAGATGCGATCTGGAACGGTCAGTGTGGAACATGGCTGGTGGTTCCCGGAAAAAGAGGGACCGGATTTCGGCTTTCTTGAGGCAAACGCAAATGTGTTAACCAATAACGGACCGCCCTATGATCCGGCTTTTGGTACCTATCAGTTGCGCGGGTTGCTCTGTACTGTCCAAAAGGAAGAACGAGAGGAGAGGGAAGATGATGAGGCCCGGTAAAAAAGCAATCTGTCTTGCAGGTTTTTTTACTGATTTTTTTGTTTTTTTTCTCGCTGTGGTATCTGCCTATTATCTTTATAGGCATTTTTTTGATAAAGTCCTTCCTGGCGGCCTTTTCGCTTACTGTCAGCTCGGTTTGCTTTCTGGGCTTGTCGGGACGCTAGCCTTTCATTTTACAGGACTGTATCGCCATCAGGCCAGCATGATGAACCTGCTTGAGACCAGGAAAGTCATTAAAACCACCTTATTGCTTTTTTTGTTGCTTATCCTCTATACTTTTTTTGCTCGGGCAGAGTATTCAAGGATTACTCTCTGTCTTGCGCTCATTTTAGCACTTCCTTCCCTTTTATTCGGGCGATTTGTTTTTTTTAAATTCAACCAATACCTTTATCTCCGGGGAATAAATGTTCGGCGGGTGTTGATATATGGCGCAGGCCCTCCTGGCCGATTGCTCTTTCAGTCCATTTTGAATACCCCTAAGTTAGGGTATGACCCCATTGGTTTTTTTGATCCTGATGGAGACAAAGAACAAATCCAGGAACTTTGCCCGCAGGACCCGGACAGTATTCTTCTGCTGGTCAGCTCCGAGCAATGCGTTCAGGCGATTGAGGAGCACAAGGTCCAGGATATCTTTTTAAGTTCTCAGATGAATGGGGAAGGGCTGTATACCCTGCTGGCTTTTTGTCGTGATCGTCAGGTTGCCTTTCACATTGTCCCCTATTTACAGCCGTTATTTACGGAGAAGGTCGAGCTGAGCTCAATAAATGGCATTCCCCTTGTTTCTTTTAAAGAGCAGTCCATTGAGGTTGTTGAAAATTGGTTAAGGAGAGGTGTAGATCTGGTTTTGTCTGCCTTGTTTCTGGTTATTACAGCTCCGTTTACTCTGTGCATGGCCTTGTTGATCAAGCTGGACTCCAAAGGACCAGTTCTTTTTAGGCAGACAAGGATTGGTAAGGATGGTGCGCCGTTTACCATTTATAAATTTCGAACGATGTACGCTGATGCCCCTGTCTTTCATAATTCACCGACAGAGAGTACTGATGTCAGGATTACCCGTGCGGGAAGATTTTTGCGCAAAACGAGCCTGGATGAGCTCCCCCAGTTTCTCAATGTCCTGGAGGGAACCATGAGCTTGGTCGGGCCGAGGCCTGAGATGGAGTTTATTGTTAAAAATGTCTATAATGATTTGTATCGTCAACGTCTTCGAGTCAAGCCCGGCATTACCGGTATCTGGCAGATCAGTGCGGATAGGACCCGAGAGATTCATGAAGATATTTCCTATGATTTGTTTTATATAGCCAATAGATCCTTGCTCTTAGATATGCTTATTTTGATCAGGACGGTCCCTGCCCTCTTTATGATGAAGACCCATTGAGAGAGGGCCGAAAGGTGCTCGTGCGGAAAGACATTCACCTGGGGTTTTGGAACTAAGATTATATTTTCAACTTGACAGGCGTATTTCTCGCCGTAATATGTGAATAGCTATTCACTATAAAAATGAGCGCTTCATCGCTTGTTTTTTGATTATTTTTGTTACGGGCAGAAAAAGAGGAATGCTGGTTGGGTGACTCCAGGGAGTCACCGGTACTTTTATATAAATTAATAGCTGGATACGTCCCTTGCAGGAATCCAAAACGACATTCTGGGC
>CBFDDU010000153.1:0-7979 GCA_965603655.1 uncultured Candidatus Electrothrix sp. | reverse complement strand
CCGATGATTACGGTCTGACCATGAAATCCGTGGCCGCCTTGGCAGAAAAGGTGCGCATGCCTGCTCTCCTGATTACGGTGGACTGCGGTATCACCAGTGCAAAAGAGGTTGCTTATGCTCAGGAACTGGGTTTCCGAGTGATTATCACCGACCACCACCAACCACCCAGCGAGCCGGGCAGAATTCCTCAAGCCGATGCCATAGTTAACCCACGTCAGAAGGATTGCGAGTTCGCCTATAAGGGCCTATCCGGAGTAGGAGTGGCTTTTTTCCTGATTATGGCACTACGCCGCAGGCTGGTAGAGCTGGGTATCTGGACCAAGGAGACCATGCCCAATCTGCGCGATTTCTTGGATTTGGTGGCCTTGGGCACGGTTGCCGACGTGATGCGCTTGACCGGGGTGAACCGCATTTTGGTCAGGGCCGGGCTGGAGGTTATCGGCGAGCACGGCAGGCCCGGTATCCGAGCCCTGTGCAAGGTCACCGGAACAGGACAGGGCCTAGTCACAGCGGAAAATATTGCCTATCAGCTGGCTCCGAGGATTAATGCTGCGGGTCGATTGGGTAAGCCCCAGCTGGCGGCGGATCTCCTCCTGAGCACAGGAAAGACAGCGACCGAGCTGGCAAAAGAACTGGAGCAGGCCAATTTGCTTCGCCGAGAACTTGAAGCGGCAGTGCTGGATGAGGCCGTACGCCAAGCCGAAGAGCAGGTCAAGGAGGGGATGGAAAGCCTGGTGCTGTACGGCAGAAACTGGCATGTAGGGGTCATCGGTATTATTGCCTCCCGGATGGTGGATCGCTTTCATATGCCGTCTTTGGTCTTTACCGGCGAGACTCAGCCGTATTCCTCAGAAGAGGGTGACGTGGCGGTAGTCAAAGGATCAGGTCGTTCCGTGCCCGGACTGGATTTGCACCGGGCCCTTGAGCTTTGCCAGGAGCAGATCCTTCGCTTCGGCGGCCACGCTATGGCAGCTGGGCTCACTGTACGGCAGGATGCCTTTGTCGCCTTTCGGGCTTTGTTTGACAAGCAGATTCAGCAAATGGAGCGCGATGAGCAGCAACAGGGCGTCATGGTTGATGCCCTGCTGGATAACGGTCAGAATTGTCAGAAACTCCTCCGGGGATTGCAGCTCATGGAGCCCTTTGGCGAGGGTAATCCGGAGCCGGTTTTTCTTGTCCGAGATGTTCAGTTGGAGGATGTCCATTGCCTGCGCGAACATCTCAAGTTTTCGCTCAGCCTTAACGGCACTCGACTCAGCGGTATTGGCTTTTTCATGGCTGAACAGCATGCTCCGGCTGTTGCAGGGAAAGTAGATTTGGGTTTTCGGCTGAAGGAATCCTGTTTTCGGGGAAAAAAACGGCTTGATGTACATGCGGTTGCTGTCAGGCCTGCTGATTGAGATGGGCGGATCGGTGCTTCGATTTTTCCTGATCCTCTTTCTCGTTTTCGGATTGCTGTTCAAAGCAATACCGGGGGTCGGCGAAACACAGATTCCCCGCCCGGAGCAGTACACCTATACTCTGATTCGCCAATACCACCATGATCCCAAGGCATTTACCCAGGGGCTGGTCTGGGATGAGGGGAAAGTGTACGAGGGAACCGGGCTCTATGGCCGCTCCTCCTTGCGCTCGGTGGATCTGAAAACCGGGTTGGTGAACCGGGAGCGGCGCTATAGGCATAAATATTTTGCCGAGGGGATCACGGTTTTCCAAGGGCGGATTTATCAGCTGACCTGGAAAAGCAGGCGGGTCTTCCAGTTTGATACAGACAGGTTTTCTGTGATCAGATCCTGGCCCTACCCGCGTGAAGGTTGGGGGATCACCCATAACGGCAAAGAGCTGATTGTCAGTGACGGCACAGCCTCGCTGTATTTTCTTGATCCAGAAACCCTGGAAGAAAAGCGGCGAATTTTGGTGCAGGATGATCAGGGGCCGGTAATCAAACTCAATGAACTGGAATATGTCCGGGGAGCGATCTATGCCAATGTCTGGCAGACAGATCGGATTGCAATTATTCGCCCGCAGGACGGCGTGGTCTCTGGTTGGCTTGATCTGAGCGGGCTTTCAGCTCGGGTGCAGAGCATTTGGAAAGGAAAAACCGATGTGCTTAACGGGATTATGTATGATTCGGTGAACGATCGTCTTTTTGTGACCGGGAAATTATGGCCCTCATTATTTGAGATTCAGGTGGTGCCCAAGGAGCGCCCCCATGCGGGGGCGTGGATTGTTCAATGATGCTCGCCTTCTTCCCTTGGCGGAATAATCGGTTTGAGAATCTCGTAGAGCTGCTGCGGTGATCGATTATTCTTCTTCGCTATCTGGGTCATAGTCTTGTCAAGGCCATCCACCGCAATGCCAGCCCCCTTGAGTAAGGCTACTGTGGCATTCTGGCTGATCTCCATTTTAGCACAGAACTTCTGCAAGGTCGCCCGTTCGGCATGATGAAAAGGAGGCTCGCTGTACTTGTTATTTGCCTGCACAGTCAGATTTTTACCGAGCTGGATAATCTGGCCCATCGGCGGAAGGGAGTAGAGGGTGCCGATCATGAAATAGAGGGTGACAAGCAGAGCGATATTAAAACTTTTATTAAAGAGCGTCAGCTGCTTGGATTTGTTTTTCAGATAAGCAAGGATGGGACGCCAGTTCAGATAAATATGAATAAAGGCCACGAGGAGAAACAGTGTCCCCATGGTGATATGGATATCGCGCCATTGGGCTCTGTTCATCCAGAGGAGACGATAATCATGCCAGTAGGCAATGCGACCCATAGGGGCTATGTATAAAAAAATACTGGTGATGAGTTCAATGAAACCGGAAAGGAGCAGAAGGAGTGATGTTGTTTTGCGCATAATACAATTTTACTCTTATTTCTTTGAGTTGAAAATGGAATAGGCAGGGGGGATAAGAAAATGCCTGATAAATGGAGCATGTTCTCCAAGAATCGGTACCTTGACCTGTCTTTTTGTGATTGCGTGTTTTTTTCCAGCTGGTATACTTTCTCCGATAATTTTTTTATCGCTCTTTTCTGCATGAAGGCAATAAAAAAGGGTCACGCCTCAACAAGACGTAACCCTTTGTATTTCATGGAGCCGATATCCGGACTTGAACCGGAGACCTACTGATTACGAATCAGCCGCTCTACCAAGCTGAGCTATATCGGCATCTCTTTTCTGTGTACAACAGCGAGTCGTTCACCCGCTACTTAATTAAGCTTAATCCATGTAGCATGGTTAGGCTATACTGTCAAGATTATGAAGCACCATTTTACATTATTTGTCTTTTTTTTTCTACTCCAGCTCCTCGGATGCCGTGAGGAAGAAAAAAAGGCTGTTCCTGTTCCGCCGCCTGAAGTAAAGCTGGCAGCGGCAGTGGTCAAGGAAACTTTGCCACCATCACCCCCTGCTCCTGGCTGCCAAGCCTGCCATAGTAAGATTCAGACAGACAGTGCCCATGATTTTGCCTGCACAGACTGCCATCAGGGCAATAACGAGACAAACGATAAGAAACTGGCCCATCAGGGTATGATATCCCAGGCAGCAAGTCCAGCAAACATGCAGGTGACCTGTGGCAAATGTCATGCCGAGCAGCTGGAGCGCTGTGGGCAGTCAAGCCATTTCACCATGAGCAATGCCGTCAATCTGGTTCGCGAGCATTTTGATCTTTCTCCGCTGAATAACCTGACTGAAATCCCGGAGGGCGAGGAGCCCCCGCAGACCAAAGAGGAGTTGGTGAATGATCTGCTCCGTCGCCAATGCCTGCGCTGCCATGTGTACAGTAAGGGGGATAACTACCCCTATGTTCGACACGGTAGCGGTTGCGCAGCCTGTCATCTTCAATATACAGACGGTAAACTGACGAGCAGCAAGGAGGGTAAACCCAACCATGCCTTTATCCGACCGGGGAAACGCCAATGCCTGAGCTGCCATTACGGCAACCATGTGGGCAGTGATTTTGATGGCAGTTATGAGCAAGATCATGATTGGTCGTACAGCACGCCCTTTGCCACCAGGGTCCCTGTTCTCCGTCCCTACGGGATGGAATTGCATAATCTGGTCCCGGATATCCATCAACAGCGCGGCATGACCTGCCTGGATTGTCATAGCGGCGCTGAGCTGGCTGGGGAAAATCCTTCTGTTCAATGCGTGGATTGCCATGCCCCTGCCCCCTCTGATGATGCCTCTTCCTCCCTTGCCAATCTGCGGGCAGACGGGGAAAAACTCCTCTTGAAAATTCAGGGTGATGAGCAGGAGCGCTTGGTTCCGCGCTTGGAGCATCCGGCCCATGCCAAGTATAAGGATGGTGTTGCCTGCCAGGTCTGCCATGGCCAATGGACCTATAATGACCGGGCAACCCATTTACTGCTCAGCTACTCTGATGATGCCGATCCCTGGGAGCGCCTTGCTGCCCAATCCAGCTTTGAAGTGGAGCGTTTTGTCGAGCATAATATGTACAGCGAGGAAGACTCGCTGACCCCTTCTCTGCCTGATCAGATCACTGGACAGCGAAAAGCAGGCATCTGGTATAGCGGTTTTACCAAACGCCGCTGGGAGGATATCCTGATCCGTAAAGATACGGATGGAATCATCAAGGTATTTCGCCCCATCCTTGACCTGCGACTTTCCGCTGTTGATGAGGACGGTGAGGTCCTTGCTAATTTCGATAACCTGACCGGAAAAGACAAGGGGCTGCTGCCCTACACCCCGCACACCACTGGTCCGGCTGGTCTTTTTTATGAACAACGTTTTCTGCATCTCTTGCCCACACAAGATGTAGGGACAGCCAATAAACAGTAATCAGAGAAGAATGATGAGCACAATGAAATCATCTCGATGGAAGAGTATCCCCCTTACACTTCTCCTGTTGTTCTGCCTACTGCTCGTGAACGGCTGCACAAACAAGAAGCTTGCCAATGAATCTCAAGACGCAGCTGCTGAGATTGAGGCGCTTCTGAAAAAGGAAGAAGAGAAAAAAAAGAAAGAACAGGGAGGGGAAGAAGCAGAGGACGGACAGCAAGAGGAGGCGGAACAGCAGGAAAAAAAGAAGCGGAAAAAGCTCCCCCCGACCCAGCGCCCCTATGTCATTGAGGGGCAGACCTATAGTCCCATTTCTTCTGCTGAGGGCTATGAGGAAATAGGGCTGGCCTCTTGGTACGGTGATCCTTTCCACGGTCGCAAAACGGCCAACGGCGAGACCTATGATATGTACGGAGTGACAGCGGCCCATAAGACCCTGCCTATGAACACCATGCTCTTGGTGAAGAATCTGGCCAATGGTAAGACAACCACTGTTCGTATCAATGACCGAGGTCCCTTTGTTGACGGTCGAATTATTGATCTGAGCTATACCACGGCCAAGGAGCTGGGGGTTGTCCAACACGGGACAGAGAAAGTGCAGCTGATCGCCCTCTGCGCAACAAATGAGCAGGATACAGACCAGGAACTCGTTGCTGATGCAGCGGAGGAAAATCAGGAAGAACGGAAAAAAGAGAAAGACGAGGAAGGAGGCATCCCCGTCCTCGTTGCGCAGGGCAAAATGAAAATATCCAAGGCAAGGTCTCAAACAACGTCTCAAGCGCTACCTCGCACTACCGGAGCCATGTGCGCGGTTATTCTTCCCAACGGCAAAAAACAGCGAGTCCGCCAAGACTTTGACAAGGGCAATTTTTACATTCAGGTCGCCAGCTTTGAAAAGAAAAAGAAGGCACGGGAGCTGGCACGTACCTTTGCTGGCAAAGGACGGAATGTGATCATCCAGGAATTTGCCGCAGCCGGAGCCAGTCTTTTTAGGGTCTTAGTGTTCAGCAGCACCTCCTTAAAAGAGGCGAAAAAGCATAAAAAAGAATTGGCTCAGCAGGGCTTTGAGCACGCCTTTGTGATTGCGAGGGATGACCCACCGAAAAAAAGTAAAAAGATAGCCCAGAAGGGAAGTAAAGGGTTGGCCGACAAGATCGCGGTCAAGTAAGGAATTCAACAAGCAATACCTTCCTCCTTATGCCGGATATCGTAGGGGCGAACCTCTGTGTTCGCCCTTTTATACCGGGCAGACACGCAGGTCTGCCCCTACAGTACCAACCCTCAAAACCCGCTGGAACGGCTGCTCTTAGAGGGTAAGGCTCTTCTTGGCCACCGGGTAGGCTTTCTCATTCACCCCGTCTTCAGGAATCCCAAAGCCCTTAATTGCCTTGGGCGGGAAGAGGCGGTAGATCAGCATCACATCCACCTGGCTGATTGCCGGGTCTGCAAGCGGATAGGTGATCTCGCGGGTCTCTCCGGCCTTGAGCCGTGTATCAAAGGCAACAGCCTCTGCAGCCCAGGACGGTACCCCGACTTTCTCTCCAGCCTTAAACGCCTTAAAGAACAGGGCCTGCTTATCTTCCAGCGGGCTTTCTATAAAATTCTCCCAAACCTTTTTCTCGTCCTTATCCTTGGCAACCACCTTAACAAAGGCGATGCGCATAGGATTGGTTGAGGGGAAGGTATGCTTGATCATGTTTAGTACCGTCACCACAAGGTTGCGCTTTTCGCCTTCAGAGGAGACTTTCGCATCAAGGGTTGCCGCCTTTTTCAGCATCTCTATATCATGGCCGCCAGGCATCTTGTGCGAACGATGGGTTTTGCCATCTGTTCCTACGGCGGCTCTGCCCTCGACCGCAGGCATATGGCATTCAAGGCAATTGCCTTGGGCCTCGTCCTTCATCATGCAGATAGGCACTTTTTTTCCGTTCAGCTTATGGCTATGGCAGCCCATACAGACCTTGCCCTCAGCAAATAAGGCTGATGGCCCTGTCTTATGCGGTAGATTTTCTTTGGCAGGTCTACTGGTATGAAAGGCGCCGTCCTTATTCAGTCGATACTGATTAAAATTTTCTTTCTCGACAATAGATTCAATGCGATGGCAAAAGGTGCAGCCTGTGCCCTCTGTATGGGTCCAGTTTTCGCTATCGAGCTCAGCCGCACCGGTCATCAAGTCTTTAATATTATCAGCCATTGGGGCATGGCAGTTGGCGCAATGGTAATTACCTTTTTTGCCTTTTTTCTCCATAGCCTTGAGAAAGGCCTGATGCACTGCCCCGTGGGCTGGGTCCTTGAGGGTTGATGACTTGGCGTGAAATGATTCTTGCCATTCCTTGTAGATGGTGGGATGGCAGGGAGCGCATTCTTTAGATTTTCCCAAAGGGACAGCTCCCTCAGGGAGCTCATGGCTGTATCCGGCAGCGGACCAGCAGAGTGCTGAGCAGCAGAGGAGTAACAGGGACAGGTGCTTCATGATCAGATTCTCCTTGTGTTAATTTTTATATATTTTTTATAAAACCGCAAAACTCGTTTCATATGAAACGGTAAACCTTATCTTGCTGAAAAGCTAGAAAGCTAGAGGTCAAGCCCGGTGGTGTTCTGGTTCAACAGCTCACAGCTGTCTTCACGAACAACAGCCATGTTCTCCAAACGGATCCCGCCCCAGTCGGGGAGATAGATTCCCGGCTCAATGGTGACAATCATCCCGGCTTGGAGTTTTTTTCTGTTCCTCGGTCCTAGCCCAGGGGCCTCGTGGACAGCCAGTCCAACCCCGTGCCCCAGGCTATGCCCGAAAAAATCACCATAGCCAGCATCTGCAATAACCTTGCGGGCCGCCTGATCAACTTGGCGACAAACAGCTCCGGCCCGGATGGCCTTTGTTCCGGCTAATTGGGCCTTGCGTACCACTCGCAGGCGCTGAAGGAAGTTTTTTTTCGGTTTACCGACAACAAAGGTTCGAGTCATGTCTGAACAATACCCTTGCAGAACCACACCCATATCAACCAAGACGATCTCCCCGTCTTGCAAGACCCGATTAGTGGGTACGGCATGGGGTTTTGCCGCATTGCTGCCAAAGGCGACAATGGTCTCAAAACTCGGTCCCTCAGCCCCCATTTTTCGCATGGTCTGTTCCAGGGCTAGGGCGATCTCAAGCTCGGTCATGCCTGGCGCAAGCGTCTTGTGGAC
>CBFDDU010000152.1:0-8064 GCA_965603655.1 uncultured Candidatus Electrothrix sp. | reverse complement strand
CAGTAAAAAGCAACTGAATGATATGAGCCATGAGGTACAGGGTGCTGTAGAATCACTTGCGGGCATTGAGAGCGCAGTCTCTGCCATGCAAAGCTCTGTTGACCAAACGGCGAACCAGCTCCAAGAAATATCTCCAGATAACATTCTCGGTGATCTTCCGCAACGAGTCCAGACCTTGGAAGAACAGCAGAGTGCGACAGAAACGCCTGAACCTGTTGATATCACCCCGCTGCAAAATGATATCAACGCCATGCAGTCCGAGCTTACCCAGCTCCAAGAAAAGGCGGACAAGGCCCTCTTGGCTGCAACAGACAAGGCTGCTGCCCCGGCGGCTGTTCAGGCTGTTCAGGAAGAAACTCCAGAAAGCACGCCCGAACCTGCTCAAGCACCACAGCCAGCGCCTCAATCAGCGCCGACTCCTGCTGCTGCTTCTGAGGAGGAAGAGCACCGTATCTTCAGTTATTTTGACGAGCCAGCTGACAAGGAAAAACTGGTTGAGCTCGTGGCATCGACCCTGGGTAAGGATATGAGCTATAAGCATGTCCTGAACTTTCTTGTGAAAGAATTCGGCCCGGTTAAGGGCAAGATCATCAGCTCCCATCCCTCGCTGAGCAAAGATTATATCAGGCAATGCCGTAAAACCCGCTAAGGAATTCTTCAAAAAAAAGACCCCTTTTTAGGCGCAGGATCGTAGGGTCAGGTCCCTGTGCCTGACCTGAGCCGTCACCCTCCGGGCAAACACAGGGGTTTCCCCTACAACACCCGGCATAGGAAGGGGATACTTCTTGTTGAATCCTAAGCATATACCATGTTCCGACTCCTCGCTCCTCTTCTTTCCAAAAGCGAGGAGCGACGGAACTTCCCCTAACCGCCCTCCCTGTCCGGGTACCGTAGCCCCCTTTTTCTGCGGACGCCGGACATCTTGGGCGATTCTCCACAAAGACAATGAAAAATAAATATATACTTCTCGCAATCCCGGCTCTTCTCCTGCTTATCTGGCTGGGCTGGTATTTTTCTGACAAACAGGTCATTACACGTCAGCTCACCGAACTTACCTGGAATCTCAATAAGGAGAAAGCGGAGGCCACGCTGGAAACAGGACTGAAGCTGCGCGAGATCAAATTCATGCTGGCCTCGGATGTTCGAGCCATTGTTTCTGAACGCAATTACAGCGAAACCCTGGGCCGCGATATGCTCATCCGCTATCTGATGTACTATCGCGACAAGTATGAGACGCTGACGGTCATCCTTGAGGATCTTCTGATTGAGCTGCCCGCAAAGGGTGAGGCCACTGCCTCGGCAACCGTACTTGTGCAAAGAAAAAAATCGCAGAATGATCTGGAGGAACTCAGTGAACCAGTGGAGTTTCTCCTAAAGAAGGACAAGGAGAAAAAAGGGGGGAGAGACTGGCGGCTGGTTGAGGCAAAGGTCTCGGCAGCCTTAGTTGAATGAAAGCTGTTAGGGATTCAATAAGAAAAAATATTTACCCATTATAGTACCGTAGGGGCAAACCTGTGGTTTGCCCGTATACGTAGGGATAATTCATGAATTAGCCCTACACTGCAAAAATTACAACCTCATAATACAAGGGGAACCTATGTGTTCGCCCTCTTATGCCGGGCAGACACGCAGGTCTGCCCCTACAGCCCTGCATCTAAACAGGAATCTATTTTTTGAAGAATCCCTTATTAATGGGTGAGCATCTCGGTACTGCTCGCCGGATCATCCTCATCAGTTGACCGGGGAGACGATTGCTGTGCAGCCGGAGAAGGCAAAAGCTCCTGCTTGGCTGCGGCCTCCTTCTGAACAGGTGCCTTACAGGGCTTTAAGTCCTTTCTGATCTCTGCATCCCCAATAAAACTGCGGACGATGTCAGCACCCTGTTCAAGATAGGGCGCTGTCAGCGAGTCACGAAAGAGATGATCCGTTGACGGCGGCTGGGTCGCTGCCCAAAACATAACCACAAGGACAACAAGAACAGCGACCTTGGCCAGAGCAAGGGGCGCACCAAGGAAGAATCGGTTTGCCCAGCCCGCAGACTTGACCTTAATAATCTTGCCCATCAATTTCCCGATCAGCTTCAACAGCAGGGTCGAGGCAATCAGCAGGGCCAGGAAACCGCCTCCGAAAACGATCTTGATATTTTCTGTGAGCTGGCCAAGATGAGGCATCAGCTCACCGGCATACTGACCAGCCGCCCAATAACTGCCGATCAACGAGATGACAAAGGGCAGCTGCCGCAGGAACCCAACCCAGATCCCGTGTATAACGAACAGGATCAGGACAGCAAGAAGGATAGAGTCAAAAAGGGGGATACTGGCGAAGTCCATAACGGGTAATCTCCAAAACGAGTTGAGCAAAAGAAACCTCCCTGGAAAGTAGGTCTTTTCGAGCGGCTCTTTTGCTTGCAGACTGTTCTATTATACTGTTCTTTTCGTATTTGACAAGTACCACGTATCCCAGCATGAACCTATGAACATCCGTTCGTTTTTCCCCACCCAACAGACGTATAACGACATGCCTGTTCGCCTCCGTCAGGAGGGGCAACAACCACTCAGCTTAGTTGATCTTAACCTGATTGAGGAGTCTTTACAGCTTGATGAAACCACTCTCCTGCAACAGATTCTGTCCCCGGCTGAGCAGGACTATTTTCAACGCTTCAAGTATATGAAGCGAAAAAAGGAATGGCTGGGCGGCCGTCTTGCTGCCAAGGCAGCGATACTGGCATTGGCATCTTCTCACCATGCTGCTGACCAAGACCTGCGCAGCATAACCATTCTGGCTAATAAGCACGGGCGTCCCATTACTGAGGAATTCCCCGCCTGCCTAGCTAACCAAGGGAGCGGACCAACCATCTCCATCTCCCATAGCGATTGCTTTGCGGTGGCCCTGGCCATGCCAAAAGAAGAGTCGAGAGCAATATCAAGCTCAAGCTGTGGGGTTGATCTCCAAAAAATCTCCACCAAGCTTGCCGGGTTGACCTCGCATTTTGCCACGGATGCGGAGCTCCAACTGCTTGCTCAGCAAGCGGGCTGTGATGAAGACACCCGGCTGACCATGCTCTGGACCGCGAAAGAGGCCTTGAAAAAGGCCCTGCTCCATGATCAATCGGTGATCTTTTCCGCAACCGAGGTCCAGGAGATCACCCGAGTGAGCGACTCGGTCTGGCGCTTTACCTGCACGGTCCAGAGGCAAACTCAGTTGGTGCTGGTCCATCCCCTGCCCCCCTATATCCTGTCCATCACTGAAGAAAATTAAGGAGAACAAGACCATGCCTGAACTGCCTGAGGTCGAAGTCACCTGCCAAGGCCTACGGCCTCACCTCCTTGGCCGCAGCATCCTTGCTGTTTGGAGCTCGGGCAAACCCTTGCGCCAGCCCATTCCTGAAGATCTCCTCCGTCGCTGCCTCTGCGCCAACACCATTCTTGCTGTTGAGCGCCGGGCAAAATATGTGCTCATCCGGCTGAAGAACGGTGCTGTCCTGGTTATCCACCTGGGCATGACCGGCAAGCTGGGGGTTTTCCCTGGGGATGCGGAAGCGGCCCGGCATGATCATCTGGTGCTGACCCTGGATAACGAGATGGCATTGCGCTTCAACGATGCTCGCCGCTTCGGCAGCGTGGCAATTTGGCCTGCGGGCGAGGTTGAGGAGCTTGAACAGTCCTTTCTTGCCCGCCAAGGTATTGAGCCCTTCAGTGCAGAATTTTCCGGAGCTGGCTTGCAGGAACTTGCCAAGCAATGCAGCCTGCCGATCAAGAGCTTTCTCATGGACACCCGCCGTGTCAGCGGGATCGGCAATATCTACGCCAATGAAATCCTCTTTGCTGCTGGCATCCATCCTTTGTGTCCGGCCAACACCCTGAGCCCGGAGCAGTGGGAGAAAGTAGCAAGCTGTGCGGTTCGTATCCTCAAAAAAGCTATTAAGGCTGGTGGTTCTACCATCTCGGATTTTCTTGGGGCCAGTGGTCAGCCGGGTTATTTTCAATTGCAGCTGGCGGTGTATGGAAAAAAGGGGGAGGATTGTCCGCGTTGCGGGGAGGAGATTGCTAAAGAGGTTGTTGGGGGACGGGCTACCTTTTTTTGTTCAAAATGCCAGAAAGGTACCCAGCGATAAATCGTTGGTCTCTCATAATGCTATCCCTTCAGGACGCCTGGTAAATTTGCTAAAAGGAGGAAGTATGGCTCAATCATGTGTCTGTTGTTTTGTTCATTATGTCTTCAGCACCAAGGGGAGGGAACCTTGGATTACAGAGGAGCTACGCGCAACACTCCATCAATACCTTGCCGGTATTGCACGAGAGCATACCATGGGACCTCTTCAAATTGGAGGAACTGAAGATCATGTCCATGCCCTTGTCTCGCTGCCTGCAACTCTGACTATTGCCAAGGCGGTACAACTGATGAAGGGCGGCTCATCAAAATGGATACACGATACCTTTCCTGCATTTCGTCATGTCTACTGGCAGAATGGATATGGAGCCTTTAGCGTCAGTGCTTCTCAAATCAACAGCGTGATTCAATATATCGCGAATCAACAGAGGCATCACCGCAACACCTCTTTTGAAGATGAGTTTCTTCTTTTGTTGCAAAAACATGGCGCGGAACACGATCCTCAGTATGTGTTCGGATGATTGCGGAACTGCCCTGAAGGGGCATACGAACTTAGCCCGGTGATTTATCACCGGGCACGAAGAGCGCAACTTGTACATCGTACACCCAGCGATAAATCACTGGGCTATGATTATGCTGTCCCTTTGGGACGCTGTCGGCCATGCCACAGATAGGGGCAAACAACGAGAAAAAATATCTACTCCATCGTTTACAACCAAATTTTGGTTGGTTATCAGCACATTGCTGGATTACGCACCTGCCCTGAAGGGGCATACAAACTTAGACCGGTGATTTATCGCCGGGTATAAAGAGCGCAGCTTGTACACCCAGCGATAAATCACTGGGCTATGATCATGCTGTCCCTTCGGGACGCCGCCTTCCGCACCGGAGAGACAAGCGAACAACATATTATCAGGAGGAACATCGTCTATGAACAGTATGAACACTTGGATTGAACATCTACACCACCCGCTGGTCTTTGCCGGATTCGGGTTATTTATTTTTGCCCTGCTGCTCAGGCCGCTGTTTCTTAACAACAGCAAGCTGACCGGAACTGCCACGGAACGACTGCTGCATAGGGGTATGATTCTGGCCTTTATTCTTGCCCTGCTGGCGATTATCGGTGGGATATCTCTGAATTGGAAAACAGGCGGACAAAGCACCGCTTCGGCAGAAAAGACGCAGCCGGTTGCGCAACAAAACTCCGGCAACAAAACAGCGAATGCAACTGTTGAACAGGCGACAAAGGGAACAAAAAGCCCGGCAATCAACAGCGGGAAGGATGTGCGGATCAATTATGGACCTGCTCCGACCAAACCTGAGAAGATCGCTGACACACCGCAAGACCAGCCGGAGAAAATTCAAGCTGAACCGGCACAGGTGAAGCAGACAACTCAGGGTGAACAAAGTCCGGCGATTAATACCCAAGGGAATGTGGAGATCAATTATGGGGAATAAGATCGCTGCGATGCTGGTTGCGGCTATTCTGTATGCTGTTTCGCTTCATGCTGAGAATACGGCCCCGGTCACGCAGTCAAGCAGCGGGAATCAATCACCGAACATCATCGCGGGCCGCGATGCCACGGTCAATTTCGGCCTGAAAAAAGAAGAATATCGGCAGATGCTCCGGGAGGAACTGCAACGGGCAACCAAAGAAAGGCTGAAACCTAGCCTTACAGCTGAGGAACGCCGCCTGCTGGAACAAAAGATCAAAGCATTGGAGGAAAAAAACACCAACCTCCAAAAGAGCTACGAAGAAGAGCTGACCCGCCGCAAAAGCGCAGGTAAAGCCTTGGAAAAATTGCAGGGCCAGTTATCCCCTGCTCGGCTTGAGGAAGCGGGAAGACTGCTGCAAGAAGGCGACACCACAGCGGCGGAGCAGGTCTTTGATGAGGTGGTGGACAAGGAAGGGAAGTCCGTAGCCTTGGCTGCCTATCAAAGCGGACAACTGGCTAAAGGCCACTTAGATTATGCCAAGGCTATGCGCCAGTACAAAAAGTCGGTGGCCTTGGAAGAGGATAATCCTGACTACCTGCTGGCTGCCGAGCAGATGGCCCTCACGATGGCTGATTATGACCGGGCACAGGAATGGTTGGAGCGGCTACTGAAACTTCGAGAAAAAGATGAGAATAACAGACTTGCTCTTGCTCGCGTTCAACATGATCTGGCATGGTGTTATGAGGAGCAAGGCGAATACGGGAAGGCCGAATCATTCTACAAACGTTCGCTGGAAATAAGGCAAAAAGCCATAGGAAAAAAACATTCTTCTGTGGCCGCAACTCGTAATAATCTTGCAGGACTGTATCGGCTGCAAGGACGCTACAAAGAAGCCGAATCAGCTTACAAGCATATTATTGATATTTTAAAGAAATACCCTAAAAAGAACCATTTAAATCTAGCGGTCACTCTGAATAATCTGGCGGGTCTCTATGAATATCAAAAACGGTATAAGGAAGCTGAGCATCTCTATCATCAAGCCATATTCCTACTTATAGGTACAGGAAAAAAACAAACATTGCAGGTCGTTGCTATTTTCAGCAATCTGGCAGGAATATATAAAGTTCAAGGTCGTTATGAAAAAACTGAACATACGTTAAAGACATCATTGGAGATTATCAAGGATGTCTTGGGCGAGAATCACCCAACACACGCTACTCTCATTCAGAACCTAGCAACCCTTTACCGTGAGCAAGCTCGCTACGAGGAAGCAGAGCCGCTCTACAAGAGTTCACTAAAAGTTTTTGAACAAGCCTTGGGTAAGGAGCATCCAGCTGTAGCACTGAATCTATGGAATTTAGCTGTACTGTACCAACAGCAGGGAAAATATAACCAAGCCAACTCACTATATCAGCGTGCCCTCTACATATTTACAAATAACCTCCCCGCAGGGCATCCATATATCAGGGAGGTGCAAGCAGCCTATGATCTCCTGAAACTCAAAATGGTCAGCAGTAAGCGAGGCGTAACCCATCGCCCCCCTACCCCTCAAAAATAGCCAACGCAGTCCGAAAATCCAACCCCTCCAACCCATCCCCCTGCACCACCGCCCGAGCAATCATTTCCCCAAAGCGACGAGCCTCAGCCATCTGGGCCTGGGTATGGCCGTACTGCTTGTAATGCTTCCGCATCATGGGCATCCGCTCCGGAATCTTACCAGCCAGCTTTAAAAGAACCCCCATGGTACACCAAGGCTCCTTAGTGGGATGATTGAAAATAATTCCATTGGGCACCGTAGCCCCAAGCTTCCTGAGCAGAGATCTGATCCCCCACCAATGCATCCGCCAAAAACCACGACAAGATATCACCGGCAGCACCACCTGATCACGGAAGAGCTGTTCCCCATCCCGATCCAACAACGACATCACAGGCCCACTGGGATTATACGACCAGGTCGGGCCAGCCAGGATAACCAGGTCATAGTCCTCAAAGCATTGCGGCGACAAGGGCTGAATCGGAACCCGCTGGCGAAACATGGTCACGATCATCTTCTTCACGATCTTGGGGATGGTGCCAATGGGAAAATGCTGCTCAACAACAGGACGCAAGCGTTCTCGGAACAGAGAAACGGGGTACTGCTCCAGCCCCTCCATCATTGAGCGAACAAGCTTTCTTGTCTGCGCACTAAAGGAATACTGAATAATAAGGATACGCTTGGGAGGTGCCGTTTTGACGGACATGGGATACTTTTGCCGGTAAAGGATAATAAGGATGAATCAATCCAATCACTTTTATTGACATGTAAAAGCAAGAGGATAGATATACCATAAAATTTGAAATAAAAAAAGCCTCCTGATCATTTCTGATCAGGAGGCGAGATATACAGCAGGTAGCTGCAAGACTGTTAGGCCCTTGTCCTATTTTTCATGACAGGTCCAGCAGTCCGGGGTCTGCACCGCTGCGTGGACATGGCAGCTGTCGCAGCCGTCGATAATATTCTCGCCCCCTGTATGTTTT
>CBFDDU010000151.1:0-8130 GCA_965603655.1 uncultured Candidatus Electrothrix sp. | reverse complement strand
AAAGGCTTTGCCAGCAAAGAAAAAAAAGACAAGATAGAGGTATTCAAAACCGTTCTAACCGATGCAAAGGGCGCAGAGATCTCGGATAAAGAATTATGGGGGTTTTTAAAATCGTTTCATTTGATCGGCTATGACCTAGACCAGGAATCAGGCGGAACGCTGTCCTTGCTGCTTTCCCTGATTGCCCAATACGCGAAGGGCGATCCATCTTCTTTGTGGACAAAAATCGTTGATGCTGTTCAAACGGCGAATCAGAATGCAGGCACTGTCACGCTGGAAACTTTACCGGAAGAAATCACCTCGGCATTCAGCACGGCTGATTTTTCAGGTTGGCAGGCTGATCTCAAAAAAATCAGAGAGCATGGCGAGTATATCTTACAATATATCAGAACCACGGTCGGCACGGTTCATATACCGCAGCAGGATGCACTTGCCCAGCTCTTTGACTTCAGCGAATCATCTAATTTTGTCCTCGTCTCCGGCGAACGCGGTGCTGGAAAATCCAGCCTGATACGCAGTTTTTTCGATGTTGTAAGCAAAAATGCACCGATTTTTTGTCTGCGCACTGAAAACTTGGACAAACCCCATCTGGACAATGTATTTTCAGCTATTGGTCTGCACAGCTCGCTCGCTGACCTTGAAGCTGGCTTTGCCCTGATGCCCAAAAAATACCTGCTGATCGAGTCGCTGGAAAAACTTCTTGAACTATCCCACACAGCAGCCTTCAGAGATCTGCTCCAATTCCTCAACAAACAGCATGGTTGGACGGTAATAGCCACCTGCCGTGACTATGCCTACCAGCAGATCGTCTTTAACTACTTTCAGTCTTCCGGGGTAAATCTAACCTCTCTTGCCCTGAACGGATTCACTGACGAAGACGTTCAAAGTCTCTGTCAGCAGCTTGTTTCTTTGCAGCAACTCTTCGAAAACAAGGTCCTCAGCCCCTTGTTGAAATCCCCGTTCTACGCAGAACTGGCATTCCGAGTGCTTGGCAATGGCGAGACTTTTTCTCCTGATCAGGGTGAAAGAGAATTTATTGATGCTGTCTGGCAGCATGTCATCGCCAAGGAGAAAGAGCGGGCAAATGGAATGCCCCTCAAGCGCAGGCAGACCTTTATTGATCTTGCGGTACAACGGGCCAAAAGGATGGTTTACGGTGTGCCGACACAAGGGTTTGACAATGAAGTATTGCTCAAGCTCGAAGCAGACAATCTGGCGCAACGTGACACGAAGAAACACCTTGTCAGTCCGGCGCATGATATTTTTGAAGACTGGGCACTTGAACAGTATATTGATGGAGTCTTTCAGAAGCACTTGGGAGAGCAAGTTAATTTCCTGGCTGAAATCGGCAATGAGCCTGCCATTACCAGAGCCTTTCGTTTGTGGCTGCACCAGAAGCTTCGACTTGGCGAGGATGTTGAGGATTTCGTCTGTTCCGTATTGACCGGCAAAGATGTTGCGCGGTATTGGCAGGATGAAACCATTGCCGCCGTGCTTCAGGGCGACAATCCTGATGAATTTCTCCGCAAGTTGAAAAGGCAGCTTCTTGCGAATGAAGGAGAACTGCTCCAGCGATTCTGCTTTATCCTCAGAACGGCCTGTCAAACACCTGGTCAGCGAATCCTTTCCCAGCAAAAAGATGACGGTAAGCCGAGTAGTTTTTTGTTTCTCAAGCCGTATGGAAACGGCTGGAAGGCTCTGATTTGTTTTCTGTTCAACAACAAAGACAATCTTCCCGATATGTTTCGACTGCACATCGCGGCAGTGCTGAAAGATTGGGCGGATTCACTCCGGGCGGGTGAGCCGCTGCCTGCTCCGGCTCGTGAAGTTGGCTTGCTGGCTCTGCATCTGTTGGATGATCTCAAAAATTCGTATAGTAGGGATGAATGGCGGAAAGAAATTCTCCGTATCATTATCAAGGCTTCATCGGCAATTACAGATGAGTTCACTGAGCTTGTAGAGACAGATATACTTGCGACTTCAAGAAGAAACGGTAGGCCAGGTTATGTTGATAATTTTTGCGAGTTGATTTTTTCATTTTTCGAGTCTGCTTTTGTTTGCGCCTATCATCCAGATTTATTGATTAAACTTGCTTATTCTGAATGGTTTATCCTGGAAAAACGACAAACAAATGGGCCTCGTTTTACACATCCTACGGATAGAAGGGAGCGATTTGGGATTCATGAATTCAATCGTAATTTTCTTTCTGCCAGCGGAGTAACAGGGCCATTTCAACATCTCCTCTGTCATCATCCTGTAAAAGCAATCAATTTTATACTTGGCATTTGCAATAAAGCTGCCGAAAAATATGCCCATTCCAGATACAACCGCCACTCAAGTAGAGAATCTTCTGTACCTTGCATAGAGCAAATTGAAATTCAATTAAATGACGGCGCAACAATACAGCAATATTGTTCCGGTAGTTTTTGGATAGCATATCGTGGAATTTCTGAAGTCCCGCCTTTGTTGGAATGCGCTCTCATGGCCCTTGAAAATTGGCTCATCGTCTATACAGAACATATCGATACGATTGCAGTTGAACGGATATTTGACCATATTTTGCGAAACAGCAACTCGGTTATGCCGACTGCGGTACTGGCATCTGTGGCAACCGGCTTTCCAGATAAAGCAGGCAAGGCGGCTTTTCCGCTTCTAAAGATACCTGAACTGTATTCGTTGGACATGGGACGGACTGTCCACGAAAGAGGAGGAAATGCAATAAATTTGTTTTCTTTTGGCGTGGAGCCATTGGCAGATTTTTATGCAGAAGAACGACGCACTGCTGCAATCCGTCCTTGGAGAAAAGAGCATTTGGAAACCTTGGTAACGCGCCTTCAGTTTTCAAAGTTGAGAGAGACGGCCCTTTCTGCGGTTGACAAGATACGCTCATTTTTACCTGACAGTAAGGATATTCGCTTTCTTCTTCATAGGATTGATAGTAGGAGATGGAAACCGATACGGGATAAAAGTAACAACAGAATTGCATTTGAACCTGAAGGACTGGAGCCTGATTTAGAAAAAACTCAGCGTCAAACCCAAGAGACTATGCAGTTGTGTAATCGTTTTTCAGCCTTACTTTCTTGGGCAGATAAGAAGTTTAAACGTGAATCGTCAGAGCATGAATTTTACCAAACATGGAATGAAGCTCTCGAAGAGGCTAAAAAACTCCATAAGATTTTTGAAAAAGAGCCTGCTTTTTTTATACATCATGGCGGAGTAGGGCCTATTGTAGCAGCGGCAGTTTTTATACGAGATTATTTAAATGAACTCAGCAAAGGAGACCTTTCTTGGTGCGTAACTCTCATTAGTCAAACGATTAAAAGCAATGCTGATACAGATCATTATCTGGATCTGAAAGACGTTATATATCATGATGGTTCCGTGGCGGCGGCTAATATCCTCCCAGTATTATTGGATATCACACCTAATGATAACCAGCTAGAAATTAAAAGACTAATTGTTACGGCACTGACTCATGCGGAGGAAAAAGTTCGATGCATGACAGCAAATGGGATTAGGGAACGTCTCTGGCAAAGAGACACGGAATTCGCCGAAAAATATATCGCCGGAGCAATCAAGTACGCTCGTTTTGAAAAAGAAAATGAACTTGAAGCACGGCGAATATATTCTGGAGCAAATGAAGACAGAGAGCAATGGCAGGACAAAAAAGATGCATTCCGAGAGCAATTTGCACAGGGTAAGCTGGGCAATGAACTGGAGCAAATCTCTTTTGCAACGCACAGCTCGTGGTGTATTCTCTCCCCCTGCTTGATGATTCCAGACGGTTCCAGAGAGCCTGAACATGTTGCGCTGTTCTCGCAAATATTGAGGCTCTTTTTTGCCGTTGAGCAGAATCGAGAAAAATATTATCGAGACCAGGATAATACGCTTAAAATTGACACTGACATCTCATTCGGTTTTATCGAACGTTTCGCAACCTACCTGTTTCCGCTACACTCTTCTGATTTTCAGGATTATATTGACCTATTGAAAACCGGTTGTGAAATTGCGCCAACTTTTACAAGTTCTGTGCTGCTACATGTTGCATTAACTTCTGAACAACAAGAAGAGAAAAAAGTTTATTGGAAACTATGGAAGAAGTTATCAGAGACTGTACAGCAAATTGCCCTGAAAAAATCCGCTGAGGATTCTAGTAACAGAGAACAAGGCGAGAGCCGGAAATTGATTCGAGGTATGTTACATGCCGACACTCCTTGGCAAAAGCTCGACTATGAAAATCAAGAAATAGCTTTTGGAAGGGAACTGCTGCTCGAATTTGCTGAAAACGCCGGAACAAATCAAGATGTCTTTGAAGCTCTCGCCTCGCTTATCTACCACTTCCCGAAAATCTTCTTTGAAAAAAGCATCCATATTCTTGCCCGCCATCAAGACGAAGAGAAAAGCAATCGTCTGATCTCCCACAGTAATACCGCATTCTATCTCGAAAACGCAATCCAGCGTTTCCTGCAAATTGACCATCCCGGCCCTCTGCCCAGAAAAATGCACGATTCATGCTTCACCCTGCTCAATGCTCTTGTTGAAACAGCCTCCTCTCGGGCATATTATCTGCGGGAACATTTAATTCGCTCACGAAGAACTCTTTAACTGCCAATTAGCCTTATGGAAAATTCAGACCTCCTCTCCCAAATAGCTCTCGGCGAAGACAGCACCCGCCAGTTCAAAGCGGACATAAAAAACGCCGAATCCTTAGCCGCTGAGATGGCGGCCTTTGCCAATACCAACGGCGGTACCATTTTTATCGGCGTGGCCGATGACGGCTCCACTCCCGGACTTTCGCAAAAAGATGTGGGCCGAATTAACCAACTGATCAGCAATGCGGCCAGCCAGGGCGTTCGCAGTCCGCTGACTGTGGAGACCGAAAACTTGGCTTTGGAAAATGGCCGCCTTGTGATTATGCTGCGAGTTCCCAAAGGGATTGATAAACCCTATTTTGACAAAAACGGCATTATCTGGCTGAAAACAGGTTCAGACAAAAGACGGGTGAACTCCAAGGAAGAACTGCGTAGACTGTTTCAGATCACTGCGCAGTTCCATGCTGACGAACTGCCGACCAAGGCCAGCATAGACAAAGTCGACAAACTCCGTTTCCGAGATTTTCTCAGGGATGTGTATGAGCAAGAGTATCCCGATTCCGTCGAGGAGCGAACCCGCCTGCTCCAGAATATGAATCTGGCCACCGATGACGGCCACCTTAACCTGGGCGGATTGCTGATGTTTGGCGAACAACCGGAATTAATCATCCCCCAGTTTGTCGTCAAAGGAATCCGCTATCCCGGTAATGAGATTCACGCCTCGGACTACATGGACACCGAGGATTTTGTCGGCCCTCTGCCAAAAATCTTTGCCGATGTTCTGGCCTTCATCATGCGCAACCTCCATAAGATCCAGGCCGGGCGCGGGGTGAACTCTCCGGGCATACCGGAAATCCCGAAAACAGTCTTTGAAGAGTTACTGGTCAATGCGCTGGTGCATCGCGATTACCTGGTAAGCGCGGCCATCCGGGTGTTTATCTATGACAACCGCATTGAAATCATCAGCCCAGGTCACCTGCCCAATAATCTGACCGTTGAAAAAATCCGTGCTGGCAACGCCAATATCCGTAACCCTATTCTCGTTTCTTACGTTGCCAAAGGACTGCTGCCCTATCACGGCTTAGGATCAGGCATCAAACGTGCCCTTGCCGCATGGCCGGATATCGAGTTTCAAGATGATCATGAGGGCTGTCTTTTCACGGCAACGGTTTATCGAAAACCGTTAGAGAAAAGCTGAAGTTGAAAACATGTTTCCCGAAGCGGAAAAGATCATCCTAACGTTATAATAGCACTGGGGGAGGAACTGTATCATGGCGGAAAGTCTCTATATCGCAAGTCTTGAGGCCAACAGTAATAAGGTGATCGTGTCGCTCGGCATCATGGAAATGCTGTCGAGCCGGGTGAACCGCCTTGGGTTTTTTCGACCCGTTGTCGCGGAAAGTGCGGAACGGGATCGTCATATCGGGTTGCTGTCCGGCAAGTTTCAGCTCAGCCTTCCCCTTGACAACATGGCGGGTGTGACCCATGATCAGGCGCGGACGTGGATCGCGGCAGGTGAGGAGCGCCGTCTCTTGCGGGAGATCGTGACCCGCTTCAAGGAAGCCGAGGAACGCTGTGATTTTCTTCTCTGCGAGGGGCCGGATATCACCTATCTCTCCGATGCCTTTGATTACGACCTTTCCGTGCGCATCGCCCGGGAACTGGGAACTCCGGCCTTGTACGTGTCGTCGGGCTACCGGGCCTCCCAGGAAGAGCTGCTGGAGAATATCCAAGTCGCGGAAAAGACCTTCCATCGCCTCCAGTGTCCCCTGATCGGCGTGATGGTCAACGGAGTCAATCCAGAGATCCTGGAGGAGAGCGAGCGGTTACTCAGTGATCGCAGTGGTTCCGGGATCAACATCGAACTGCTGCCTGAAGTGGAAAGCCTAGCCAGACCGACCATGGACGAAATTGTCAACGTCTTGGCCGCAGAGTGGTTCAGCGGCCCGAAAGCCGGGTTGCAGCGTGACGTGCGCGGCTTCAAGGTCGCCGCCATGGGGCCGTCCAATTTTCTTAAATACCTTGAAAAGGACGACCTGATCATCACCCCCGGCGACCGGTCGGACATCATCCTGACCACCTTGGGGGCTATTGCCTCCAGCGCCTATCCCTCACCGGTCGGCGTGTTGCTCAGCGGCGATCTGGTTCCTCCCCCCTCGGTTGTCAAACTGCTGGAAGGACTTGCCGACCTCTCCATTCCCATCTACCGGGTAGCCACTGATACCTATCAAACGGCTATGGACGTAAGCGTGATCAAGGGTCGCCTCCGACCGGAGAACGAGCGGAAAATCGCTCGGGCCGTGGGCATGTTCGAGAGCCATGTGGACACCTCGGCTCTGGAGGAAAAAATCCGTCTCAGCCCGTCCAGCACCATGTCGCCGCTTATGTTTGAGTACTCGCTCTTTAAACGGGCAAGGGCGGCCGGCAAACATATCGTCCTGCCGGAAGGGGATGATGACCGGATTCTGCGGGCTGCGGAAATTCTGCGCCTGCGGGACGTGGTCGAACTGACTCTCCTGGGGGAGGAGGAGCGGATTCGCGACCGGGCCGCGACTTTGGGATTACGACTTGAAGGGGTGCGGATCATTGACCCGCGCACTGCGGAGCAACGGCTGGAATTCGCCGAAACCTTTTACCGGTTGCGCAAACACAAGGGCATCACCCGTGAAATGGCGCGGGACACCATGACCGATGTCAGTTATTTCGGCACCATGATGGTGTATAACAACATGGCAGACGGCATGGTTTCCGGGGCGCTGCATACCACCGCCCACACCATCCGGCCCGCGTTCCAGTTTATTCGGACTCCGCCCGATGTCCTGCTCGTCTCCTCGGTCTTTCTCATGTGCATGGACACCCGGATCTTGATCTATGGCGACTGTGCGGTCAATCCCAATCCCGGCCCTGCTGAACTTGCCGAGATCGCCATCAGTTCAGCGAAAACCGCTGTCCAGTTCGGGATTGAACCGATTATCGCCATGCTCTCCTATTCCAGCGGCGAATCCGGGGCCGGAGCCGATGTGGACAAGGTTAGGGAGGCGACGGCGATTGTCAGAAAACGCAGACCCGATCTCTTGGTGGACGGGCCGATCCAGTATGATGCGGCTGTTGATCCGTTGACAGCGAGCAAAAAAATGCCTGACAGCGCGGTGGCGGGCCGGGCCACGGTTCTTATTTTTCCAGATCTCAACACCGGCAACAACACCTACAAGGCCGTGCAGCGATCATCCGGCGCCGTCGCCATTGGGCCGGTTCTGCAGGGACTGCGTAAATCGGTGAACGACCTCAGCCGAGGCTGCCTAGTTCCAGACATCATCAACACTGTGGCCATTACTGCCATCCAGGCTCAAGAGAATGAGGCATAAAGAATGAAGATTTTGGTTTTAAATTCCGGTTCCTCCTCCCTCAAGTTCCAGCTCTTCAAGGTGCCGGACCTGCGGGTTCAGGATCTCCAGGTTCTGGATTTACGGGTTTTGGATCTTCGGGTTCTGGCTGTTGGCCTGATCTTGCTCACGCTGCCCATCTCGGAGTGGGCCTG
>CBFDDU010000150.1:0-8200 GCA_965603655.1 uncultured Candidatus Electrothrix sp. | reverse complement strand
CCTTTTCCAGACCGGGGCGGTCAAGCCGGGCGGAAAGGAACAGCATGGAGCAGAGCAGGGAGAGAAAGACCAGGCCCAGGCGAAAAAAGAGCGAAATCAGGCGGACCGTGGTCGGGTATTCGTGTTCAGAAAGGTGATGGAGGTAATAATGCCAGATAATGGCTGAGATTTTGCCGCACTCCAAGGTGACAGCCAGGAGCAGGGCCAAGGGCTGGGGACTAAAAAAAGAACGCAGGACCCGGTATTCGAGAAAGAACGAGCAGGCAAACAGGCCGATGCCGACAATGAGCTGGACCAGCCAGCTTCCTTTAAAAAAAGCAGATAGAAACATCCGGTAACCCCCAAAAGCTGAATGTGAAATATTGAAAACTGAATATTCCACAAAATGAGGGCACCTGCCTGTCTGGCAAGGTTGCGGGATGAAATAAGGGCGGAGAGGGTGAAAAGAGGGTGAATATGCCGGATTTCCTGGTGAGGCGAGGGCCTGGAGGGGCGACCGGCGGTCGCCCTGTTTTCAGGGCATAAAAAAGGGCGACCGCCGGTCGCCCCTACGTCTTAATACCCTCTTCATAGGGTGATTCAGATTACCCCTCCTGCCAGTCTTCCAGCAGCAGTCCGTGAACCCGTGAAAACTCGCCAACATTATGGGTGACCAAAGTTACATCATAAGCTTTAGCCACAGCAGCAATCAGAAGATCATTCGGGCCGATAGGGGTTCCGGCTTTTGCCAGAGCCGCACGGATTTCTCCATAATCCGCAACTGCTTCGTCGCCAAAGGGCAGACTCCGAAGCTACGCAAAAAAGTCTCGTAACACAGCCTGATTGGCGGCAATTCTTGCACTTTTACAGGCACCGTACCAGAGTTCCGCCTTGACGGGAGCGCAAAGCAGGAGGCTGTCGAGCCCCTTTTCTTCAATTCGTGCCGTAATCTGCGGGTGATTCTTGAAAAAACCTATACAGACATTCGTATCCAGAAGATATCTCACGTCCATTCCTCACGTTCCTGCAATGGACCGGGAGATTCCGGCTCGGGGAAATCCGGGATGGAGCCCGCGAAACGTTTGATAAATTCCTTTGTGGAGAGTGTTCTGCTGTTGTCGCTCGACTCTACGGGCAGAATAATGATTTCTACTTCTTTGTAGGCAGCAAACTCCGGTGGCAGGCGAATGAGAAGCTCATGATTTCTGTTCGTATGAACCTGACGTAAAGCTAACATCTTTAAGGCTCCTTAGAGGATATTCTTCAGGGTTGTCCGGTTGTTACGTGAATACCCTCTTCATAGGGTAGCTGTTCCAACGGTTAAGATACCTTTCCCGCTGGGGAGGAAATTGCAGGCATGTTTTGGATGAGCGCACGCAGGACAGCATTTACATCCTCAGCAGAGGAAAAGACCTGAGCCACATCCGGGTCAAGTGTTATCACGACGTTGTCCTGGCTTACCCGTTCGGCAAACCGATTAGGGCGTGCCTTGCTGTAATCGAAGTTATATTCAGGTTTCAGGTCATCATGGTTTGAATGATCAGCTATTTTCTTCATAATCCCTCTGCTCATGTTTCGTGGCTGCACGCGAACTAATTATTCGAATAACGCCTTGCGACCGTTCAGTATAGCTTACCAGCAGTAGCCGCCTTTTTACTGAATTACCAATGATAATTTCTCGTAATTCATCAGGCCGTGAGTGTCTCTCGTCGTCGAAAATCAAAGCCAGCGGGTCGCTGAAAACTGTAGACGCCTCTTTAAAGCTGACCTTATGTTTATTGAGGTTACTTGCAGCCTTATTTTTATCCCATTCGAATTGCAGGCCCATTCAACTCATCCTGTTTCCGTCTTTCTTTTTATGCTACCTGATGCACCAAGATGAGGCAAGCGGTTTCAGGCATGGTGAAGTTGTGTCAGCGGGAGAAAGCAAAAAGGGCGACCGACCGGTCGCCCCTACGTCTTAATACCCTCTTCATAGGTAGGTGTTCCAAGCTTTATCTCCCGAGGAATGGGCAGAATATGACGCTGTCTTAATACCCTCTTCATAGGGTAGGTGTTCCAAGCTTGCCTCTAGTGAGGTTATGGGCATGATAGCCTGGTCTTAATACCCTCTTCATAGGGTAGGTGTTCCAAGTTCCTGAAGAATGCTGGGGGACTTGTCACCATTGTCTTAATACCCTCTTCATAGGGTAGGTGTTCCAAGACAATAGAGATAACGGTGACGGTGCAGCTGAAAAAGGTCTTAATACCCTCTTCATAGGGTAGGTGTTCCAAGATTAATTTTCAGAGAGAGAAAAGCGTTACGTGTAAAGTCTTAATACCCTCTTCATAGGGTAGGTGTTCCAAGGCCACCTGTTTCATAAAAAATAATGTATTCACCAGATTAAGCAAGTAAAAAATTGACATGAAAACAGGTTTTGAAAGTTGTCTTTTTTGAACCGTCATTATAAATGATAATACAAGTCGATGCGTTACATTATGACTCTTTTGTCATAATTAGTATTAAAAATTGAATTTCGAGCCATTTTAAAAAACTTTTCGGCTGAAAATCCAAAGCAGTGGATACAATTTTTTCAATAATGACGAATTATGACAACAGAAAAATTCAGTCCGAAAAAAATTGATGTCCGATCAAGTTTTTTAAAGATCACTCAAGAAATTCACATTTATCCCGAAGCTGAACTTTATCCGATCAACACAAACCAATACAACACGATTCCGACAAGATAGCACGAAAAAATCATCTCTGCAACAGCTGATACCTCCCGAATCCCTTACTGGCCTGCTTGCCGATATTACTGTAGAGACCACCACCCTGGCTGAACCGGGCGACCGCCGGTCGCCCCTACGCCTTCCCGCAACCCTGCGGCCCAGGCATTTTCCGGCAAAACCGGGTACGATACCAGCAAAACTGCAACCCGCCGATCCCTCAAGCGCCCGGAGCCCGAACCATGCATCAACCCCACAAATATTCCCGCCGTATCCTCCTTGCCGTCATCGGCATGACCCCGCAGATCCTTACCGAGACCCTGTACAAACTGGTCGTGGACAGCAGCCCGGCTTTTGTTCCCACGGAAATCCACCTGATCACCACGGCCCAAGGCGCGAAGTCAGCCCGAAACGCCCTGCTCGGAGTTGGAGGCGACAAGGGCGAATTTCATCGCTTTTGCCAGGACTACAACCTCAGCACCACCCGCTTTACGCCCGATCATATCCACCGCATCAGCGGCCCGGACGGTCCCTTTATCAACGACACCGAATCGGCGGAGCATAATACCGTCACAGCGGATTTCATCACCGAGCAGGTGCGCCGCTTTACCGAAGACGAGCAGGCTGCGCTCCATCTTTCCCTGGCCGGGGGCCGCAAGACCATGTCCTATTATGCTGGCTATGCCCTGAGCCTGTACGGACGGATGCAGGATCGGCTTTCCCATGTCCTGGTGGCTGAGCCCTTTCAGGAAAACAAGGATTTTTTCTATCCCCCGCCCCGACCGCAACGCATTGCGGTCAAGAATACCTGGTATTCCACCGAGGAATCCCGGATCATTCTCTCCGACATTCCCTTTGTCCGGATGCGCTATCAGATCCCGGAGGCCCTGCTCACCGGCAATGCCGGATTTCAGGAAACCGTGGAGACCATCCAGCGTTTTTCCAGCCCTGAGACCATTGCCATTGCTCTCGACAAGAAGCAGGTGCGCCTGAACGGGCTGGAGGTCGGCATGGGGGATGCGGATCTGGCCCTATATCTCTGGATGTGTGAACGCCGCATCAACGGGGAACCGCCTTTTGTCCCGGATGCAGATGCCTTTGTGGATGAGTATATCCGGGTCTATGCCCGCATTGTCGGAGAATGGAGCGGTCGGATCGACCGGGTGGAAGAGGTGGCCCGTGGCCGGAATGCGCCCCAGCAGAAGGAGTGGTTTCTTCAGCGGAAATCTAAGCTGAAAAAGGCTGTGGTTTCGGTGCTCGGGGAACGGGCAGCCCGTCCCTTTCTTATCCAGACCGTGGAGGTTGATGGGCGGGCGGGCTATGTTATCGGGATGGAGCCGGGGAATATTGTTGTTGGGTGAGGGTAAAATTATGGGAGTATATCACGATACCTACCAGAGGGACACTGCCCTGTCAACGGCAAAATAAAACAGCTTGACATGTGAATTCATAGAGTTATCTTGAGAGGATTCATTAAGATTCCGACAGGCACAGTCCCCCCTTTTTCAAAGCAACGAACGTATAGGAGATGCCCATGCCGTACACACTTTCAGCAACCTATGAAATTGTCACGCCGATGTTTATCGGTGATGCCCGGCAGGAGGCGCAGACAGTGCAACCGGCTTCGGTGAAAGGGGCCTTGCGGTTTTGGTGGCGGGCGTTGAATTGGGGCAGGGTTCTCGATAAGACAAAAGGGGACGAAAAAGCAGCCTTAAAGCTGCTGCACTCAGAGGAAGGCGATTTGTTTGGCAAAGCAGCCGAGCAAGTTGGCAAGGAACAAATCGGGGGACAAGGTGGTTTTTTACTGCGGGTAATCAAAACGAAATCACTACAAAAAAAATCTGAATATGACCTAAACCAAGATACAACCTACAAACTGGGAAAAGGTAGTTGGCAATCTTATCTCTTGGGGCTTGGCTTGATGGAATGGGATAAAAGTAAAGGCGAAAATCTTTACACCCGTGGAGCCATTACTTCCGGCACCTTCACAGTAGAGCTCTTTTGTCGGAATGTAAAAATAGCCCAAGATATAAAACCGGCTCTGCTGGCCTGGGGATTGCTTGGCGGGCTAGGCAGCCGAAACCGCAAGGGGCTGGGTTCTGTGGCTATCCGAGAATTTGATGGTCAGGCAGTTGCTCTGGACCACAAAAGCTATTGTGATGAAATTAAAAAATTAATACAACAGGTGACTTGGATAGATGATTGCCCACCCTTTACCGCCTTTGGCCAAGAATCAAAAATGCTTGTCTCAAAAGAAGCAAATCAGGACACCTGGCTGGCTTTGGCAGAAATAGCACAAATCCAGCAGTTGTTCAGGGGATGGGGATTTAAATTCCCCAATAGTCATCATAAAGTAAACGGAATACGTGCTCAACATAGTAGCTATAGCGACAAGCAAAATGATCATGGCCTTGTCTATGATCTTGCAGACAAAACAAGCACCTCTGTAACGTACCCTAAGAGTACAGTGTTTGGCTTGCCAAGATCCTACGGTTTATCTGGCTTTGACCCCAAAAAAGAAATCACGCTGGAACCAATTGCGATGTCTGGAAGTGCCCCCGAGCAAAAAAACAAACGATCCAGGCGAGCATCGCCCTTATTCATCCATATTCATAAATTTCCTTCAGGGAAATCAATTATCATCCAGACCTTCCTGCCCGCTGTCTTCCTTCCTCCCGACGACCAGATAGAGGTCATAGAAAAACTTAAGGGAGGAGGCCGTAAAATTCTGCATAAACTCCCAGTACATAAAAAACCTGACTGGTCAGTCGTCACTGAGTATTTACTACAAAAGTCCTTTCATGGCTGGAAGGTTGTGCTATGAACAATGCATACTTCCACTTCACCATCGGCCCCGTACAAGGCTTTGTGGCCCAAGCCCGCCGCACCCGTGATTTCTGGGCAGGTTCTTTCATCCTCTCTTGGCTGTCCGCTGTGGCCATGCGCTCAGTAATTGCCCAGGAAGGAACTATAAAGTTCCCTGCCGCAGACCAGAATTTTTTGGATTGGCTGGAGAAAAAGGAAAAGAGAGGAAAAAGACCAGCTCAGGGCTCTATCCCCAACCGCTTCAAGGCCAAAATAACCAAGCCTGGATTTCGCCCAGAAGAGGTTACACAATCGGTGCAAGCGGCCTGGAAGGCCCTAGCTGATGTGGTCTATGAAAATGATGTTAATGGTGTTGCCAATACGGAAACCGAGGCGATCTGGCAACGGCAGGTAGCCAGTTTCTGGGAAATAAGCTGGGTGTTGGTTGAAGATAACGAGAACAGTGCAGCCCTGGATCAGCGCAAGAACTGGCGTTCCCATCTCCCACCTGCTGAACCGGGCGTAAAATGCATGATGTTGGATGGCCTCCAGGAGCTTTCAGGGGCTGATGGCCCTTTGGGTAAGGAAGGTAAAAAGCTCAAAGATTTCTGGGAGCAACTTCGAGATCAACAAAAAACAGGCATGAAGAGCGACCTGCGCCCAGAGGAACACCTCTGCGCTATCGCCTTTGTTAAACGACGTTTTTCTCGTTATTTCGAGCAGGTTAATGCGATCATGCCCAATAACTGGTCTCTGCATCAGGAAGAATGGACGATGAACACTGCCCGGCCTTCGGTGGTTTATATGGCTGCGGTGCGTTGGCTTGAAGCGTTGATCATCCTGGCCAACAAGGATCAGGGAGTGAAAAACACCCTTTGGGCCTTTCATGATGAGGCCCATAAACTGACCAAGGGGCATTATGATGAGTGGGAGAGCAGTATTCAATGTATAGATCAGGCTCTTGAATCCACTGCGCAAAGAAAATGGAAGGCTCTGGACGGTAATGTCTTTTTTGAACACGCTCTTGAAAATAAAAATATCTTTCCTGATCAAGAGCTTGCCGGAGAGGTAAAAAAACTCCTGCGCAGATTACAGCAGGAGATGCGCAAAGCAGAAGCAAGCATCAGCCTGAGCCCAAGCCCATTCTACGCAGTTCTAATGATGGACGGCGACTCCCTGGGTAGCCAGATGAGCGATTCGAAAAAACAACCGGTTATTACTGCGGGGCTAAAAAAATTCACCAACGGCGTAGAGATCTTAGTCAAAGAACATAACGGCTTCCTTATTTATGCAGGCGGAGATGATGTCCTGGCTGTACTGCCCCTTGAGGATGCTCTCCCCTGCGCTTTGGAACTCAGACAATTTTACATGTCCTGTTTTCCAAAGGACTCACAACCGAAAATCCAGACTTCCCTTTCCGGAGCCGTAGAATTTGCCCATATGAAAATGCCCCTGACCAAGGTGCTCAAGGATGCCCATATCCTGCTGGACAAGGTGGCCAAGGAGGAACGAGGTCGGGATGCCTTGGCCGTGCGCATCTGGAAACCGGGCGGTAAGGCGGTGGAATGGTCCAGGCCCTGGGAAAAAGCCCTTGATAAGGAGGCCGAAAAGCTGATCATCACCACCTTGGCGAATACCTTCAGCAAAAATGATCAAAAGCTCAACCAGTTCAGCAATAAATTCCTCTATGCCATCCAAGAGCATTTCAACCTTCTTTCTCCAAGTCATGGAGCCTCTGGCCTGGAGGAAAAAACCACTGTTATCCTGATGGCCGGGGAGTATCTGGCTTCGGGTATTTGCAAGGTTCAGGAACATTTCTTAACGGATAAGGAACAGCAGGCCATCATGGATAAATATTTTCCAGAGCAACCAGAGGGGCAACATCAGCCTGCCCTGGACCTTCTTCTGGCCATCGGAATTATTGACCCCCTCGTGCAGCAATGCCGGACAGTTAATCGTATAGCCCCAGAGCAAGGCGAGCCAACCTATTCTGACGAGCCTGTTCGGTATACCGAGGGCGGCACCCGGTTAGTACGTTTTCTGGCTCAAAAAGGAGTGGAATAATGACGGCCCAAACCTGGCGATTTACCCCCTTGGACAGCTGCTTTTTTCGAGAATCACGGCCCATGGATGCCATTGGTGGTTCTGAACTGACCAGCTGTTTTCCCCCGCCCATCCGCACCCTCTTGGGGGCCATCCGTTCGGCCATTGGCGAATATAATGGGGTGGACTGGAAGCATTATCTTGATTCTCAGCATGCGCCCCTTCGGGAGCAGCTGGGAACCAGCAAGGATCTAGCCAAGATAGAGGTCAGCGGTCCTTGGTTGGTACAAAAGGTTGAGGGGCAATGGCAGCGGCTCTATCCGGTGCCCCTTAATCAGGTCGGCAGAGTTGAGCAGGGCGAAATACAACAGGTTGTAGCCCTGGAGCCCGGTGATCCCTGCCATTGCGATCTGGGAGAAAAGGTTCGTATGGCAAGGCCGCCAAAAGGGCTGAACAAGATAACCAGCTTGGCAGCGTACTGGATAACAGGGGAAACCTTGAACAGGCTGCTCTCGGCCAGTGGCAACACCATTCCCCCTGACAAGCTTATTCCAGCCAGCGACCTCTTCAACGAGGAACCCCGCTTGGGTATTGCCCGTGATAATCACCTGCGGGCAGCGGAACATTCAGCATCTTCGCCACGGCGGCCCAGATGGGCCTGCAA
>CBFDDU010000149.1:0-8255 GCA_965603655.1 uncultured Candidatus Electrothrix sp. | reverse complement strand
TTACTAGAAACTTCGGTTATGTCAGGAATAATTATTTCTGCCATTTCTTTTATAACCTCTTGAAAAATGAAGTCTACGATACGCTGAAGCGCACCCGACAGTAATTAACTCATCAGCATGTCGAACAATGCTTAGTTAGAGTAGTAGGATGCGCCGGGCGCATCAATCTTTTTACAGTACAAATAATGTTAATCTCCGCACCAGCCGAGCCGCAAAAAAGCCTTCAATTTCTTCTGTAGGCAACGGCGCAAAAAAGCCCTTGGCATCAACAAGAGAAGCAGCGGTTTCAGGCAAGAAATCCCGGCAATCAGTCAGCTCAAAGGCATCGTTGGCAGCAAGAAACTGCTCAATCACCTCTTGATTTTCTTCCGGCTCAAGGGAACAGGTGGCATAGACCAGCACCCCGCCCGGTTTGACCAAAGCCGCAGCAATCCGCAACAGCTCAAGCTGTTTTTCCTGAGAGGCAACAAAGTCTTCCGGCTGCCGATTCCAGCGGATATCAGGATGCTTGCGGATAACCCCGGTGCCGGTACAGGGCGCATCAATCAGGATGCCGTCAAAGAGGGTCTCCTTTGTTTCGGCAAATTCCTCTAACTGCTGCTGCATAACCTCTACCCGCTCAGCAAGGCCCTGTCGTTGAAGATTTTCTTTCAACAAGCGAAAACGTCGCGGGTCCGGATCCACCGCAAAAAGAGAGGATTCCTGAGGGAGAAGCGTAGCAAGAATACAGGTCTTACCGCCCAAGCCGGCACAGCCGTCCAGATAACGCCCCTGCTCTTTAAACGGCCCCAGAAGCTCACAGGCTAGGCGGGCTGCCTGATCCTGGACCTGAAACAGGCCGTCGGCAAAACCGGGGAGATTGGTTACCGCGCCTCGTTGCTCATGGAGGATCAGGCTATCCGGGGCAAAGCTGCCCGGCGTGCTCGTTATCCCCTGTTCCGCAAACTGGGCAGCCAAGGCCTCCCGGTCCGTACGCGTGCAATTAACCTGGAGACAAAGGGCCGGTTCCAGACTATTGACCCGGCAGATTGCCTGCATCTGCTCCAAGCCGAACCTCTTTTGCCAACGCGCAGTCAGCCAAGCAGGATGATTGAGCACCGGTGTCTCCCCAGGCCCTGCGTTTTCCGGTCCCGGCAGGCTCTCCTTATTTCTCGCGATATTACGGAGGGTACCGTTAACAAAACTACAGAGCCACGTGGGTTGCCCCATCTTCTTGAGGGCCTTGACCGTCTCGTTGACCGCTGCCGAATCAGGAATGCGCTCCAGGCAGCAGATCTGCACAATCCCGATCCGCAGGGCAGCCAGGGTCAGCGGCTTCATTTTGGCCAGCTTGGTTTTAGAGAAGCGGCTGATAACAATATCAAGATATTCCTGTTCCCGCAAGACCCCCATGACCAGCATAACGGCCAGCTGACGCTCCTCGTTTTTCAGGCCAGCGTCATGAATAATCCTGTTGATAAAACCCTGCATCGGTTTTCCGCTGCCAGCCCATTGCACCAGGGTTTCCAGCGCCAAACTGCGGGAGGTGAGTACCTTCTTCTGCATCATCGTTCCTTTGAGAGATCTTTGCTCGGTTGGACACCGAGCTGTCGCAAGGCCTCAGCCCGGTCAATGAGATTTCCCTTGCCCGTGCTCAGCCGTTTTTCTGCCAATTGCCAGCTCTGTCGGGCCTGGTCCAGCCGGTTGCCTACCTCGCTCAATGCTTCGGTAAAACCGACAAATTTATCATAAAGTTTTCCTGCCTCCTGGGCAATCACTAGGCTGTTCCGGTTCTGTTCATCCAGCCGCCAGATATGATGGATGGTGCGGAGGATCGCCAGCAAAGTTGAGGGCGAGGCGAGCATCACCCGACGCCGAAGGGACTGGGTGAGCAGGTCCGGCTTTCTGCTCACCGCCGCCTGAAAGGCCCCTTCCACCGGGATAAAGAGCAGGACAAAATCAAGGGTGGTCAGTTCAGGGAGCTGCTGGTATTGCTTCTTGCTCAAACCGTTGACATGCTGCTGGATGGAGTTGATATGGTTGCTCAGATGCTGCTCCCGCTCCTTCTCGTCATCGGTCCGGCTGGCCTCCACATAGCTGTTCAGGGACATCTTGGCATCAATGATCACCACCCTGTTCTCTGGCAGATAAACAATGACATCCGGTTGCTTAAGGCGTCCCTGCTCATCCCGCTGGGAAACCTGGGTGACAAACTCGCTGCCCGGCCGGAGCCCTGATTCCTCCAGGAGCCGCTCCAACACCATCTCGCCCCATTGCCCCTGCAATTTATTGGTGCCCTGCAAGGCTCTGGTCAGATCAACCGCTTCCCGGCTGATCCGTTCGTTCAACTGCTTGAGATGTTCAACCTCCTTAATGAGGGAGAGACGATCACGGGATTCCCGCTCATAGACATCCTCGACCTTTTTGCGAAAGGCATCCAACTGGTTCTGCACCGGGGACAAGAGTGTTTCCAGACCCCCGGCATGCTGCTCTTGGAGAACCCTGCCCTGCTCGGCCATGACCTTGCGGGAAAGATTAGAGAAATCCTCTTCCAGCTGTTGTTTGCTTTGAGCAAGGAATTGCTGGCGTTCACCGGCAACGGTCCTGGTTTCATGGAGAAAGGCCTCCAGGCCGATATTATCTCGCTCCACCTCTTCCTTTTGCTGACGCAGGCTGTCCCGCTCGCGGCGGAGCTCTTCCGCTTCCTGTTCAAAGCGGCGGGCATCCTGCTCTGCCTGTTCCAGGTGCAGGGAAAGCAGGAGGTTCTTGCGCTGAAACCGGCTAGAGATCATCAGGAGCAAGGACAGCATGCTCAGTGCTGTCAAGACGATACCGGTGACCAGGGAAGGAAAATGAAGCTGGCCGACCAGATCAAAAATATTATCTGCAGCCAAGGATCTCCTCCGCAGCTGCCTTGTGTTCCGCCGTTCTCCGGCCTGGGAGCATAGTTTTTTTCATGGGATCTCATTGAGGGATGAAAATTTATGCCGTATGTCATACAGTACCTGCGGCAGGAGGAAAAGAGAAAAATACCCCACCAACTCTTTCCTTCCTGCCCTCGAAAGATCAAGCTAGGCAAGACAAGCAATACAGGGGAGGCTCAGGATATCGGCAAACGATGAAGAACGGAGCGCGGATGGAATGGATGGAGTAGATGAGCAGCAGGGACTTCCCAAACGGATTGTCCTGACAGGATTTCGAGCCACGGGCAAGACAGCCGTGGGCAAGGCCCTTGCCCGCTTAACCGGGTTTCGTTTTCTCGATACGGATCAGGTACTCTGTCAGCGTATGGGCTGTTCCGTTGCTGAAGCGGTCAGGCAGCATGGCTGGCCGTACTTTCGCGAGCAGGAGCAGGCCTTGTTGGCTGAACTTCCTTGCTGGCAGGAAACGATTATCGCCACCGGCGGCGGGGCCATTCTCCATCACAAGGAATGGCAGGAGCTGCACCAAGGCGCTTTTGTGGTCTGGCTGCGCACGGATCTCGCCACCACCCTGTCCCGACTTGCGCTGGATCAGCAAACTGCCGCGCAACGGCCTGCATTAACAGGAGGCAGAGGCAGGCAGGAGGAGGCGCAGGATCCGGCCAAGGAGATATCCGCTGTGCTGGCGGAGCGGGAACCGCTCTATCGGGCCGGTTCAGATTTGGCGCTGAATACGGAGGGAAAAATGCCGGAGGAGCTGGCCGGGGTGATTTATGAACAGCTCATTTTTCATCAACCATGCTCTCTTTAATTCTAATTTTTGGCCCACGGGTGTTCGTCACGATATTTTTTTGCATCTCATGAACCTCTGAACCAGAGACAAGAGCAATACCTGGTGCGCCTGTTTTTGTTACCTTGTTACGATTCAGTGTAAGGACAGTGCTACCATTAACGGCAATCCCCACAGATCCAGTATCTGCAACGACATTTCCTTCCAAAATACTCACTCCCCCGTTCATTAAGCCAATCCCGACCGCGCGTTCCTTTGTCACAATATTTTCAATAATTCTGACGGGAAATTCCTTTGAGCCAGCAGCCTCATTCCCTATTCCCGGCTTTTCCTCTGCATTGCTGTAGACTATATTTTGAGTAATCAAAGGAGCAGTCGGCTTGTCGATCTGATGTTTCCCTTGGGGCTCGCCTTTCCCGGTCAAGATACCTCCACCGGGGTTATCATGCACGATATTACCCAGAATGGTGGGTGCTGCTCCGTGCTTCACGCCAATGCCCGGTGAGGGTATTCCGGTGAGTTCCGAATCGTCGTTGCCAAAAATCTCATTTCCCAGTACCCAGGGTGTTGACAAATGATTGCACCCGATGCCTAATCCAAAGTTATCACGGATAATATTATTATAGATCACCGCTGAAGACCGTGTTTGTATGTTCTGCCAGCGAAAATCTCGTGTGGACATCGGCTGTTTTTGATCCTTGAAAAAAACATGACTGCCAATTCCGGTGGAACCATTGTTGCGGATAACGCAGTTCATCACCACGGCACTTGCCCCTCTCATGTTGATAGCATGGGCATGGCCGGGTTCATGATGGTTCTGTCTGGGTAAATTTTGGATCGTGAACCCATCAATAATGGTTGCGGAGCCGAGTCCCTCTGTGAAATCAAACATGCCGTGATGGGATGGGGAAGACTTTGAGCCGTCAATAATAGTCCGCAGGGTTCTGCGGGGTAATTGCAAGATCGCCTGATTCACGGAAACGAGTTCATCGCCCTTATTGGAGGAATCTGAAACAAGCTTCACCCCGTTTTTCATGACCAGCTGTTCGTAATAGATCCCCTCCTTAACAACCACGGAATCGCCTGATGTCGCAGCATTAATGGCTGATTGGATGGTCTTGTATTTTTCGGGAACGAGAAGTATGTTTCCTTTCTTATGGAATTGTCGGTCAATAAGGCTCAGGGCTTTTTCCCTGGCCAGCTGTAACTTCTTTGTCACAGCCTCCTCAAATGGAGCCAGAGTAACGCTCTCAACACTGTGTCCGTCGAGAAGATTATGGGAGGAAAGCCCTGCTGCTCCCTGTGACTGACAGACTGTATAAGGGAGGAGGGAAAAGAGAGTGCAGAAGAACAGGATGTGTTTTTTTAATGCCATAATAATTAGTTATGATAGAGTTTTTCTCTTCATCCTTCGCTCATTTTTTTGTAACCCTTTACAGGGTGGGAACGAGACAGGCTGCCTGATTGTCACCCCGCGATCAGTTACAATGCAACTCTAGCAGCTTACGCGATAGATAGCCACAGGAAAACTTGGTGCGCTGTAATGAGTTACCGGAATACTTCTTCTTTTCAGCTAATTACATCGGGAATAGTCGGGATTCGAACCTGTGAGCCCGCCCTGAAACCCGCATGGCTATGGGGTTTTAAAAAAGCGTGTGATACCCATGAGGAAGACTATTTAAAATTTATTTTTAAACAAGAGCAAACTGATAAATTTCGTTGTGCAGGAATGATTTTTATTATTTTTTATATCTAAAGACCACCTTGCGATAAAATTTCAATATTGCTTTATTTTTTCCAGCATGTCAAATATGCACATTGGTTTTATTATCATTTTATTTTGTCGCGTAATCATTTTACTGAAATCATAGGAGGCAAGAGCATGTCAACAACTGGGGAAAAACCGGGGAAAGGAACTTACACATGTACTAAATGTGGTCAGGAAGTTGTACTTGATGACACAACAGATACACTCCCGCCATGCCCGAACTGTTCAAATACAGAATACATTCCGTGAGTAGTTAGCGTTAAAAAAATGAGTCGCCAGCCTGTATGTTGGCGACTCATTATCCCACATAATAGCATGGTTTGATTTTTGCTGATGCTACCTTTAAATAATATAATTAGTTATGGTTACAAGTCGTTTTTCGTTTTTCTTCATTTTGTTTTTTTTCGTTATCGGTGATGCTTATGCTAAAAACTGCAAGAAAGGCAAGCCATGCGGAAATTCATGTATAGCTAGATCGAAAACATGTCGTAAAGGTTTAGGTTCTAGCTCTTCAAGTTCTTCTAGTTCGTTGTATGATTACCCGTCTCCGAAATCTTCTTCATCAAGGGAGAGGGTTAAAAGGAGAAGAACTACGTCAAGTAGTTATGTAGCAAGTTATACCTCTCCGGGAAGATTGGCTGCTTCTGAAAAATCTCATGATCAGGAAAAGAAGAAAGCACCTCCAATAACAGTGAGGAGTAGTGTTTCAAAAATATTAGATTCGGATATTTTCGAAGTTAGAAATAAAAAAAGAGAAAAAATGGCACTTTATGGTATCGATGCTCCTGAGTTAGATCAACCTTTTGGTGAGGATGCTAAAGATTTTTTAACAAATTGTATTTATAAAAAGAAAGTTAAGGCAAAAGTTTATGATAGAAACGATGATGTCAATTTTGCTTTAGTTTTTGCCAATAAAACAAACGTTAATGAATTGATGGTAAGGTCCGGTTATGCTTGGGTTTCTAATGAATTATGCACCGAGTCATTTTGTGAAAATTGGGTTAAGTATGAAGAAGAAGCTAGGGAGCAAAAGAAAGGATTATGGAGCAAACCGGAACATCTTGCGCCTTGGATCTGGAGATGATTGTTGTTTATGCAACAGTCTTTTTTAAGATTGGTTAATTTGTCGTATAATGGATTTTATGTTAAGGGTAAACGGGGTCTTTTCCTTTATTTATTAATTTAATAAGTATTTTTTCTTTTTATTAAAAATAAGGATATTTAGCCAGATGATACTAAATCACGTTGAATGGATTTTTAGCGGTATTGGGACAAGTTTGGCGAATAGGCTGTTTTTTTTATCTCGAAATAGAAATAAAAAATTTAAGTTACCAGCTGCTGCTGATGTCAATATAAATCGAGAGGTTAATGGGATAACACAAGAATCAATCTTATATTGTGTTACTTTTAGAAAGAATACCTTATCTCCTAATCCTGTTGGCTACCCTTGGATAAATCATAAGAAAATAAAAGTAGAAACTATGGATGGAAGGTTTATTCTTCCGAAGCAGTCTATTTATGATCACCTTGAAAGGCCAAGCGATCCTTACAAATTTTATCTTTTGGTAAAAAGAGAGGAAAAAGAGAATTTTTGGGTAAATTTACTCGACGCACATTTTACTGTAACAGGAGTAGGTCAGCCTGATGATAATTTTGATACGTATTGGCGAATTTGGTTTTTGGTTGATAAAGAGCCAATTCATTGTGATGTAAATCCGAGTACACCGAAGTACATAAACCATTGCCTTTTTTCTTAACTTCCATAAAAGAGGTAGAGTAGAGCACTGATTCAGCAGTAATCCCGGCCCTTTTTACAGACGCCTCGCCGCACGCAGCTACTACGTGTACCAGGGACTTATACCAATTCCGTAAAGTTTTGACCTGTCTTCCCCCGGTCCTAATCCTTGAATACGAAGGGGTAGGAGAAGCTACGGATCAATATTTCATAGAAATGGTATTACTTCCTCAATGCTCCCTCATCAAACCGTGCGTGCGTGTTTCCCGCACACGGCTTTCCGATGCTTTTCATATCGAGGCATGCGCCGAATTCCAGCCCGCTTTCCCGGAAGCCTTGTACAGCCCGTAATCAATCGGGGTCTGTCCCTGAATTACCTTCAACGCTCAGTTGAAGTAGTTTAAGCCCACTGCTGGCTGTTCCACAAGCAGCTATACAGACTCCTGAATTGCCTATCTAATCCGTATCCCGCCGGGCAAAGAACAGACCCCAATTAAACATCAAGACCAAGTGTAGAAGGCTTTACACCTTGCATTTTCAAACCCACTCTTTTAAAATGCAAGGAATGGGAATCAATAGGATCAGGCTCGATTAATTTCTGATAGATCAAAAGGACTCAGGCCATTTCATGGAAGTATGCATGATCCGCACTCCGTCGGGCAAAGCCTTCCGCCACCTCTTGCTCCGAAGCGAGGTCGTCGTTTTCAGCCTCTCCCCGGCGGAGACCGTTGTCACCTGTATTATATTTCCAGATCAACCGGAGCACAGACATGAATTCCTTTTTTTATTTCATAGGGTTCATCAACCGGAGCAACAACCCAGATCAATAGGGTCAGACTCGATTGATCCCGTTACCTCGTAACCCTTTATCCCCACGCGCTATCTCCCCATCTTTTCCATTATAAACAAGATTTTCTGTTTACTTTTCAAATACAGCATGGTTGATTTAATCTCTGACGAAGAGACCAACGTTGCAGATCCAGGCTGATATTATAAAAACAGAACAATACAAAAAATTATTTTCTAAATACTCCTTAAACGTCTTGCTTTATTTTTATGCTC
>CBFDDU010000148.1:0-8297 GCA_965603655.1 uncultured Candidatus Electrothrix sp. | reverse complement strand
CCTATTGATTTCATGGATTCATTCCCAAATTTTGCAAGAAGTAGCAAGAAAGACGCATGGCAGGCAACCTCAAACAATACATGAATTTGTTGATTGAGATTATTTGTAGCTTGGATTTATTTTGAAGCACCACAAAGAAAAATCGAGTCATGCGCTCTGCACGAACCCGGTCGAGATTTACTCTTGAGAGTTATCCTTTTCCGGCTTTGGATAGTAATTTAGCATCTTGCAGGTGTTGTCCAAGAAATTTCGAATAAGTTTCTCGGTTACTATTATTCTTGAATGCTCAAAGCTCCCCTCAGGTAATGAAGAGAAGAATCTCATTATACACAAGCCATCACCTCTAGGTATAGTATGCACTTTGTCAATAAAAGCATTAGGTAAGGAGACATTAGAGTGGAAATCAATTGAATCTTGTTTTTTTTCTTCTTGCTTTTTCATTATTAAAACCTCAATTCTTTCTAATTAAGAATTTGCAATTGGATAGGTGAGCGGATTTTTTGGAGCAGGCTGAATAATACTGTCATTATCTTGATACTTAATATCACTCTCACTCTTAACCAACCTGTCCCACGTTTCATCAACTAAACTAGATGTTACGTTTTGATCGGTATCGCCTGAGTAAAGAACTTCATGAATATGATGATGCTCATGCTTAATAGCAGCATCTTCATCTTGCAACAAATTATTCTGAATACACTGAGTCACAAATTCATTCAGTTTTTTCCCTTCCAAACAAGCTTGTTTAACAGCTTCACGATGGAGTTTTTCACCTATTCTTACATTAAAAGTGCCACTATAAGGCTTGTTTGCTGGTTTTCCAGTCTCTTCACAATAAGATACGTAACGATCCACAGCCTCCTCGAAAGAAGTTCGCAGTTCATCAACTCCATCGCCCTCATATGTTATTATATCACCTATAAAAAGTATTTCACCGTGCAGACAACTATCCTCAACGCTAACCTCAATTGAGCCAGTGTAGCCTTTATATGAAAATTTTTCGTTATTCATAATCAACCCCTATCTCCCGCAATGCTTTCATTGCTTGCTTCACCTGGTAAGCTTTCAATAGGCCACTAGGATGAGTTTTGGACATGCTAAAACGAAGACCTGTATGTTCATGTTCAAACATATAATGGGATCCGCCGCCCTGGCAGGAATTTTTAAATCCATGCTGTTTGGTCAGAGTGATTAATTCTCCCCAGCGAAAACTTTTTGGTGCTGGATTAGCAAAGAGTTTTTTAAGTAATTTTTTTTTCTTTCCCATTTTTACCTTATCATAAAAATAAAAATATGCAACTAAACAATAGTTGCAACATTGCTTGTCATTTTATTCCGGGACGTTCCGTTACGGCGAAAAAAAACTTGGCAAGTAAACCAAATAACCACTCATAAATTAAAAAGTAAACATAAAATAACCTGCATAATGAGAAAAGTATCCATCTCGGTATCACAGGCCATTATCAGACCGCGCAGTGATGCGGGTTACAGATCGAGGTCGCAGGTTCGAATCCTTCTTGCAGCTTGATTCAACAGCACATCGGTGACATTCATTGAACCATACATGTGAATTCAACCCCAAGCACTTGCGGCGTTTCGAGCGGTTAAATATCACCGACAGCACCGTATTTCTCCTTGACAGGGCAGTTGGGCATACTATAAAGTGAATGGCAATTCACATTATGAATATATCCTGCAAGGTGAATTGGCAAGGCATGCGATTGCCGAAAAAAAGATCATCTTTGGTCTTCAGGATGATGACAAGCAATAATCAGGTAGGAAGTGCTTCATGCCGGAAAAAAAACTCTCTCGCCGAGAACGGGAAAAACAGCAGCAGCGTAAGGAAATGCTTGAAGCTGCTCTGCAACTTTTTTCTGAAAAAGGCTACCATAACGCCTCGATGCAGGAAATTGCCGAGCAGGCGGAGTTTGCTGTGGGCACCCTGTACAAGTTCTTCAAAAATAAGGAAGAGATGTACAAGGCCCTGATTACGGAACAGGCAGATCGTTTTCACGAGGCCCTTGGCGCGGCTCTGGAGGTGTCAGAGGACGAGATTGAGCAGTTGCGTAATTATATCCAGGTAAAGGGCGAGGTTTTCATGAGTAATGACTCCTTTATCCGTTTATATTTTGCTGAGACACGGGGTGCAAGCTTTAATATTAAAGCAGGCCTAGACAATGAGTTGCGGGATCTGCATTATCAGATGGTGCAACGTGTTGCCGCTGTTTTTGCGCATGGCATGGAAAGAGGGCGATTTCAACGGATTGCCGAGCCGTATCACTTGGCGGTCGCAATGGACAGCCTCTGTAACGCCTTTCTCTCCAACTGGCTGGAAAATCGCGATTCTTATCCTGAATCCCCGGACATTATTTTAAATATTTTTTTTCAGGGGCTCCTTGTTCCTGAATCTCCTGTTATTTCTGAGAGAACAACGAATACTACCCCGGATTGACTATGAATAATTTACGTACTTTACGTGCATGGAGCCTCCTGCTTACGGCTCTGACAGGCGGTCTCTTGCTGTCCGGCTGTGAGCAGAAGGGGCTGCCCGGTTGGCTGGAACCGCTGACCGGCCTGTTTACCGCCAAAAAACAGCTACAGGGCCCAGGGCCGCAACGTCCTGCACCGGCAGTCTCTTTTATTATTATGCAGCCGCAGCAGGTCGTGCTGACCAATGAGCTGCCCGGTCGAACCTCGGCTTTTCGGACTGCGGAGATCCGACCTCAGGTCAGCGGTATTATCCAGGAACGCCTGTTCACTGAAGGCTCGAATGTCAATGCGGGTGACGTTCTGTATCGGCTTGATCCGTCTTCGTTCCAGGCAGCATTAGATAATGCCGAAGCCAATCTCCTGGCCTCAAGAAAGGCTGTTGATCGGTCCAGAGCGACTCTGAGAGCGAGTCAAGCGGATATTGGTCGGATCAAAGCCAAGCTGTCCCTGGCCCGATCCGACAGCAAACGCTATGAGCAGTCTTTTAAGCAAAAGATCGTTTCTGCGGCCCAGCGCGATCAAGCCGCAACCGGGGCTGTCGTGGCTGAGGCTGATTTGGCATCTGCCCAGGCCCAGGTTGCAAGCAGTCGCAGTGCCATTGCTGCTGCCCAGGCCGCAGTCCAACAGGCAGAGGCAGCTGTGCAAACCGCCGAGATCAACCTTAGTTACACCAAGGTCACTGCGCCTATCTCTGGTCGAATCGGTATTTCCAATGTAACTGAGGGGGCCGTGGTCACAGCCTATCAACCGATGCCGCTGTCCATTATCCAGCAAATGGATCCTATTTATGCGGATATTCCCCAGGCAGCAACTAAGATGCTTTCTTTGCGAAAGGAGGGTCTTAAAGAGGGGAGTGAGGAACAAAATATGGTGCAACTCTTGTTGGAAGACGGCACTGCTTATCCGCAGGACGGAACCTTGCAATTCAGCGATGTGACTGTTGACCCAAGCACCGGCTCTGTCACTCTGCGGGCGGTTTTTCCCAATCCAGATGGGATGCTGTTGCCGGGTATGTTTGTCCGCACGGTTATTCAGGAGGGCGCTCGGGAGCAGGCTTTGCTGGTGCCGCAACAGGGCGTATCCCGTAATTCCAAGGGTGATCCCTTTGTCTTGGTTGTGAACGCAGAGAGCAAGGCGGAATATCGTCCGCTGGTGCTTGAGCGGGCTATTAAAGACCAGTGGCTAGTGACTAAGGGACTTGCACCCGGTGATAAGGTGATTGTTGAGGGGCTGCTGATGCTGCGTCCTGGTACGGTGGTTAATGCGACGCCTTTTGGGGAAAAGCCGCCGGGCGGTGGTGCTCCGTCGGAGAAGGATGGAGCGGGGCATTGAGTTGTTCTTAAGGAATTTTTTCTAGTGCCCAAGCTCTGCTTGGGTACAGCCACCGTGAAGCTCCGCTTCATACAGGAAGCAGAGCTTCAGCAATAAGTGCTCCCAAGCCGGAGCTTGGGAGCCAGAAAAAAAAGAACAACCTGTTTCCCCTCTTACGAAATTACCCATTCAAGATGGGGAGAAACAAGTATTATTCAATGATTGTGACGCTGATACCAGAAAGTATACTGAATAAAGGTTACTGTCAATTGCTTCCTCTGCGTCTCGCCTTTTCTGCTCCCGCTCATCTTATTGTTTTCCTTGAAGGAGTGCGCCTTGTTCTGTTATGATCCTGCGTAGTTGTTAGAGATTAAAACAGCCTGATAAATACATTTTTCCAGAAGGAGACCAGTATGTCCGCATCTTTCACCGCAGATCAGTTAGAGAACCTTTCCGCTCAGGTTGACCAGCAGCTTGCCGAGCTGCAAGAGCAGCCATCAGCCGCAGTTTATAAAAGTCTTGAACCGGATAAGCAGGATGACCCGGAACACCTGCCTGCACAATGGCGGGTCATTGCCGAAGTGACCAAGGAGGAGCCGCGCAGTTTCTGGCATAAGTTCAAACAGGCAGCTCATCATGACCTGTGCGAGGAAGGCGGGGTGCTGAATAAGCAATGGCTGAAATGGCGTGATCTTACCAATACTGCCGTACTGGCCTCTTTCGGGGCTATCCTGACGAATATGGGGTATGCCGGTACAGCCCTTCAGGTACTGGCCGTGGCCCTAGCCGTTATTGTTATTCATATCGGACTCAAGGCCATCTGCGAAGAGGCATGATCCCGTAGGGTCACGGCATGCCGTGACCCTACTCCCCACCAATCATCATCTAAGCAAAGGAGATCCCCCATGCCTCTTGAACTCTGTCTCACATTCCCGACCTGTCGAGTTCGCCAGTCCGATGACCGAAGACGATCAGAAAGAACTGCGCTGGTACGTGGAAGACTACGGTATCGGCTACCGTGCCGAACCCGATGATCAACGGGCGGCCATAGTTCGCGACAAGCTGTCGGTCTGGGGAACTGAACTTTTCTCCGCTGTCTTCAAGACAGATGACGAGGCAGCCAAGCTTTTTGGCCATTTCCTGGAGGCGAAGAAGGAAGGCCGCATTCTCAGTATTGCTGCTGACCACCCGGCAGTACTTTCCCTGCCGTGGGAGCTGCTGGTTGCGCCGGGCCGCTCCTTTCTCTTCAACGAGAACCCGCCGATTTCCATCCGCCGGGGCCTGCCTGCCGCAGAACAGGAATCCGCCCGGCAGCCTCACATTGCCAAGCCTGTACTCCATCTACTCTTCATCATCAGCAGGCCGGACGGAGCTGACTTCATCAATCCCCGCATCGATGCTGAGGCCGTGCTGGCCGCCTTGGAGCAGCAGGACGTGGCACGGGTGGAGGTGGAGTTTCTCCGGCTGGCAACCTTGGCGGAACTGAAGAAGCGGTTGCAGGACAGCACAAAATCCTCGATTGATATTATCCACTTTGACGGCCACGGGGTATTGGCTGGCAGCGACAGTACTGGTAAAGAAGGCCAGCTTCTCTTTGAGAGCGAGTGGGGCGGTATAAAAGAAATTTCGGGCAAGGAACTTGGCGACCTGCTCAACAGCAGTCATACCGGCTTGGTGGTGCTTTCGGCCTGTCAGTCGGCGATGATGGACAGCGAAGACCCGATGAGCGGAGTGGCGGCCCAACTGGTTTATGCGGGTATTCCTGCGGTCATTGCTATGAGCTACAGTGCCTTAGTCACGACGACCGAGCAGCTCTTTACCGAGTTCTACCAGAGCCTGTTCAAGGGCCGCACTGTGGCAGGTTCGTTAGACGAGGCTCGGCACGTCCTTTGCTCTAATCTGGAGCGCGGCAAACGTTTGCGCGGTGCGCACAATGCGCAGGAAATAACTTTGGAGCTGCACGACTGGTTCCTGCCCGCTCTGTATCAAAGTGGTGCTGATCAACCCTTGTTCAGTACGGCTTCGGACGAGAGCCTGTCGCTCAGGACTGAACCGCTTCACAATCTGCCTGACGTGCAGGAGTCCGGCTTCTTTGGCCGGAGCTGGGAACTGTGGCAGATCGAACGGTTTTTTGCAGTGAATAACTGCCGCCGTATTTCAATCACCGGTTTTGGTGGACAAGGCAAGACTGCACTGGCCTTGGAGGCAGGTCGGTGGTTGCTCCGCACCAAGCTCTTTCAGCGGGCCTGCTTGGTCAGGTTTGACTCGTATCAAGGCAGCGACGCGGTGAGTTGGACTGTCGCTTCCATGCGGTCGGTCTTGCAGGAGAATCTTCCCACGGACGTGGAGGTTATGGCATCGCTGGAGCGCATCCCGACCCTGCTGATACTCGACAACTTGGAGACTTTGGCCGAGAGCGGCGCACTGGCCGAGCTGCTTGATGTCGCCGCACAGTGGTCAGAGGCCGGGGAGAGCCGGGTTCTGCTCACCTCGCGCCAGCCAGATTTCCAGCACCCCGCCTATCCCTTGGCAAGCAAACAAGACCATCGGCATATCGCCTTGCAGGGCCTGCAAGAGGACGATGCAGTGAATTGGTTTGATGAAATGTACCATCTGCTGCCCGATACCGACCTCAAGCGGCCCCGGCGCGATGATTTGATCAGGCTGTTCAAGAAGGTGGATTTCCATCCCCTGTCCATCAGCCTGCTGGTGCAGCAGCTCAAGGAGCGCCGCCCGGCGGAGTTGGGGGAGCGGCTGGAAGCTTTGTTGGAAGAACAGCCTGCTGATCGGGAAGATCGAACTTTGCTTGCCTCGCTGGAGCTGTCTTTGGAGCGGCTGCCGGAGCGGTGCCGGGAGTGGTTGCCGAGGTTGGGGGTGTTTGCAGGTGGATGCCTAGAAGAGATGGTGGGCAAAGTGACTAGATTGGCTGAGGCAGAGTTGCTGGGACCTACGATGATACAGGCGTTATCTGAGCTGCTGGTAACCGATGAACAGAAACAGCTGCTCGACAGGCTGGTTGACATAGCTCCCAAGAATAAATTGGTCGAAGGTGCTGACCAGTCTACTTGGCCTGAGCTGCGTGAACACCTGATTCGTGCTGGACTGGTGTATACTCAACACCTGCCTGATGCGGACAAGACTTGGCTATGTTTCCATCCCACCTTGACCCCAGCCCTCTGGCAGCGGTTGGGCAGGGAAGAACAAGACGAGCTAATGGAATGCCACATGGAGGAGTATTTTTTACTTTTCTGTGAAATTAATGACTTATACTACGAAGATCCCTATACTGCCCGCGCCATAGCTCATGTCGAGTTGGCTAACCTGATGCGGGCGGTATATGCCTACTTAAAGAGTGAGAAGGATGCGGAGGAGTTCCAGGGCTTTTTCGACAACGTTATAAAAGTACTAAGAAAAAATGGCATGCAGCGGGAATGCCAAGCCCTAGTTGATGCAGTATCCAAGGCGGACAGAGAGGTTGGCTTGGAGTCTTGGGCCTTGGCCCGGCACAATTTAGGCGCTCATCTCTACGACATTGGACAGATAGAGCAGGCCGAAACTGTCTTTCAGGATATCCTCAAGGAATTGGATCAAGCACTGAGTTTTGAAGACGAGCTCTACGGTATTATTACACAGGCAAGATCTGAAGAGGCTAATAGGTTGTTTTGTTGGGTAAAGTCTCAACGATGCTTAACCATGAATCGATTGGGCCTCTGTCATGCTGCACAGGGGCGGTTGACGGAGTCGGAGCAGTTCTATCAGCAAGAGTTGCGTGAACTGGCGGGGTTGGAGCAGAGTGAGAATGTACGGCGGGAGATCGGTTTTGCGCAGACTGGTCTAGCTGATGTGCTGAGAGATCAAGGAAAGTATGCCCAAGCTAAGGAAGCCTACGAGGCTGGACTGGTGATTGCCGAGGAACAGAATGATCAGCGAGCTATGGCGGTGGATAGCTGTCAGATCGGCACCTTGGCCTTGCTTCAGAACCATTTACCTGAGGCGGCAGAACGGTATGAAGCCGCCCTGCCGATTTTCCGACGCCTGAAAGAGCCTGCCTCCGAGGCCAGTGTCATGCATCAGTTGGGCATGGTCTATCAGAAAACCAGGGACTGGCAGGCAGCAGAGCACGCCTATCGGGACGCCGCCCGGCTGAAGGAGGAGCATGGCAACCTGCACGGAGCAGGTTCCAGCTGGGCTCAACTAGCTTTGCTGACCAAGGCAACTGGTCGTCTTGCAGAGGCCGAGACTTGGGGGCGCAAAGCCCTTATTGTCTTTAAGGAGGCAGGTGATCAGATCAATACTGCCAAAGTTTTGAACAACCTTGCCGACCTGCTGCAAGCAAGCGACCTGACTCGCCTTGATGAGGCTTGTAGCTTGGCCGAGGAAGCCTTGGCTATTGACAGAACCCTTGACCCGGCAGCAACGGAGATATGGAAGACTCAACGCATCCTTGCCGACATCGCCGCCAATGCCCTTTACGCTGACACCACACGCGGTGGCAA
>CBFDDU010000147.1:0-8555 GCA_965603655.1 uncultured Candidatus Electrothrix sp. | reverse complement strand
TGCCAAGATTGCCCATATCCTTCGAACATCTCCTCCCAAAGGACAGCAAACTTTTCTTGATCCCCGCTCAGGTATCTGTATCGGCAATGATGTGCAGAGCCACCGTGTCGGGTTCCTCTTTCCCGGCCAGGGATCACAAAAGATCAATATGGGGCACCAGCTTGTTCAGCGGCACGACTGGGCTGAGGATATAGTTCAGGCGATGGAAAAGGCTCTCGGGTGGCCGGAAGGCAAACAGTTGCGTGATTTTATTTTTCGTCCAATAGAGAGAGCGCTTGATCAATCGCAGGTGAAAGGCTGGCAGGAGCAGCTCAAGCAGACAGAGATTGCCCAACCCGCTCTCTGCCTAGCCTCCATGCTCGGTTTGGAGCAACTGGCCCGACTCGGGATACAGCCTGAAGCGGTCGGCGGGCACAGCCTTGGCGAATTAACCGCGTTTTATGCTGCCGGGGCCTATTCCAGAGAAGAGCTGATCGGTTTTGCTGCACTGCGGGGGCAGGCAATGGCACCGGGGCATGCCGGAGGTGCTGCCGGAACCATGGCAAGTCTTGCCTGTTCAGCTGCCCAAGCCCAGGCCATTCTTGATGCCAGTCAAGGATATGCCGTTGTGGCGAATAAAAACAGTCCCTCCCAAACGGTGATCTCCGGCGAACCCTTCTGCATTCAGCAGGCCTGCCGTCATGCGAAAGAGCAGGGGGTACGGGGCATGCTTCTTCCGGTTGCCAATGCCTTCCATTCACGCTTTGTCAGGCAGGCTGCCCAGGTGCTGGCCGAATCCCGATTGCTTCCAGGGCACCCGAAACAGTTGACAACGGCTCTCTTCAGCGGTCTGCAAGGGGGCCAAGTTGACTTGGGCTGCGATCTGAGGAGCCATTTTTCGGAACAGGTTATCTTGCCGGTTGATTTTATTTCCTTGGTTCAGGAAATAAGCAAGGACTGCGATCTGCTGCTGGAGGTGGGACCGGGCCGGGTGCTGACCGGCCTTGCCCGCTCAATCCTTGCAAAGGATATTGCAAAAGAAAATGAAGAAGAGGGAGAAGATGGGCCGACCTGTTTTCCCCTTGAGACAGAACCGGACAGGGAGAGGGATCTGAATCTTTTTCTGGCAAACTATTTTGTCCGTGGAGGAACAATCAACTGGCATGCTTTGTATGAGGATCGTCTTGTCCGTTCCTTCACGCCGGTTGATGAACGCGTCTTTTTCACCAATCCCTGTGAGCGCCCTTTCCCTGAGTATTTTCCAGAGCAAAAAGAGCAGAGCCTTTCACTGCCGAGCTCTCACATATCGGGACCGGGGGATTTGAGTGAAACAGATCGTGTTCTTGCTGGTGCTGCTGGTATTTCTGAAGATGAGTTAGCAGTCTATCTGGAGCGGCGCAGTCAATTTATCGGGAGTCTTATCAGAGTGGATCTTGATAATATGGCATCTTTGGTTGAAGAGCCCCTTGCGCCTTCTGGATCCGCTGTTAAGTCGTTTTTTGCTCCCCCTGTTACAGCGTTCTTTGAAAAGAAAAACTCAAACATTGATGGAAAAGTTGAGGCGGAAAAACAAAACAGCATTGACTTGCTCTTTGCTTTAATCGAAGAACGAACCGGCTTTCCACCGGAAAGTCTTTCTCTGGAGCTTCGTCTGCTGGATGATCTGAATCTCGACTCCATCAAAGCATCCGAGCTTATTGCCGAAGCAGCAAACCGCGCAGGTGTTTCAGCCGCAAACCTGAATGTGTTTGAATACGCGAATGCCAGTCTGCAAGAGGTGGCCGTGCTTTTAGACCGAGAACATGAGCAGCATAAGGACATTGAGGGCATTGCCGAGAACAGTTCTTCCAGGTATCCAAGCTGGGCCCGTGATTTCACCCTACAATATTTCCCAGAACCGCTTGCATCCGAATATGCAGATGAGCAATCTGAGCAATCCTGGCTGCATCGGGAAGAAGCTGTTCTGATTCTTTTTGAATCTGCTGAACAGTATATTGCAGAACAGCTTAAGGCGGCTTTACAGCGGTTTTTAGCCAAAGCTTCAGCTAAAATTTCAGTCGAATTTTTAGCTAAGGTGGAACTTGTCTCTTTTGCAGAAGCCCGACAAGGGGTTTCTTCCCTGCTGGATAGGTTCACCCGCGTCATTGCCTTGTTGCCGCGTCAGAAATCAAGTGAAGGTGAAGGTAATTTTTTTGATCAGCAGACGCTGGTCAAGCACGTCACCAGGCTGCACACAATATTTTCTCCTGCTTATCATCGGCCCGGGTTAGGGAATCAATCACTTACTGTGGCACAATTCGGTGGCGGCTTTTTCGGTGACGGACCTGTTCCGGCGAATATCAGCCGGTGTTCGGCAAAGGCTTTGGCTGCCAGTCTCCATCTTGAAAAACCCGATCTTAAGGTAAGGGTGCTTGATTTTTCGCCACAAATTTCACAGGATCAGCTCTGTGAATATATAATGGTGGAACTCAGCACTGCTGAGAGCTACGCAGCTGTCGGGTATGCTGCTGATCATATTCGCCGGGTTCCGGTCCCTGTTTTAAGGAATGTTGCCGCTGGTAAACCGAGGCCCATACGATGGTCGCCAAAAGATGTTGTTCTTGCCACTGGTGGAGCAAAGGGCATTACGGCAGAGTGTGTGTTGGCCTTTGCCCGTGCCACCGGGGTGCAGCTGGCCCTGGTGGGCAGTTCTTCCCCGGCAATGCGTAATGAGCAGCAGGATGAGATCTTTTACACCCTGAAGCGAGCCAATGAGGCCGGGCTTTCAGCGCATTATTATCAATGCGATGTAACAGATGCCGAAGCTGTGAAGCGACTCGTCCGTCAGGTGGAAAATGAACAGGGAACAATCACCGGAGTCATTCATGGCAGTGCTCTGAATCGACCTGGTGGGCTGGATACTGTACCTGTTGAGCAGGCTCTGGAAGAAATCAGCCCTAAAGTTATCGGGGCAATGAATCTTTGCGCTGCTTTGCATGATCATCCACCGCAACTGTTTATCGCGTTTTCATCTCTCATCGGCATATCCGGGATGCGGCAAAACGGCTGGTACGGATTTTCCAATGAGGCTTTGTATCTGTTTCTCAGACATTATGGGGCGGCCGAGCCTCGTGTTGCCACGCTCTGTATTGCCTTTGGTATCTGGGACGAAGTCGGGATGGGCAGCAGGATGGGCAGTACGTCTTGGCTGCGTACAATAGGGGTGGAAGCCCTGACAGTTCAGCAGGGGACTTCCCGTTTTCTTCAGCTCGCCACCCACGATCCTGCTGCGGATCAAGTCATTGTCGCAGCAAGAACCTCCGGGTTGGATACTTTTTCTGCTTACGGTCCTGCTCTCCCGCAAGGCTTGCGCTTCATTGATAGAGTGACTGTGTATCAACCAGGGATTGAGGTTATCTCCAGAACACGGTTGACTCTGGAAGATGATCCCTATATTAAAGATCATTGTTGGCGCGGTACCTATCTCTTCCCCTTGGTTTTCGGCCTTGAAGCTATGGCTCAGGCGGTACGCACGGTCACAGGAAAAACCTGTTTTGCTGCGGTGTGTATTGAGGATGTTGAACTGGCACGACCGATTGTATTGTCAGAGGACATTGGAGCGGAAATCGAGATTCATGCCTTAGTACTTGAGCTGGATGATGTGGCGGCTGTCCCTCAGGTCCTGGTGCAGATACGAACGGAACAGACCGATTTTAGAGTTGATCATTTTTCAGCAACCTTTGTGTTGCGGGATGCTTGCTCGCCTGTTCGGCATGATCTCCCTGAGCCACTCTCTCCTCTTGATCTTGTTCCTGAGCGCGACCTCTATAAAGAAGGATTGCTTTTCCAAGGGCCCTTGTATCAGGGGATTCAGCAGGTTTTTCAGCTGAGTTCAGAGAGCTGCCTGTTCTCAACAGCATTTTCGTCCGAATCCGTTGATTCCTCGGGGCGGACGTGGATGCTTGGTAACCCTTTTTTCAGAGATGTACTCTTGCAGTCAGGGCAGCTTCCGATTCCAAGAGATCTCTGTCTGCCAGCACGTATTCAGCGTATTGAGCGTTTCCCGACAACAAGCAGGACAGATGAGCTTGTTTTTGGAAGAGCTCTTATTGAAGAGCAGACGGAAAAATATATCTTTGGTACTGTGACGGCTTTCAATGAACAGGGACAGGTCCTTGAACGGATAAGAGGTTATCGTGCCCAAATTATCGAACATAGACAGGAGAGCCCGGCAGCCGAAGACTTAGTTTATCCCGGTCATCGGGATCGGAGGATTCTGCGACGAGAACTCAAACAGAGAGAAGCGCTGTTACCTGCCCATTGCACTCTCCCAAAACTCAGTTCCGATTTTATCCCTGGTCTGCACCATGTTGGTAAGGATGAACGGCGAAAAAAGGAGCTGCCGTTTATCAGGAATGCCTTGACTCCTCTCCTGCGTGCTTCTGATACCCGTATTGAAATCTCTTGGTCACAGGAGGGGAAACCTTCCCTCGCAATTCCTGCGGATGCTGGGGTACATTTTTCTCTGACCCATAATGAAGGGACGATTCTCTGTATGGCCGGTCGTGGCTTACAGGGGTGCGATCTTGAGGTCGTCTCCCGTCGCAGCAAAGAAGAATGGCAGGACCTGCTCGGTGAAAAAAGTGAGGCGCTTCTTGTTCATCTGATCAAGCAGGGAGATAGTTTGCACAGAGCTGGGACTCGGCTTTGGAGCACCTATGAAGCTGCTTTCAAGGCGTTGACAGCTTGCCCCGATCCAAGCATGATCAGTGTTGTTCAAAAAAAGGACGATTCGGTATTATTTACATACCAGAATGGTTCATCAAGCTGTTACATTCTTACCTTTCCAGTCTGGCTGACCCTGAGAGGAGAGCGGATACTGGCTGTGGTCGTTCAGGAAGAATGCCTCAATAATGCCATTTCAGAGCGGGTGCCGGTTTCTGGAAATACCGATGCTTGGCCGGACAGGGTCGGTAGCTTTACACATGAATTTACCACGACCTTTCTGGAGGGCAGGGGGCCGCGAGGGAAAGTTTATTTTACTAATATTCCTATATGGATGGGTGAGTTGAGAGAGTTGGCCCTATTACCGATATCCGAGCGGCTTGTACAAGACATGAAAAGCGGGCAATGGGGGATGGTGACGAACAGATCTTTTTTTACTGTAGACCAGCAGTTGGACAGTTACGACACTGTGATCGGAGAGGTCCGTTTGCTGGAGGATACCGACCTTTCTCGATCTTTTCTTTCTCTGGCCTTTAAGTGGTTCAAAAAGCAGGACGATGGGAGTCTGGTTCGGGCGATTTCAGGTAAGCTTGCAACGACCTGGGTTAAAATTCAAGGACGTGGTGATGTCCAGCAGTTTGACTTTCCAGGGTATTTTTCGAAATATCTCGAGAAGATTTCTCGGTCACAGGACGATATTGAACCTCCAGGAAAGGAGCGCCATTCGTTTTTCTCCAAGGCATCATCCCTTTTCACAGCGACTGTTTCCACAAAGAAGCAAAATATGTTGTTTCAGCAACAGTTCTTGACATCCAGAGAGGATTCGAATCTGATTGGTAATATTTATTTTTCTAATTATTACAGTTGGCAAGCTCGAGTGCGAGATCAATATTTTGCAATGAGGTTTCCTGATATATCCTCCCGGAACTCCTTGGGTGATTTTGTTTGTGTGCATGCTGAGGTTCACCATTTGCAAGAGGCAATACCTTTTGAGATTATAGAAGTATCTATGTATCTGTATGAACTTTTTGCAGAAGGTTTTACACTCTATTTTGAGTACTATAGTGTCAGTGAGGATGGTGCTCGTTTAAGAAAATTAGCTCATGGAAAGCATAGTGCTGTCTGGGTGCCAGAGGGGCAGGAATTGCGTAGTGAAATTCATCCTGTGAAAATGCCAGAGGAGTACGTAGCTCATTTTGTTGAGATTATTGATAAAGCTGACTAGCTTCGTGAAGTGTGTTTTTTTACTGCCATTAAAAAAATATTGCTCTTTCAGTCTGTAATAGGTAGTTTTTCTTGTTGAGTTGATTTCGTAGAAACCCCTGGAAGGGTAGCTTGCAATGCTGCTTTTCAGCAGTAACATCATCCTGTTCACCAAGACAATCTCATGGCAAAGAAAACAAAATCAGAAAATGTACCGAAAAAGATGCAGGAAATTTTTGCTGCAATCTCCTCCCTGACAGACGCATTCTGCAAGGAACAACTGAATGAGGAATATGCTCAGCTGGCCCGTTATCTGACCGCTGCCCTGTGTCGCAAACGTCCCTCTCCGCTCAGTAGAGGAAGAGTAAAGAGCTGGGCTGGCGGTGTTCTCTATGCGCTCGGGTTTGTCAATTTTCTTTTTGATAAGAGCCAGGAACCGCATCTGACTGCCGGGGAACTCTGTGCCGGTTTCGGCATAAGTACAAGCACCGGGGCGGCTAAATCCAAACAGATTCGTGACCTGATGGATCTGGTGCAGTTTGACCCGAATTGGACCCTGCCGAGCAACATGGATGATAATCCCATGGCCTGGAAGATTATGGTGGATGGGTTTATTGTGGATGTCCGGAAGATGCCCTTGCATATCCAGCAGGCTGCTTATAATAAGGGCTTGATTCCCTATGTTCCAGACCAGGTGGAGAGCGCAACAATAAAGGAAAAAGACAGGACAAGGGTCAGGAATGCGCTCTATACCCTTGATGCCTTTATCATCAGCGGTCCGGTGAGCGAAGAGTTTGTTGAAAACAATCCAGTGATTGGTCGAACGGTGGAGATCCGGGGAGATCAGACCTTGGAAGACCTGCATGATATTCTTTTTAAGGCCTTTGATCGCGAAGACGAGCATCTCTACGAGTTCCAGCTCAAAGGAAACGGACCTATGGATCCTGAGAATGAAAAGTATATTTCAGCGTTGGCAGGAGAAGGGTTTGATGAGCCGAAACCGGATGGAGTCTGTGAAGAGATGAAGATAGGAGCTCTGGAACTGGAGGAAGGCGAAGCCTTTGCTTACTGGTTTGATTTCGGTGATGACTGGTGGCATAAGATCAATGTGGTATCGATAATAGAGCCTGTTCCTGCCCCTAAAGGGAAATATCCGAAAATCATCAAGCGGAAAGGGGACAGTCCGCCGCAGTACCCGGATGTTGCATAGACAGCATCTTTTTTGATCCGCAGACCCGGGATCAGTCCGGTATCCAAAATCGGCAAGGGAGGAGGCATGACCATATTGACGAGTATGACGAGTACGCCCGAAGAAAGCCTGCAACAAATTTTCGGTTTTGATGCCTTTCTGCCGGGGCAGGAAGCGGTGATCGCAGCTGTGTTGGCGGGCCGCTCCGCCTTGGCGATTTTCCCCACTGGCCAGGGCAAGAGCCTCTGTTATCAACTACCAGCCCTCCATCTTGCTGGCCTGACCTTGGTGGTGTCGCCGCTCATGGCCTTGATGAAGGATCAGGTGGATTTTCTTATCGGCAAAGGGATTGCAGCGGCCCGCCTGGATTCCTCCTTAGATTTTAGCGAAGTCAACGCAATTTATGACCGGCTGAACCGTAACGAACTAAAGCTGCTCTACGTGGCTCCGGAGCGCTTTGCCAATGAGCGCTTTGTGGCCTTGGTTACCCGGCTGCGGCTTTCTCTGCTGGTGATTGATGAGGCCCATTGTATCTCCGAATGGGGCCATAATTTCCGGCCTGACTATCTCAAACTGGCAGAACTGGCCAAGACCTTTGCTGTACCTGCGGTGCTGGGCCTGACTGCGACCGCAACGCCCAAGGTGGCAGCGGATATCCGCCAGAGCTTTGCTGTTGCTGACGCTGATTGCATCCAGACCGGATTCTATCGCCCCAACCTTACCCTGCTCTTTGCACCGGCTGATGAGCCGGATCAGGCCTTGGTGGATCGACTCAGGGAGCTGGAGGAGCCGGACGTGATAGGCGGGGCAGGCGGGCCGACCATCGTCTATGTCACCCTCCAACAGACCGCCATGCAGGTGGCCGCTCTACTTGCCAAGGAGGGATTTCCGGCCAAGGCCTATCATGCTGGCATGAAGGATGAGCAACGGCAGGCGGTCCAAGACTGGTTTATGGCCTCGGATAAGGCGATTGTGGTGGCGACCATCGCCTTTGGCATGGGCATTGATAAGAGCAATATCCGGGCAGTCTTCCATTATAACCTGCCCAAGAGCCTGGAAAATTATGCTCAGGAAATCGGCAGGGCAGGACGGGACGGTCTGCCTTCAACCTGTATCATGCTCGGCAACGGCAATGACCTGCATGTGCTGGAGAATTTTGTCTACGGCGACACCCCTGAGCCCGACCATGTGCGGGAATTTGTCGATCATGTCCTCGGGCAGGAGGCGGTGTTTTCTTGCTCAATCTATGAGCTTTCCGGTCTGTTTGATATGCGACCGTTGGTGGTGAAAACCCTGCTCACTTATCTGGAGCTTGAGGGGCTGCTCGCATCCACCGGGCCGTTTTACAGCAGCTACTCCTTTAAGCCCTTACGACCTTCTGCGGAGATTCTTCCGCGCTTTGATGCCGAACGACAGGAGTTTCTCAAAAAATTGCTTTCCTGCGCAGTCAAGCAGAAGATCTGGTTCACCATTGATCTTG
>CBFDDU010000146.1:0-8627 GCA_965603655.1 uncultured Candidatus Electrothrix sp. | reverse complement strand
CCTTGTGGTTCGTACCTTTGGCCAGGACGTCGTGGAAGAGCTGGCTCATTTTTCAGCTATCCCGGTGATCAATGCGCTGACCGACCTGCACCATCCCTGTCAGATTCTCAGCGATATCATGACCGTGATTGAGCAGAAAGGCGATCTGAGTGCATTAAAGATTGCCTGGATTGGAGACGGTAATAATATGGCCAATTCCTGGATCCAGGCGGCCTCAATGCTCGGTTTTTCTTTGACCCTTGCCTGCCCGCCAGGGTATGATCCTGACCCGGCAATCCTCAGAGCAGCACAACAGCAGGCGAAAAAGCCGATTACTCTAGTGCGGGATCCTGCAGAGGCTATACAGAACGCTGATGTGGTGAATGTGGATGTCTGGGCATCTATGGGTCAGGAAGACGAGGCGAAAAAACGACTGGCTGTTTTTCAACCCTATCAGTTGAATAAGGCCCTACTGAAGCATGCCGCACCTGATGCCGTTGTTCTCCACTGCCTCCCTGCCCATCGGGATGAAGAGATCACCGAAGAGGTACTGGAAGGCTCGCAATGTGTAGCCTTTGATCAGGCGGAAAATAAGATGCACATGCATAAGGCCATCCTGGAATATTTGATTAACGGGATGGTGTGATTTCGGCATTCATCCGAAGACGAGGGCCTTTGTAGGGGCGAACCTGCGTGTTCGCCCTTATTGCCACCACCCGGGAAATAAAGGGCAAACACATAGGGTTGCCCCTACATGAACCGGCACCCGATTCTTTAAAAAATAAAATTAGAAAAAAAACATCATGAGTGTAAATAAAATAGTACTCGCCTACTCAGGCGGCCTGGACACCTCAGTCATTCTCAAATGGCTGGCAGAAGAATACGAATGCCCCATCATCGCCTACGCTGCTGATGTGGGCCAGCAGGAAGACTGGGATGCTGTCCGGGAAAAGGGCATGTCCACCGGTGCGGAAAAGGTGATCATTTCCGACCTGCGTGAGGAATATGTCCGTGATTATATCTTTCCCGCCTTTCGAGCCAATGCCATTTATGAAGGCTCCTACCTCCTCGGTACCTCGCTGGCCCGTCCGATCATCGCTAAAGAACAGGTCCGCATTGCGGAACAGGAAGGCGCGGATGCGCTCAGTCACGGAGCCACGGGTAAGGGCAACGATCAGGTACGTTTTGAACTGGGCTACCTGGCCCTGAACCCCAAATTGCAGATCATTGCGCCTTGGCGCTTTTGGGATCTCAACTCCCGTAAAAAGCTGGTCGCCTTTGCCAAGGAACATGATATTCCCATCCCCACAACCAAGAAGAATCCCTACAGCTCGGACGAAAACCTCCTCCATATCAGTTTTGAAGGCGGTATCCTGGAAGATCCGTGGAATGAGCCGGAAGAGGGCATGTTCAAACTCTCCGTGTCCCCGGAAAAGGCCCCGGATGTCCCGACCTATATTGAAATGGATTTTGAGCAGGGCAACCCAGTGGCCATCAACGGTGAGCGCCTGGGACCGGTGGAACTGCTCACCGAGCTTAACCGCTTGGGCGGTGAAAACGGCATCGGTCGTTTGGATATGGTGGAAAATCGCTTTGTGGGTATGAAATCACGCGGGGTCTATGAAACACCGGGCGGTACCATCCTCCGGGAAGCCCATCGGGATCTGGAAACTATCACCCTGGACCGAGAAATCCTGCGCATCCGGGACAGTCTGGTACCGGAATATTCCAAGCTGATCTATAACGGTTTCTGGTTCGCCCCGGAGATGGCACTCTTGCAGAAAACCATGGACGAGAGCCAAAAAACCGTGAACGGCACAGTGCGCCTCAAGCTCTACAAGGGTAACTGCATCCCGGTAGGCCGTAAATCAGATAACTCGTTGTATTCCGAGGCCCATGCCACCTTTGAGGAGGATGCGGTCTATGATCAGGCTGATGCGGGCGGTTTTATCCGGCTGAACTCCCTGCGCTTGCAGATTCAGGCCTTGAATCGGAAATAACGTGTTTGGGCAGAAAAGAGGAAAAAAGCGGGTATGAAAATTCCTTACGGCGAGAGCGATTTCAGAAAGATCAGAACGGGAAACTATCTGTATATCGACAAAACCGCCTACATACAACAGCTAGAGGAGCAGGGTAGCTTCAATATCCTGCTCCGCCCTCGCCGTTTTGGAAAAAGCCTGTTCCTCTCAACGCTTCAGTATTACTACGATGTCCACTTTAAGGATGAGTTTGAGGCGTTGTTCTGCGGGCTTGCCGCAGAGGAAAACTCTACGCTGCTGCATAGCAGCTATCAGGTTCTTTCTTTTGACTTCAGTGGCATAGCTACAGATGACGCTGAGACCATCAAACGTAATTTCACCAGCCGGGTCGAAAACTGCCTGCTCGCCTTTCTTGAGCAATATAATTACGGCCAAGACGCTGCCGAGGAGATCAGGTCCAAGGAAAGCCCGCAGGAAAAAATAGACAGTCTGTTCCGCGTGTGTAGCGGACAAAAGCTCTATCTGCTCATTGACGAGTATGATCATTTTGCCAATGCTATTCTCGGCGACAGCTTGGAACTCTTCACCCGGATCGTGGGCAAGGGCGGATTTGTTCGAGCCTTTTACGAGACTATAAAAATTGCAACAGGACGGGGTATTGTTGATCGTCTTTTTATCACCGGCGTAACCTCCATCACCCTAGACAGCATGACCAGTGGATTTAATATCGGGGACAATCTTACCTTCCTCCCTGATTTTCATGAGGCTATGGGATTTACCCACCAGGAAACTGCTGATATGATCCAACCTCTGGTTTCAAAATGTGATCTTGATGGACAGAAACTGCTGGAAACACTCGGTAGCTGGTATAACGGTTATAAGTTTAGTAGCCGGGCCGAAGAAAAAGTCTTCAATCCAGATATGGTGCTTTATTTTATCAGAAACTATCAGACAGCACCGTGTACCCCACCTGAGCAGATGCTGGACGGCAATATTGCCTCCGACTACGGAAAAATCATGCAGCTGTTTTCGATCGGCGACCCGGAGGCTAACTTCCGCACTCTGGAGGAGTTGATAGTTAATGGCCAGATTATGGGACAACATAAGCACAAACTTGACCCAGACGTGAACAAACCTTTTGAGCGGGATGACTTTATCAGCTTGCTGCTCTACATGGGCTTTATTACTATCAACAACAGAATACTTGATCAGCTGCGCTACACTGTACCCAACCATGTTATTTCTCGTTTATATTTTCAATATTTTAAAAAAGAGATTGAGCAACGAGCACAGATTACTCTGGAGCCCCGTCTCCTGACAGAAGCAGTGCGTCAGCTGGCCTTGCACAACAACATTGCTCCACTGACTGAAGAAATCACCAAAGTCCTTGCCCTGTTTTCCAATCGTGATTTCATGCGAATGGATGAAAAACATATCAAGGCTGTGATTCTGACCCTGTTGTATCAATCTGAGGTCTACTTCATCCGCAGTGAGGCAGAGATGAATAAACGCTACCCGGATATTCTTCTTCTGGAACGTAGCCCCTTTGAAGTGCCAAATCAGTTTCTCTTTGAGCTGAAATTCAGTAAGAAGAAAGACGGGAAGCAGGGATGGGAGCAAAAAAGGGAAGAAGGTACCAGGCAGGTGCAGGAGTATCTGGCCTTAGATGGTGTACGCTGCCTGCCCAAGCTCAGGGCCTATCTGCTACTGACTGATGGCAGTGAAATTGAGGCGACGGAGGTGGCGCTGTCAGTTAGCACTTTCAAGAACAAATGAGATATTTGAAAAAACCAAACAAAACTGCTACGACTAAGCCGCAACTATATAATATGATTAAAGATAACATGAATAGCAAAACATCCGGCAAACTCTGGGGCGGACGTTTCGCCGAGCAGACCGCTGCCTCAGTGGAAGCCTTTACCGAATCCATATCCTATGACTGGCGACTGTACCGACACGACATCATGGGGTCCAAGGCCCATGCCCGCATGTTGGCCAAGCAGGGCCTGATTACCGATGAAGAGCGAGATGCCATCATTGCAGGCCTGAGCGAAATTGAGCAGGAGATCACTGAAGGCCGCTTCACCTTTCGGGCCGAGCTGGAAGATATTCACATGAATATCGAAAAGACTCTGACCGATAAGATCGGAGCTGCCGGAGAAAAACTGCATACCGCCCGCAGCCGCAACGATCAGGTGGCCTTGGATATCCGCCTCTACCTCCGGGATGAATGCGCCGCGCTGAATCAGCTCTTAACCGAAGTCCAGAAGGGGTTCACCCGCTTGGCTCGCACCAATCTCGGAGCTATAATGCCGGGCTACACCCATCTCCATAGAGCCCAGCCAGTATTGCTTTCCCATCATCTCCTGGCCTATGTGGAGATGTTCGGTCGAGATCGGGAGCGAATTGCCGACGGCCTGAAACGGATCAACATCATGCCCTTGGGCTCAGCAGCCCTTGCTGGCACCGGCCTGCCCATTGATCGGGAATTTGTCGCTGAGCAACTGGGTTTCCCAGCAGTCACGGCCAATTCTATGGATACCACAGCGGATCGCGATTTTGCCATGGAACTCCTCTTCTGCCTGACCACCATTCAGCTCCACCTGAGCAGAATGGCTGAGGAGTTTGTTCTCTGGTCTTCTAAGGAGTTCGATTTCATCCGAATCGGTGATAAGTACTGCACCGGTTCTTCCATCATGCCGCAAAAGAAAAACCCAGACATCCCGGAACTCATCCGGGGTAAAGCCGGGCGGGTAACCGGTTCCCTGGTCTCTCTGCTGATGACGGTCAAGGGCCTGCCACTCACCTATAATCGGGATTTGCAGGAAGATAAAGAGCCGCTCTTTGACGCGCTGGATACGGTCAAGGCCAGCCTGTCCATCACCGCTGAGCTGCTGGCCAACAGTGATTTTGACACGAAAAAAATGCAGGCGGCAACCTATGGCGGTTTTATGACGGCCACGGATATCGCGGATTATCTGGTCAAGAAAAATATGCCCTTTCGCCAGGCGCACGGGGTGGTGGGCCACATTGTCGCCTTGTGTCAGGAACGTGATATCGAGCTGATTGAGCTACGCCTGGATGAGCTGCAACAGTTTTCAGATTTGATAGAGGAAGATATTTTTGATGTCCTTTCCGTGGAAGGCTCGGTCAACAGCCGGGTTTCCATAGGCGGCACCGCCGAAATACGGGTTGCCGAGGCATTGGAACGTGCGGAACAACAACTGGGGATAGTATGATGAAGATGGATGTGATGAGGCGAGGTTCTCTTGTAGGCAGCCTGCTGAGCGGTCTGCTCCTGATCGGCCTGAACGGCTGCGGATATAAAAATGATCCGGTGGCACCGCAGGCCCTGGTCCCTGTTCCTGTCAGCGATCTGCGCTATGAGCTGACCGACAAAGGGGCTGTCCTCCATTGGAGCTATCCCACCCGCACCGTGGGCGGTGATGAGCTGACAGAAGTCGATTCCTTTATGCTCTACCGAGCCGAGGTTGCCTCGGGTTCGTACTGCGAGACCTGTCCTGTTCCTTTTGGCAGTCCGATCAAAATCGATGGCGGCCTTATTCCTGAACGAGAGGGCCGAAGAGCTGCCAGCTACGAAATCGGCCTCCTACGCCCGGCCCATAAATACTTCTTTAAAGTACAGAGCCGGACCGGCTGGTTAACCCCTTCTGCGGACTCCAATCAGGTCAGCTTTACCTGGGAAACGCCTCCCGCAGTACCGCAGGACCTGGTTGCCGAAGTCGGCAGCAACATGATTTCCCTCCAATGGCAGCCGGTTTCAGGCTATCTTGACGGCAGTACAGCGGACAATATCAAGTATCAGGTCTCCCGACGCGAGGGCAAAGGTGCCTTCCAAAACGTCGGTAGCCTGCTCACTGCACCGGAATTTGTCGATGCCCAGGTAACCGGGGGCCATGAATATACCTACCGCGTCCAAGCCCTGAGCGACTATGACGGAGACATGGTTGCCGGTGACTTTAGCAAGCCTTTTCAAATTGAAGTGGTGGACCTAATCGCTCCGGCAACACCAGAGAACGTCACCACTGCCCGCACTGCTGCCTCTGTCAAAATTTTTTGGGACCAAGGAGAAGAAGCAGACCTAGCCGGTTACCGGATATACCGCCGCTTAGGTAATGAAGATGATCCCGTAATGATCGGCGAAGTGCAAATGCCCTATAATATTTATGAAGATACCGAGGCACCGGATGAGAATATCTATGTGTATTACTCGGTCAGCAGCTTTGACAAGAGTGATCCAGCCAATGAGAGTGAACGCTCTGCTGAGGTAGAGGGCGAATAGCTCAACACAGCAAAACAGCTCAAATATCTACCGCAGTCACACATGCTTTTCCAGCCGGTTATTGATCATGCAGGAACGGATCATTAACCGGGTTTGCCTTAGAAATGCCCGAAAAAAAAATCCCTTTGTACAGAACTGTAGGGGCAGGCCCCTGTGCCTGCCCTGAAATATTGGGGTTTCCGGTAAGGGCACGGCATGCCGTGCCCCTACGGGATACGGGGATACGGGTTTGGCGGGACACAATCTACACGAACATCTAATCAATAAACAAAACAGCCACAATGAATCACTTCACCTACAAAAACGGCATCCTTCACTGTGAGGACAAGCCTGTCCAGGACATAGCCAAAAAAGTCGGCACCCCCTTTTATCTCTACAGCACAGCCACCCTGCAACGTCATTTTAATGCCTTTGACTCGGGTTTTAACGGGATGAAACATCAGACCTGTTTTGCAGTCAAGGCCTGTTCCAACCTCTCTATTCTCAACATCTTCGCCAAGATGGGCGGCGGGGCTGATATTGTCTCCGGCGGCGAGCTGTTCCGGGCTCTAAAGGCCGGTATTGCTCCGCAGAAAATCATCTATTCCGGAGCGGGTAAAACCCGGACAGAAATACGCGAGGCCTTAGAGGCTGGCATCCTGATGTTCAATGTGGAATCTCCCCAGGAACTGGATAGAATCCAGGAAATTGCAGCGGAAATGAACACCACTGCTCGGATCGCCTTTCGTATCAACCCGGATGTGGACCCGAAGACCCATGCCTATATCTCCACCGGGCTAGCGAAAAACAAATTCGGTATCCCGGTGGACGAGGCCCTGCAAGAATATCTGCGGGCCAAGAAGATGGCAAATATCGAGATCGTCGGCGTGAGCTGCCATATCGGTTCGCAGTTAACCCAAATTGAGCCCTTTATCGAGGCCCTGCGCAAGGTGAAAAAATTTGTGGTCGGGCTGAAACAGGAGGGCATCGGCATTCAATATCTTGATCTGGGCGGCGGTGTCGGCATCACCTATGATGATGAACAGCCTCCCCATCCGGTGGATTATGCCTCGGCCATTCGTGCAGAGCTTGGTGATGTGGACTGCACCCTGATCCTGGAGCCAGGCCGGGTCATTACCGGCAATGCCGGAGTTCTGATCAGCGAGGTTCAATACACCAAGATCAATACCGGCGGAGAAAAGGAAAAGCGCTTTGTCATTGCCGATGCGGCCATGAACGATCTTGCCCGCCCCTCTCTGTACAGCGCTTATCATGAGATCCTGCCGGTGCAGGAGCCTGCCGAGGATGCAGCAAAGCATGAGGTTGATGTGGTTGGCCCGATCTGTGAGACTGGTGACTTCATGGCTAAAGACAGGATGATGCCTGAGGTACAGCCCGGTGAATTACTGGCTGTTATGAGCTGCGGCGCTTATGGCTTCTCTATGGCATCCACCTATAATTCTCGGCCCAAGGTGGCTGAAATTTTGGTCGATGGTGATCAATTCCGGGTTATCCGAGAGCGAGAAAGCTATGAGGATCTGGTGCGGGGAGAGGATTTGAGTACGTTGCCCTGAGCAAAGGAACGATAACTTGGCAGGTTGCTGTTTCTTTCGTTCTGAAAAAACAGCAGCCGACATCCGCATAAAAGCGGAAGTAAGCCGGGAAGTTTTTTTCCATGTTAGCTGCTGGATAGCGTGATAAGAGGAAAAGAGCACTTGCTCTTCTGTACCTGTGAGTCTCGCGGCTCAACAGCGCCCGTTAGGCGTCAGAAATATAAGTTATGCCAAGCAAAGTAAAATTATTGAGCAAAGCGGCACTGTTAAAAATGCATACGGGTTCGTTACTAACTCGAAGAAGTGCATTACTTGCGTGTGAAGAATCTTTTTCTGAATCAGATCAATTCAACTATGAAAATGAACCTAATCCACACGAAACAGGTTACATTGAATTCAAAGACACTGAAGTTTGGTCAAAATCATACCGCGAACTCAAAGAGGTACTTTCAACAAGGGAAAATGTTCTAAGCAAAAAAGAAAGAAAAGAACTACGTTGCAAGAAGGCACAACAACGAAATTAAAAGACGCCTAACCAGATAATCAACCGGACGGAAATTACGTCTGTGCATAATTGAAAAGCAAAATCTATAATTGCGGTGGGTCACGCAAGTTCGCGTCGCCGCCGGTTATCCTGAACCGTTGGGCTAAAAATAATACTACGAGAAATAAAATGCATGAAAACATTTGCTATAAGAAACCATTTTTAAAAGAAGTAATTTTTAAAATTGATTTCCCCTCCCCAATTGAAGGGTTAGGGAAAAACTTACCTCAAAGTATTTCGACCTGTGCGGTTAGATTCATTTTTACTACCCTTACGCGTGATATGTGATT
>CBFDDU010000145.1:0-8810 GCA_965603655.1 uncultured Candidatus Electrothrix sp. | reverse complement strand
TCTATGGACTATTCAAACATCCTCGAAGAACTCAACAAAGCCTCAACCTTTGATCTGCATCGTTTACAAGTTGCAATCAATCAGCAGCTCGAAAATCCTCAACGCCTTTCTGAAATAAAGAGATGTTTAAAACCCGGTCAGAAAATCAGCTATTTTGATGCACCAGGAAATAGGGAGATTGAGGCGGAGGTATTAAAAATAATGAGGACAAACGTGAAGGTTCGGCATCTTCATGATCGCGTAATATGGACAATACCGTTGTACTTCGTCAACCTGGATGGAGTAGAAACGGATATCATCAGCTCATCAAAAGAAGGACTGGACAAAACCCAGCTCAAGGTTGGCGATATGGTCGGCTTCCTGGATAAAGAACAGAATGATCTGCATGGAGAAATCATTCGCTTGAATCAAAAAACCGCCACAATCATTACCAGTACAAGGGGCAGATGGCGGGTTGCCTACGAATTTTTGCATTTAATCTATGACCTTGAACAAGCGGGACAATACGTAATTCCCAAATGAAAAATTTCCCTAACAAATTATCAGAAATCGGCTTTGACCCGTCCCTACTGGAGACGGTTCAACAGGAAAGCCTAGAGCATTTCGAGATCGCAAGGGTCGCGGCTGTGCACAAAGACAGCTATATGATCACCGACGGCGAAAACAACGTGACTGCAGAGCTGGTCGGCAAGATAGCCTTTAACGCGTCCTCCCCTGCGGATTACCCGGCAGTCGGCGATTGGATCCTTGCCAGCTTTTACGATGAGAACACCCTGGCAATCATCCACGAAATCTTACCACGCAAGTCCCTGCTGAAGCGAAAAACTCCGGGCAAGAAAGTCGATTTCCAGCTCATTGCCGCCAACATTGATGTTGCCTTTATCGTTCAATCCCTGAATGAAAATTTTAATCTCCGCCGTCTTGAGCGCTATCTGGTCATGGTAAACGAGGCCGGTATCCAACCCGTTGTCCTGCTCAGCAAGAGCGATCTGCTTGATCAAGGGGAAACAGCAACCAGGATTGCGGAAATTCAAAGCATCGCTCCTCAAGTCGAGTCCCTTCCTTTCAGCAGCGAAAACAGATCCGGTTTGAACAGCATCAGGGCAATGATGCTGCCGGGCCAGACCTATTGCCTGCTGGGCTCATCCGGTGTCGGCAAGACAACCCTGCTCAACACTCTGATTGGTAAAGAAAAATATACAACCAAGACCGTCAGTAGCAAGGAGAGCAAAGGACGGCATGCCACAACCCATAGGCAGTTGATCAGGTTGGATTCCGGGGCAATGATCGTGGACACGCCAGGGATGCGGGAACTCGGCAATTTTTCCGCAGCAAAAGGAGTGGAAGAAACCTTTTCGGAAATAATCGCCTTAGCCGAACAATGCCGTTTCAGCGATTGTTCCCATGTCGGGGAAAAAGGCTGCGCGGTTATGGCCGCTGTGGAACAAGGGGTTTTGCCCTCGGATCGTTATGAAAATTATCTCAAAATGACCAGGGAATCCGCGTTTCATGAGATGTCCTATTTTGAAAAACGGAAAAAAGACAAGCAGTTTGCCAAGCATTGCAAGTCGGTTATGAAGCAGAAGAATCGTAAATAGCCTGCGTTCGATATTAGCGTCAATATCCTCCGCCCACCGTTAAAACGGGGGGCTATTGGCGAATGTCCCTCCGGGACAGCTCGTCCCAGCAGGACTGACCGAACAGAGCCCGGTGATTTATCGCCGGGGAAAAAGCATATTTCACGTCGAACTCAGGCCAGAGAAGACTGTGCAACATCGAACAAAAAAGATTCTCTTTTCACTCTCCGCTCTGGGGATCATCCTAGCAGGATGCTCCATCCTGCTCCTCTTCTTTTTCCCGCCCTCCCCCCTGCCAGAATCCTTCCCGCCCCCCTGCTCCACCAAGGTGGTGGATCGCAACGGCAAGCTGCTCCGCCTCTTTACCACCAAGGACGGCTATTGGCGTCTGCCCGCTCATCTGGAAAGCAAGAACGGCAAAACAGCGGTCGATCCAGAATTTATCCGCCTCCTGCTGGCCTGTGAGGACAAGCGCTTTTGGTCCCATCACGGAGTAGACCCTCTTGCCATGAGCCGGGCCTTTTTCCAGTTCATCACTCAGGGCCGAGTGGTGTCTGGTGCCTCCACCATCACCATGCAGACCGTGCGCCTGCTCCGCCCTCATCCCCGCACCCTTTGGGGCAAGCTCTTTGAAATGCTCCAGGCCCTGCGTCTGGAGCTGCGTCTGAGCAAAGAGGAAATTCTGACAACCTATCTCACCCTGACACCCTATGGCGGCAATATCGAAGGGATTGAGGCGGCCTGTCGCTTTTATTTTCAGAAAAATGCCGCCCGCAACACCCCATACCAGGCAGCCCAGCTGATCAGCCTGCCCCAGTCCCCGGAACGGCGGCGACCGGACCGCCGACATGCGCAGGCCGTGGCGGCAAGAGATCAATTCCTTCGCCGCCTGCACAAGGAAGGATTGCTGACAGCAGAGCAGGTGAAACTCGGCGTGGAGCAACCAGTCCCGCGAAAACGGAGCCCGACCCCGATCTTGGCCCCGCATCTGAGCCAGCGCCTTGCTTCTCGTTACCCAGATCAAGAGGAAATCAGAACCTCATTGGTCAAGCCGCTCCAGGAGCAGCTGGAAGCCATTGCCCAGCAGGCCCAGGATCGTCTTGGTGCAGACGGACGAAAGACCCTGGCCATTCTGGTGGTGAATAATCAGGGCCGCAGGATACTAGCCCATGTGGGTTCAGGGAATTTCTGGTCCAATCGGATTGATCTGACCAGGGCCCGTCGTTCTCCCGGCTCAGCCCTGAAACCCTTTATCTACGGGATGGCCTTTGAACAGGGCTTTCTCCATCCAGAGACCCGGATCCTCGATCGTCCCACCCGCTTTGGCAACTACGGACCGGGTAATTTTGACGGTCGCTATCAGGGATGGGTTTCTGTTCGCGAGGCCCTGCAACGTTCATTAAACCTGCCTGCTGTGCAGGTGCTGGAGCGAACCGGCCCTCAACGCCTCCTCTCCCGCTTTGCCGGACTCGGTCTTGCTGTTGACCCGGACAGACCGCCCGGTCTTTCTCTGGCTCTGGGCGGTACTGCCGCAAGCCTGGTGGAACTGACTGCCCTCTATGCAGCCTTAGCCGACCGAGGACAGTACAGGCCCCTGTCTTTCAGCCCGGACGCTCCCATTCCTTCCAGCCAAAAAATGCTCTCCAGAGCAGCTGTCTGGTATGTGGATGATATCCTCCGCACCCGACCGCCCCGCTCCGGTGTGGTGTCCAAGGGCATTCGGGGCAGCAGGATTCGCTATAAAACCGGGACCTCGTACGGTTACCGGGATGCCTGGGCTTTAGGCTATACCCCTGGGCATACGGTGGGTATCTGGATCGGTCGCCCTGATTGGGGCTATGGCAAGGAGACTACGGGCGCGAACTCGGCTGTACCGGTGCTGTTTCGGGTCTTTGCCGCTTTGAATACAATCCAGGAGCTGCGAGGAAATCAAGGGGAAGACAAGCGAATACATAACCGTATCCCTGCTGAGGTTTTCGCGGTCCGCCATAATCAGCTGCCCCAGCATCTGCAATGGTTTTCCCGGATAGCAGGATCTGGACAACGGGCCAATAAACCACGGATCTATTTTCCAGTGGATGGCAGCAGCATGCAGCTTGAGCAAGAACCCCTGCTTGCCCTCAAGGCCCACGGCGGCACCCCACCCTTTCACTGGTTGGTCAACGGACGACCGCTGGGCCGGGAGCATAAGGAGGCGATCACCTCCTATACACCGCAGGGGCCGGGCTTGACCCAGATTACCTTGGTAGACAGTCGGGGAAAACGAGACACGGTCTCGGTCTGGTTGGCAGAAGAAGCGTCCCGCCTCTAAGGATGAGAGGGGGGAGCAGCTCAGAGAAATTATCGCTCCTCATCCCTCCGTAAAGCCTCCTCCCGCTCTCTCCGATAATCATCATAGCTCGGTTGCTCCGGCGGAAAAGAATCTGTGGCAGGATGAACAATCTCCTCTCGCTGCTGCAAACCTCGGTACATCCCCTCATAAAAACCCTCCTTTGAGCAGCCGATCAGGGGCAAGGCAAGGGTGAGCAAGAGTAACAGAATAATTTTCTTAATTTTATTAAACACCTTCACTGTCTCCATAGGAGCTGCACCCTCTTTACAGTGTATTCCTTCTCGTAACTACTCAGCCTAATGAAAAAGACCGCTTTCAGTTATGAGCAGGTGCTTTTTCGTCTGAAAATAAACCGAAACAGACTAAATCAAAAAAGTCAAGAAAAAACAAGATTTAACAAAGAATATCGCATTGAATGTCTTTTATTGGAATGCAAGCAAAGGAATCTCTCCCTTGAGCGTTATCCGATAATTGTTTATTATCTTCCGGTAGGTGGCAAGACAACAATCCGTTAACTCCCTGCAAAAATTCCCCAACGAGGTTAATCTCATGCATCCTTCTGATCTCCCCTTCATCGGCAAGGTCCACAGTGATATTCTCAGTATCAAGGACGCCCCGAAATTCCACGCTGAATCGGATCGCACCGGCACTTTGGAGATCTTCCCCAAATACCAAGAAGGGCTGAAGGGCATCGCCGCAGGTCAGACCATCATTGTCCTCTGCTGGTTCCATCAGGCAGACCGGAACGCCCTGCAAGTCTACCCGCGCGGGGATAAGTCAAGAGGCTTGCACGGTGTGTTTGCTACCCGCAGCCCCATGCGGCCCAATCCCATTGCCATTTCCGAGCTGAAAGTCCTGGCCGTGGACGGCTGCCGAATCGAGGTTTCCGGCCTGGACATCCTCAACGGCACACCCATTGTGGATATCAAAAACATTCCCGCCTAAACCGGCTGCTCCTCAAACGACGTTTGCAACAACTCGATCTAGGGCCTCAATAAGGGCAAGGGGCGGGCGAGCGGCAAAGACCCCGGTTCCCGCTTCATTCTCAGGATGCAGCCCGCGCAGAAAGAGGTACAGGGCTCCGCCAAAATGCTCATCATATGTATACGCTCTGATCCGCCCCTTAAGAAAACGGTGCAGGGCCAAGGTGTAGATGAGATATTGCAGATCATAGCGATGATCAAGCATGGCTACCCGGAGGTGCTCCTGCTGATAATCGACAGGGCGGTTGCCGAGGAAGTTGGATTTATAATCAGCCAGATAATAGCGACCATCAACAGCAAAAACCAGGTCGATAAAGCCGACCATCAGCCCCTCCAACACCTCATGCTGATTCGGCAGGGCCGGGTAGGAAAACGCCTCCAACACCTGATTAAATCGCCCCAATCGCATGGCTATAAGGGGAAAATAAAAGGCCATTTCATTAACCCGATTGCTCTCCCGAACAGCGGCAAGGGAAAAGGCATTTTCCTTACCCAAATTCGTTTGAAGAATCTCCCCCATCCAGCTGCCCACCACAGGCAACCAGCTCGGGTCAAAACCGGCTCGGGCCAGTTCTGCTCCAATTACTGCCTCATGACCGGTCGGGTCGGTAAAGCTGATCTTCTCCAGGATGGCATGGAGACAGGTTCCTGCTGCTGCTCCCTTGGGAAAACAAAAGGCATCCAGGACCGGTGGCTCTAACAATCCGCTTTCCTTTGCTGGCTCTCTGTCAGCCCCCTCATCATAATCAGGTCGTTCCGGCTCCGGCTTGGCAATCTCCAAAGATTCAAGGGGATGAAGTGAGGAAATCAGACCGGAATAACTGGTCAGCTGCCAACGGGTATCAATCCGCCCCTTAAAGGCCGGGCTGACCAACCGGGCTTCGCTGTCTGCGTTACTGAGCTTGGGCGGAAAAAATCTCTCAGGAAAAGATCTCAGAGCCAGCATGCCGGTTCCATTATCCAGGCGGTCCAAATCAGTAAGGAGCTGATCAGGAGCAGGCAGGCCCCCGTGCAGGAGATAGCAGAGCGCACTCTCCTCCATCTTACTGACCCGGCCCCAGCAGAAAAAACAGCAGGCCCGGGCTCTGGTCACGGCCACATAGAGCAGACGTAGATCTTCGGCCAGCCGTTCCTTTTCCGCCAAGAGAAAATGCTCGTCCTTGCCGCTGCCCAGATCAAGACAGAGTTGCTCGGGCTGCTCAGGGCGATGAAAGGCCAGAGGCCGCTTGCGTGAACAGGGGCGGGCCGCCCAAAGAAAGGGGAGAAAGACCACTGGATATTCCATGCCCTTGGATTTATGAATGGTGACGATCTTGACCAGATTCTCATCGCTCTCCAGCCGCAGCTGCTGGTTTTCCGCATGTTTTTCCGGGGAATGGATCTGATCGCTGAACCAGCGCAGCAGGGCGTTGGCACCATGCACACCAAAACGATAGCGGGACTCTGCCTGGAGCAGCTCGGCAAGATGGAGGAAATTGGTCAACATCCGCTCCCCGCTGGGGGCAGCATGGAGACGGCTGACCGTCTGCTGATCCTTAAGCAGCTTTTGCAACATGGGGATAACGCCCTGTTGCTGCCAGGTCCGGCGATATCGGGCCAGCACAAACATAACCTCTTCCCATTCCTGCTCATCATTGCGGAGGTTATCCAGCCTTTCCGCCGTGTAGCCGAACAACTCCGTGACCAAGGCTGTCCGCACCAAGGCGGAATCAGAGAGATCATTGAGGGAGGTCATGACGGTGAGCAGCTGCCTCGCCTCTTTGCCGGAAAAAACCGATTGCTGGCTAAAGGAAACAGAGGTGATAGACAGGGCACTCAACTCCTTGCGGACAAGATCGGCCTCAGCATGGGTGCGAACCAGGACTGCGAAATCACCCGCGCTCAAAGGCTGATCGCCGATCCGCGCCTCGCCGCGCTGGCCCGCAGCCAACAGGTCGGCAATCTCATGGGCGCAGAATCGGGCTGCCTGTTCCTCTGCTGTTCCCTTGGCCAAGGGTTTGCCCTTATCGTCTTCCGGCAGGAGCAAACAGGTCAGAGGGGCAGGCGGGCTTTCCTTCAGCAGGAGCGGAGCCTTATCTGCCAGGCCTGCTGCCTGGACTTCTGGAAAATCAATCTCGTCCTTGGCAAAGAGAAAGGGGGACTCATGGTCGAACAGGCAATTGACCGCCTCGACCATAGGGGTGGAGGAGCGATAATTGGTGGTCATGGTCAGGCGATTCTCCGGCGGCGTGTCCTGTCGGGCCTGGATATAGGTGAAGATATCTGCCCCGCGAAAACTGTAGATAGCCTGTTTGGGATCACCGATCAGGAAGAGGCCTGGTTTCTTGCCCTCTGCCGGAGAAGCAGTCATGATTTCCGTTGTCGTTTCCCTCTCTACCGCCCTGTGGACCGCCGCAAAAATACGGTACTGAAGGGGATCGGTATCCTGAAACTCATCCACCATGATGACCGGAAAACGCCTGCTGATGCTTCCGGCTAATCGGCCTCCCCCTTTGCCCTGCAAGGCCGCCTCAAGCCGGGTCAGCAGATCATCAAAGGAAAGCTGATCCTGAGCCTCTTTGCGCCGGGTCAGCTCCTCATCCAACCAGGTTCTGGCCTGGAGCAGGACAAGGATATGGCGATCTCTGCTCAACCTCTGATGGGCCTGAAAAAACGCCTCAAAAAGAGCAAAAAAGGAATGACTGGGCGGATCCTGTTTATTCTTTTTTAAAGAAGACAGGATCTTGCTGTTGGTAAAGAGCTCCAGCTCAGCTGCCATCAACCAGGGTATGGTCTGGGCAGCGAGAAATTCATCCAGCAGCTCCAGAGCCGCCTCCAGCCGGGGCAGCCCGTAGCCCTTGCTCTTATCTCGTGAGAGTCGCTTATTCTCCCGCAAGAGCTCGGCAACGCCCTCTCTCTGTTCTTGCCATTGCTCCTGCACCTGGGCAAAGAGGGTCGTAGCTGTCTCTGCTTGATGGGCCACCTCTTCTTCACTGATTGCCGGGATACACTCCAAATCTTGACGGCCCAGATGGCCGCCCAACCCGGCAAGCAAGGCCTCGGGTGCTTGCCAGAGCGAGGCCACCCAGGCCGCCTCTTCCTCCGATGCGGGATAGAAGCGTTGCCGCCAAAAATCCTCCATGATTCGCTTGCGCAGGAGCTGTTCGGTTTCCAGAAACTCCATTGCAAAGGGAGACCCGGATTCAAAGGCGTGCTCTTGGAGCATCCGCTGGCAGAAACCGTGAATGGTGTAGATGGCCGCCTCGTCCATGCGGGTGAGGGCGTCGCCGAGCAGGATGACGGCCCTGTCCCGAGGGATTATTTCGATGGCCTTGGCAAGCAGTTCCTGCAAAAGCGGGTCATCCGGCCCCTGGCCTTCCAGTACATCCAGGGCATCGCGGATACGTTGGCGGATCCTGCCGCGTAGTTCTTCGGTGGCGGCCTTGGTGAACGTGACCACCAGGATTTCATCCACGCTCAGGCCTTTTTCCAGGAGCAGGCGGAGAAAGAGGAGGGCGATGGTGTAGGTTTTGCCGGTTCCGGCACTGGCCTCGATCAGGATTTGGCCGTGCAGGTTGAGAGTCAGGGGGTTGAGTGGGTGCATGATGGGGGGATTTTGTTCTCAATCGTGCTCAGGGTGTTACCCTGAGTTGGTATGTAGAGCCCCTTTGGGGCAAGGGAAGTTCAACAGATGAGCCGGAAAAAACAATCAATCCTCAAGGGGAGCTAGCTCCTTGAGAAAATAACCGGGAAGTTCATTATAGTCAACCTGATCGGGCAAAGCCTCTACCAGGGCTTCGGCGATATGGAGCCCTTCCTGAAACAGCCTGCGGGCTGCTTCTTTGTTGCCAGCTTCATCCGATAATTGCCCCGATTTATATAAAGATACGGACAGATCGCGGAGGGATTCTGGGGTTTCTCCGACGCGTTCGATTATTT
>CBFDDU010000144.1:0-8892 GCA_965603655.1 uncultured Candidatus Electrothrix sp. | reverse complement strand
AGGTCCTAATCTGCCGTTCACTTCAAAAGTTTGTGGATGTTTATATCGAGATTCTTGACCATATCTTTTTTCAGCCTCTTCTACCGTTATCCCCTCAACATTAGTCATAGGATCAGGTCCTAAGGCAGCAAGAGAATTTTGAGCCCATACTCCAGGTGCCAGCATGAGGGTTAATAAAAACAGTATATTATATTTAATCATTGTTTTCCTCCTTTTTAGTCGCGACTGTTGTTAGTAATTATTATCGCTTTACTTAAGTTATTTGATGAAAGAAAAAGAGTCAAGTGAAATGGTTAAAAAACATGCTTGACTCTTGTGTTTGAGTTAACGTGTTGTTGTAGCGGTGAACTTTTGCTGTATGCTGGTGGGCAATCCTCCCGCAGAGGGGGTGGGGTTCTACAACGCAATAAAAAATTCATGCATTGATCATTCCTTTAAAGCTTTGATATTCTGTGGACTGCAACTGGATCTCTCTTTTTCTGTTTCCGACTTGACAGGGCCAGAAGCCACAAGGGATAATGTTCTTAATATTATTACGGAGAAGCAGAAATGGAAAATTTTGGTTGAATAATTTTGCAGAGGAGGAGAGCATGAAGAAGAAGACGACAAGGTTTATCACCGAGTTTTTACAAATGGAAGCAGCCGGGGGGATTCTCCTGATGCTTACTGCTGCCTTGGCTGTTATCAGCGCCAATATTTCTGGTCTGAGTAGCCTCTATGAGGCTTTGCTTCATCTCTATCCGTTTTCCTGGATACCTGGCATTAAGGCTGTCGGTCTCAACCTTTCTTTGCACCATATTATTAATGACGGCCTGATGGCGGTCTTTTTCTTTCTGGTGGGCCTGGAATTAAAACGGGAAATACTGGAAGGCGAGCTTTCGGATAGGCAGAATATTATGTTGCCGGTGGTCGGGGCAGTAGGCGGGATGTTGATCCCGGCATTGATCTACACGGCTTTGAATATCGGGGATGCCTCGGCAATGCGAGGCTGGGCCGTTCCCACCGCAACGGATATTGCCTTTGCTCTGGGGGTGCTGACCCTGTTGGGTTCAGGGGTGCCGAATTCCTTAAAGATTTTTCTCACTTCCCTGGCAATCTTTGATGATCTTGGTGCCGTTCTGATCATTGCTTTTTTTTATACCAGTAAAATTTTTGCCGTGCCGCTGGCAGTGGTTGCCGGTTGCGTGGTCGTACTGGCGGTGCTTAATCGCATGCAGGTGGTTGCCAAGGCTCCCTATCTGCTGGTCGGTGCAATTATGTGGTTTGCCACCCTGAAATCGGGGGTTCATGCCACCCTTGCCGGTGTGCTTCTGGCCATGTTTATCCCGCTTTCCTCTGCAAAGAATCCAGAAATCTCACCGCTGAAAAGTCTTGAACACAGCCTGCACTTGGTTGTTGCCTATTGTATCCTCCCTGTCTTTGCCTTTGCCAACTCTGGCCTGAATCTGAAAGGAGTGGGCATGGATCAGGTGCTGCATTCCGTGCCGCTGGGTATCGCTCTCGGCTTGGTTGTGGGCAAACAGATAGGAGTGTTTGGTCTCTGTTTTCTCTCCCTCAAATTGAAGATCGCCCAGTTGCCCAAGGGAATGAATATGGGGCATCTCTACGGGGCTTCTTTGCTTTGCGGGATCGGTTTCACCATGAGCCTGTTCATCGGCGGGCTGGCTTTTCAGGGTGGTGGGGCAGAAAAGCTCTTTGATGAACGGATCGGCATTATTCTCGGATCCTTGATTTCAGGTGGGGCTGGTTATGCGGTTCTGCGGATGGTGGCGAGACGAGGTAGCATCCAGGGATGATGAGGTTGTTGAAACGGTTTGAAAAGTTGAGAAATCCCATGATCAAAAAAAGAATGGTATGAGTAATTATACTCCTCCTTTCACTCTGACAACGAGGATTCTTGACCTAGTGGAACGGATCGGCGAGGCCTTGGGACGTCTCCAGATGAGCAGGGAACAGCAGATTGCCCCCCATCTGCGGCGGAATAACCGCATCCGTACTGTCCAGGCCTCGTTGGCCATTGAGGGGAATACGCTGAGCCTGGACCAGGTCACCGCAGTGCTGGCCGGTAAACGAGTACTGGGCACACCTCATGAAGTCCAGGAGGTGCGTAACGGTTTTGTTGCCTATGAACAGCTGGAGCAATGGCATCCGGGAGAGCTGACTCATCTCTGCAAGGCCCACAAAGTACTTATGACAGGTCTCCTTGATAATCCGGGGCGACTGCGTCGCGGAAGTGTGGGTATCAAACGGAAGGGAGAGGTCATCCACATTGCTCCGCCAGCTGAAAATCTCACCAGCCTCTTGCATTCCTTGCTGACCTGGCTGAACACGACAGATCTTCATCCCTTGGTGGCCAGTTCGGCGTTTCATTACGAGTTGGAGTTTATTCATCCTTTTATGGATGATAACGGTTGGTTGGGCCGCCTTTGGCAAACCTTGATTCTGGGTCGATGGCGATCTGTCTTCTTTTTTATCCCCATTGAAACGGTGGTTCATGACCGGCAGGAGGAATATTACCGCGCTTTACGTCAGAGCGACAGTGAAGGCTCATCCACTTTCTTTGTTGAATTCATGCTCTCCGCCATTTTGGCTGCCTGTACGGAGCTGTCCACACCCGAAGTTACACCTGAAGCTGCACCCGAAGCTGCATCGGAGATACACCGATTGCTTGAGGTGCTTGAGGGAGAAATGAATCGTCGTGAAATCCAGGAGCAACTGGGGTTGAAGGCAGAAAAGAATTTTAGGCTTCTCTATCTGCGGCCCGCTTTGAATGCGGGATTGATTGAGATGACTCTGCCGGATAAACCGCGCAGTCCCAAGCAATGCTATCGTTTGACTCCGACCGGACAGGCGGTGAAAAAAAAAGGCGTATGATGAATTATGAAGAACGATATTTCATCGTAGTGCCTGTAACGTTCATAGATTATAGTCAGGATAACCCTGAAAATTTTAGTGCCCTGCGATCAGTTGAGAGATAATAGTGAGAAAAAGAAAAATTGAGCTGCCGATTATCGGTTGGCGGGAGTGGGTTAAACTTCCAAGTCTTGGTGTTGACAAAATTAAAGTAAAGGTCGATTCCGGGGCACGCTCCTCGTCGATACAGGCGGTCAACCTCAAGACATTTGATCGAGATGGAGAACAATGGGTGCGTTTCAAGATTCACCCTATCCAACGGTCGAGCAAGGGTACTCTTGATGCAGAAGCCAGAGTACTTGAGTTCAGATCTATTAAGAGTTCAAACGGAATAGCTAAAATCAGGCCGGTCATTCTGGCAGATATAGAGCTGCTCGGGCAGGTTTGGGAGGTTGAATTGACTCTTGCAAGTCGTGATAATATGGGGTTCAGGATGCTTCTTGGTCGTGAAGCATTCAGGGATCGATTTATGGTTGACGGGGGGAGATCCTATTATGGTGGTAGACCAGAACGGAAGAAAAAGGTACATAGAGGCCCAAAAACAGATTCCGAACCTCAAAATCAAGGAAAATTATGAAGCTTGCTATTCTCTCCTGCAACGGCCAAAGTTACAGCACACGCCGACTTCGTGAGGCTGCGCTACAACGGGGCCATAAGGTTAAGGTACTCAATACGCTGAAGTTTGCCATAGATCTGGACCAGGGCATGCCTGACCTGTATTTTCGGCAAAAATGCCTTTCTCAATATGATGCCGTCTTGCCGAGAATTGGCTCCTCAATCACCTATTATGGTACTGCTGTTGTCAGGCAATTCGAACAAATGGATGTGTTTTGTGCCAACTCATCGGCCAGTATTGGAAATTCAAGAGATAAACTCAGAAGTTTGCAAATACTCAGTCGACACTCTGTCGGTATCCCGCAAACGACCTTTGTCCGAGATAAAAAGGATGTCCTGCCAGCAATTGAGCGAGTCGGTGGCGCACCTGTTGTTATCAAATTGATTGAAGGGACCCAAGGGATCGGCGTCATCCTGGCGAATTCGCTGAGTACTGCAGCCGGAATCGTCGAACTTTTGCAGAGTCAGAAACAGAGTGTTCTTATTCAGAAATTTGTTAAGGAAAGCAAAGGAAAAGATATCCGAGCCTTTGTTGTCGGTGATCGGGTCGTGGGAGCGATGCGCCGAGTAGCGCAAGGACAGGAGTTTCGCAGCAACGTCCATCGAGGCGGCATCACCGAGCCGGTGCAGCTTGATGAATTGTACACCGAGACGGCTGTGCGGGCAGCGCAGATATTAGGGCTTCGGGTGGCGGGTGTGGATCTTCTTGAAGGGAAAGATGGGCCGCAGATTATGGAGGTGAATTCCTCACCGGGTTTAGAGGGAATTGAAGGGTGTACGCAGCTTGATATTGCCGGATCAATAGTTGACTACATTGCTGCGCAGGTGAATTTTCCAGAGATTGATCTTCGGCAACGGTTAACAGTGAGCAGCGGCTATGGCGTTGCAGAAATCCATATCCCTGAAGGATCTGAGTATATAGGTAAAACTATTACTGAGTCACGGCTCCGCGAAAAAGATATTGTGGTGTTGACCCTCCATCGGAACGCAAAGGTCATACCTAATCCAAAACCTGAACGGGAGTTATTTGCCGGTGATCGTCTGCTCTGCTTCGGCAAGCTTGAACTGATGCGTGACATGACACCGAAGAAGGTCCGTCGTAAGCGACAACCGAAAGTCAAGCATTTACCTGAGCTGCCTGTGGCCGATGAAGTCTACAAAGAATCCGGGACAATCGAGTCTGTTGCAATACCGTCAGAGACAGATGGGAACGATCATGAATAGTCTGGCTCCTCGAAAGTCAATGTTTGATTGGTTCGGTGAAAAAATCGAGCCCGGTGAATCACGTAATGTACATCTTGTTGTGGGCGAAAGTTACAGCAGCATGACTGTGGATATTCAAATCCACGTACGACGCGCACTAGAAGACGGACCGGTGGTGTTTGTGACCGGGGCCTTGCACGGTGATGAGATCAATGGTTGCGGAGCCATTCGCCAACTCATTCAGGATGATACGTTTCAGGTTCAGAGAGGAGCAGTTGTCCTGATTCCGGTGCTGAATTTGCCCGCCTTTGAGCGTCATTCCCGCTACCTCCCGGATCGTCGAGATTTGAACCGTTCTTTTCCCGGTTCTGTTGACGGGAGCCTTGCCAGTCGTATGGCGTTTACAATCTTTAACGAGATTGTCATGAGGTGTGATTACGGTATTGATTTACATACCGCATCGGTCCGACGAACCAATTACCCGACAGTTCGTGGTGATCTGACAAACTCTGAAGTTCGCCGACTGGCCGAAGCATTCGGTGTTGAAATTATAATGAACAATAAAGGCCCGAAAAATTCCTTTCGTCGGGAAGCATGCAATGCCGGCTGCCCGACAATTATTATGGAAGGCGGCGAAGTGTGGAAAGTAGAGCCCGGCATTGTGGAAACCGAAGTTCGTGGTATAAAAAATGTACTGCGTGAACTGAACATGCTGGACGGCAGTATCGAAAGCCCTGCTTATCAGATCGTGATTGAGAAATCAAAATGGATTCGGTCGGAGCGGGGGGGATTTCTTGATTTTCATATCAAACCCGGTGACATCGTAAAAAAAGGTCAGCCTATAATAACCAATACAACTCTTCTCGGTGAAAGCCAGGATACGCTTTATGCGCCCTTTTACGGGGTAGTGATGGGCATGACAAGTCTGCCTTCCATCAGTCCGGGCGAGCCTATCTGCAACCTCGGTAAATTACCGATACAATACAGTCCTGAGAAATTGGCACGATTGCGGGCAAAGGAAGACGGGCTGGAACAACAGGTTCTGGATGATTTGGGCACAAACGTTCTTGTAACTGGTCCTCCTGACAAGATAGTGGAATTATGAGGGGGACGTAAAGAACAACACTTGATTCGTGCGAAGCCAAGGCAGGATATCCCGAAGCAGGCGACAAGAGAGAAGTCGAATCTGCTCCGGGAAAAGTACAGAAGGGAATTACGCCGCGTTATGCTCCGCTACAATCTTTTCAGCAATATGCGCAGGCACTTCCTCGTAATGGGAGAACCAGACCCGGAAGGAACCGCGCCCGCCGGTCATGGAGGTCAGGTCAGGAGCGTAGTGGTGGATCTCGGCCTGGGGAACCTGGGCCTTGACCAGCTCGTACTTACCGGCTGTGTCCATCCCTAAGACCCTGCCCCGTCTGGAGTTGAGATCGCCCATCACATCACCCACATGATCTTTATCCACCTGAATCTCCATCTCCATGACCGGCTCCAGCAGGGCCGGGTCGGCTTCCATAACACCCTTCTTAAAGGCTAAGGATCCGGCGATCTTAAAGGCCATTTCTGAAGAGTCCACGTTATGGTAAGATCCGTCGATCAGGGTAACCTTGAGGCCCTCAAAAGGATAGCCTGCAATGACCCCTTTCTCCATAGCCTCCAGGATACCCTTTTCTACAGCAGGTCGGTATTGCTGAGGAATAACCCCGCCCACGATCTTGTCAACAAATTCAAAATGCTCACCGTTGCTCAGCGGCTCCAGCTCCACAGTGCAGTCGCCGTACTGGCCCCGCCCTCCAGATTGTTTTTTATGCTTACCCTGGGCCGTCGCCTTAGCCTTGAGGGTTTCCTTATAGGGAATCTTCGGTTGAGCCAGCTCCATCTCTACAGAGAATTTCCGTTTCAGCTTGTCTTTCAGAGCGTCAAGGTGAACCTGTCCCACTCCAGAAATCAGGACTTCATGGGTTTGGGATTCATGGGTCATCTTCAGAGTCGGGTCTTCATCAAGAAGGCGAGTCAGGACAGAGAAGAGTTTTTCTTCATCTTTTTCATTGGTTGCGCTGACGGCATAGGAGATGACCGAAGGCATGGGCTCGGGCCGATCATAGAGGATTGGGGCGTTTTGATCGCAGAGGGTATCGCCGGTTTCGGTTTCTTTGAGCTTGGCCACAGCAACAATCATGCCCGGCACGGCGCTTTCCACCTGGTTATGTTCCTTGCCCTGCATGAGAAAAAGATGGCCGAAGCGTTCGGATTCGCCTTTGCTGCTATTGTAAAAGCTATCCCCGTCCAAGGTGCCGGAAAGGATGCGGAAAATCGTCAGGCGACCAGCAAAGGGGTCTGCCATTGTCTTGAAGACCTGGGCAGAAAAGGGGGCATCAGCGGTTCCAGCCCGCTCAATCAGATCCTTTGATCCAGGGTCGGTTCCGATCATTGCTGGTCGCTGACCCGGGGAGGGGAGCAGCTCGGCAATGGCGTCGAGCACCAAAGAGCTGCCTGCATTATGCAGTGAGGAACAGGGGAAAACAGGAGCGATTCTTCCCTGGCCAACCCCGGCAATCAATCCAGAAGTCAGTTCTTCCAGGGAGAGTGCACCTTCCTCCAGAAAGATTTCAATCAGGTCATCATCGGTCTCAGCCACATACTCCATCATGTTTTCCCGCCGCACAGCCACCTCATCGGCCATGTCCGCTGGTATCTCTCCCTCTTCAACCGTACCGTCCACTTGGAAAAAGAGCGCTCGCTGGTTAACGATATCCACGACCCCTTTAAAATCCTGTTCCTGTCCGATGGGCAGATAGAGAACCACCGGATTCAGATTGAACCCTTCCTTGATTTCATCAACCGTTTTTTGGAAATTCGCGCGTTCTCTGTCAAGCTTGGTGATGCAGATCAGGCAGGGCAGATGTCGATTCTGGATAAGGTCGACAAAATGCTCGGTCTGATTGCGGACCCCGAGCACGGAACCGACAGTGAGGATTGCGCTGTCCGCAACAAGGGAAGCGAATTTGGCTTCATTAAAAAAATTATCATCACCCGGCGTGTCGGCCAGAAAAATTTGCTGCTTCTTCCAAGGGAAATGATTACATGCTGTATTGATTGATATCTGTCGTTTTATCTCCTCTTCCTCAAAATCCATGGAAGTGGTGCCGTCGTCCACTTTGCCGAGCCGATTGATTGCCCCGGCTGTGAAAAGCAGGGCCTCGGCAAGGGTTGTTTTGCCGCTGTTGCCATGGCCGAGAATGACAGTATTCCTGATCTGTTTGACATCGTACATGTAAACCTCCGGTGACCGGGTGCTGAATTAATGATGAACAGAGAGGAGGCATCATCTGCCTCCCTCTCGACGAGAAAGAAAAGGTTGCTTAACGAAAAAAGCTTTCTCTTTTGCGCCGGGAATGGTAACCATTTGTCGTTTTTTCTGAAAAAATGATATCGTTATAGCATTCTATATATTCTTATTATCTTTGTAAAGTCAAGTCTTATGACCGACTTATCATGAACGGAAAATAAACCATGGCAAAAAAACCAGAAACAGCAGGCAGTTCAACAGGAAAGATAGCACGCTCCGCCGGGGCGGTCAGTGTGGCGGTTATGTGCAGTCGGGTTCTTGGGTTGGTGCGGGAACAGGTTTTTGCTGGCTTATTCGGGGCCGGATATGCCTATGATGCCTTTGTGGTCGCCTTCCGGATTCCTAACCTGCTCAGAGATCTCTTTGGTGAAGGGGCCTTGTCTGCCGCCTTTGTCACGGTTTTTTCCGACTATGATACCAATAAGGGCACAGAAGCGACCTGGCAGCTGGCCTCCAACGTACTTGTCTTTATCGCGATCCTGTTGAGCACGATCACTCTGCTCGGTATCTTTCTTGCGGAACCTGTTGTCAATCTGCTGGCCCCGGATTTTTCCGGTGTTGCCGGTAAAACCGAACTGACAGCCCTGCTGACCCGGATTATGTTTCCCTTTCTTCTCTTTGTGGCCCTGTCAGCGGTGGTTATGGGGATGCTGAACACCAAGGGGAAATTTTTTGTTCCGGCTATTTCTTCATCTTTTTTTAATCTCGGCTCTATTATCGGCGGCACCTCGTTGGCTTTGCTTCTCCCGAAATTTGGCATACCAGCCATTGTCGGCATGGCCTGGGGCACGCTGGTCGGCGGGCTGCTTCAG
>CBFDDU010000143.1:0-9037 GCA_965603655.1 uncultured Candidatus Electrothrix sp. | reverse complement strand
AATCATCGGTCAGCCGGTTGGGCAGATGCCAGATTGCCTTAACGTCAAGCTTGGCCAGAAAATCGGTCAGCAGCACTGTGGCAGTGATACCGTCCACATCGTAATCCCCGTGGATAACCACCTGCTGCCCGGCCTGGATAGTCTCAGCCAGGATATCAACAGCTGCGTCCAGTCCTTTCAGGGCTGCCGGTGAAGGCAGCTCAGCCAACTGCGGCGCGAGAAAGGGGGTTGCTGCTTCCGGGCTTGTCAGCCCGCGTCGGCAGAGAAGCTCGGCAACGACCTCAGGTAGGCGGAGATCCTTGGCCAGTTTACGGCTACATGCGGCCTCGGCAGGCGTCATGGGCTGGGGCAGGATGTAGGGGGGATGTTCTTCTGTGGTGGTCAAGGTGTTGAGTTAGTTTGGTTGAGGGGGATGAATTTGTTGTACTTAACCCAGAGGGACATCTTTGCAGTCGCCCTAAAATACCGGGCAAAAACACGGGCAGACACAGGGGGCTGCCCCTACGGCAAATCAGCGGGATACCGATACCCCAAAGGGATTACATTTATTCAGCTCGGGGTAACACCCCGAGAAATTGGACTGGATGTATTATGTACCCAGGATGTTATCCTGGGCTGGTTATATACAGCCCCGTTGGGGCATAATAAGGCAGGCCGCCGACCCATCTCTTTTACTACACAGTCACACTCTTAGCCAAATTCCTCGGCTGATCAACATCGCAGCCACGCCGATTGGCTATCTCATAGGAAAGAAGCTGGGCCGGGATGGTGTAGAGCAGAGGGTTGAGTTCCTCATGAACCTTGGGCAGATAGAGGACATCGTCGGTCAGGTCAACAAGATGTTCATCTCCTTCTGTACCGATCAGCAGCAGCCGACCCTGGCGAGCCCGAATTTCTTCCACATTGGAGATGGTTTTCTGATAGACTGCATCCTGCGGAACCAGGGCCATGACCAGCATATCCTTATCAATCAGGGCGATGGGACCATGCTTGAGCTCACCGGCAGCATAGCCTTCGGCATGAATATAGGAAATCTCCTTCAATTTCAAGGCACCTTCCAAGGCGATAGGGAAGTTCAGCCCCCGCCCGACAAAGAGAAAATCTTTTGCATCATAATATCCCTCAATCATCTCCCGAATCTGCTCCTGCATGACCGGCAGAGTTGACTCAATAACGGCAGCAACATCAATGAGTGCTGCTCCCAATTCTTTGAGCGTCTCCTGATCAATGGTCTGACGAACCTGTCCGAGATACAGGGTGAACAGGAAAAGGGCTGAAAGCTGGCTGGTAAAGGCCTTGGTTGAGGCCACCCCGATCTCAGGGCCGGCATGGGTATAGATAACACCGTCTGCTTCCCTGGTCATGGTGGAACCGACCACATTACAGATAGTCACCACCCTGGACCCCAGCGAGGCTGCCAAGCGGATACCTGCCAGGGTGTCTGCTGTTTCCCCGGACTGAGAAATGGACACAGTCAGGACTCGCTCATCAAGCAAGAGCCGACGATAGCGAAATTCCGAGGCAATATCCACATCCACCGGGATACCGGCCCATTTTTCAATCCAATACTTGGCCACCATAGCTGCATGCCAGGACGTTCCACAGGCCACCAGCGCAATCCGCTCGATTTTCCGCAGTTCATCATCGGAAAGACCGATTTCCGGGATATCAATCCTTCCTGTATCCGGGATAATCCTGCCGCTCACCGTATTGAGGATTGCCTGGGGCTGCTCATAGATTTCCTTGAGCATGAAATGCTTATAACCGGCTTTCTCGGCCATAGCAGCATTCCAATTAATCGTTTTGACTTCCTTGGTGATTTCCTGTCCGCTTTCGACCCCCATAATCGTGTACGAACCTTTTTCAAGCACAGCCAGTTCATGGTCATCAAGGAAAATAACATCCTTGGTATAAGGCAGCAGGGCCGGGATATCCGAAGCCAGATAGCAGGCATCGGCATCAATGCCCATGACCAGGGGGCTCTGGTTACGAGCTGCAACGAGTCTGCCCGGATCTTTTAACCACATTACACCCAGGGCATAGGATCCCTCGACGCGCCCCAGAGCGGTGCGCACAGCAATTACCAGATCATCTTCAAGATATTTTTCAATCAGATGAGCCAGCACCTCGGTGTCCGTCTCTGAGGAAAAACGATGCCCGTCCGCGACAAGCTCCTGTTTGAGCTGGCCATAATTTTCAATAATCCCGTTATGAACCACCACCAGCTCACCGGTACAATCAGAATGGGGATGGGCATTATCTTTGGTGGGTGCGCCGTGGGTGGCCCAGCGGGTGTGACCAAGGCCGGTATGAGCGTCCGCCCCGATATGCTCATCAACCACGCCTTCCAGATTAATCAGTTTTCCGGCAGCCCGAAATTTTACCAAGGCATCCTGATATTGATAAACAAGACCGGCTGAGTCGTATCCCCGATACTCCAAACGGCGTAACCCTTCCAGCAATACCGGAATGACTTTTCGATTTCCAGTATAACCGACTATCCCACACATAGTGACTCCAACAGAATTATAATGAATAAAAAAATGCCTGAATTATCCTTGGACGATTTATCTAATTGAATTTTCTCTAAAAAGATAAGACTCGCCAAGCAAATACAAAAAAAGAATATCATATCCGGTCGATAAAGGACACAGAAAAAACACCGTACAATAACCGGGAAAATATTTACAGGGCTCGGCAAAGGCAGTATCTTCTTTTGTTGCGAAAATCCATTTCCTTCAAGGCCGAATTGGTTATGATGTTGTTCCCGAAATCACCGGGCAGAAACACTGCAAGTGACCGAGTGACCTCCCCCCCTTTTTGGGCCAGCCGATCAACCTCGTCCTGTGATAAACACTGCATAATGGGCAATGATGAGCAAGAAAGATAAGAAAAAAATGCGAAAAAAAGCAGGCGTTATTGCCTATAAGTATACAGAGAACGATCAGGAACCTCTGGTACTGCTGGTCTCGGCTCGCAAGGTCAAAGGTTCGTGGGTGTTTCCGGTCGGCGGGATTGATCCCGGTGAAACCCCGGAAATCGCAGCAGCCCGTGAATGCGAAGAGGAGTCTGGCTACTGTGTTGAAATCGGCAATATGCTGACCCCCATAGAATCCTGCAAATCATGCAGCGGCAAAAAAAAAGACCATTTCATCTTCTTTCTGGCCACGGTATCGGCAGAAAAAGAGACGTGGGAAACCGATAGAAGCAGGGAATGGGTTCCTCTTTCCCAAGCAAAAGACAGGCTGCCCTCCTTGTTTCATAGCGTGGCAGAAGAAGCGGCCCACTTTCTTGCTGAGCAGTAAGGATTCAATCAAAAAATACAAGATTGTAGGGACGCGCCGTGCCCGTGAACGTTCACTCTCTGGGCAAACACAGGGACTTGCCCCTACAGCATCCCGTCAACCCTCTAACAAAAAATACCATTAAGGATATTATACAGATGAATACAGCAGACGAACGAAAACGACTGAAAGAACTCCTCCTGGAAAAATCATATCGTCAAGGAACCTTCACCCTGACCTCAGGAAAAACGTCGGATTTTTATATTGACGGTAAGCAGACCACCCTGGATGCCGAGGGAGGCTATCTCTGCGGACGGCTCCTCTTTGAGCTGATTAAAAATAATCCGGAACCGATCAGTAGTGTTGGCGGCATGACCCTAGGCGCGGATCCTCTTGTGACCGCAGTATCTGTTGTCAGTCATCTGGATGGCAATCCCATTCCCGCCTTTATTGTCCGCAAAGAGGCAAAGGGGCATGGTACGGGTAATTACATAGAAGGAAAGAAAAACTTGAAGGAAGGAAGCTATGTCGCGCTGGTTGAGGATGTCGTGACCACGGGCGGAACCCTGATTCAGGTTATTGAGCGGGTAGAAAACGAGGGTTTTAAAGTCGGCCTGGTTGTTACGGTGGTTGATCGTGAGGAAGGCGGCGCTGAGGTTCTTGCTCAGGCCGGCTATCCTTTAAAATCCATTTTCACCAGAACAGAGCTTATCGGTTGAGCGATCGAGGTGCTCCTTTATGCAATGCAAAAAATGTGATGGTAAGTTGGAAGTTAATCGGCAATGCCGTCGGGTACGCCTGAAATGCCAAAAATGCCAGCAGGAATACCAAATCCACGAGGTGGCAGCTGATCTGGATGCGGAAACCGAAAAGCTGCTTGAACGCTACACCTGTATTATCTACGACTGAACAAAACCTCAAGGGGAGCAGTAGCCTGCTGCTCCCCGGATGACAATTTTTCCCGAAGATATCTATTTTCTTACCCCAAGCTGGGGTGGTACTGTAACTACAGAGTAGTTATCCTATCCACTTCATACAATCCGAGCACCATTTAAATGAAAATACAACGACTTGAAATTGAAAATTTTCGGGGCATCCGAGAGATGCAGATTGATTTTCACCCCCGATTGAATGTGTTTGCTGGGATGAATGGTGTCGGTAAAACAACTATCCTGGACGCATTAGGGAAAAATCTTGCTGTTGCTCGCCTGAATCATATCACAGGAAACGAACGCCAAGATTTGGAAAGCAGCGTTATTATTCGACCGAACTATATCCATCTCGGTGCGAAACAGGCTGAAATCCGTTTACAATTATCTTTCAGAGAGCAAAAGGTTTCAACAAGCGTAAGTAGTAATCCTGAAAAAATTACTTCGGATCTTTTCACCTATTTTCCTGAAGCGGAAGTTAAGCTTCCTTACAAAGCATTCACGGAAGATCGCACCACAATGACCGGAACTTGGTCTCCAACTGAAAAAACAATAAACAGGATTGCGGAAATAGACCCTTGGATAAAGACTGTTATTTCTGGCACAACCCACTGTAGCCATTACTTTAATTGGCTTTCAGAACGGGAAGCATTAGAAAACAATAAGCTCAGGAGATTTCTTGATAGCGGAAAAGTATTCGGCAAGGATGATTTTGAACGGGATCAGATTCTCCAATTAGTAAAATCAGCTGTCGAGGAGATTACAGGTTTTGACGGGTTGTTTCATGATAGAGAATTGTATGAATTCACATTGAGAAAAAATGTCGGTGCAGAAGAAAACACGCTCCTTTTCCCCCAGCTCTCTTCTGGCGAACAACATTTAGTGACCTTTGTAACCATGATCGCGGTATACCTTGCCGCCACTTTCCCGGAAAAAGAAAATCCTTTAAAAGAAGAAGCTGTTTTCCTGATAGACGCTATTGAATTGCACCTGCATCCCTCTTGGCAACGGGAGATTATCCCAAAACTACTACACTCCTTTCCAAACTGCCAGTTCATCATCACCACCCACTCACCGCAGGTGCTGGGCAATGTCAAGCCAGAGTCGATTTTTATCCGGAAAAGAGAAGGGGATGAGGGTATCTGTGAACAACCAGATGAAATTTATGGAATTACAATTGATCGTGTACAGGGACTCGTCATGGACGAGACAGCACGTCCAAACAAAGAAATGCAGGAACGTATCGAAAAACTTTTTGAGCATATCAGCAGAAAGGAATTTGATAAGGCTGCCGACCTTATCAAGTTTCTCAAACAGGACATTCCTACCGACCCTGATCTTATACGAGCAGAGATGCTTCTCCACAAGAAAGGGCTGTCTTTATGAGGGTCATCACGAAAAGCAAGGAGCCCGATGATTTCAGCCGATGGAAAAAACGGAACAAGAGAGCGGGTTGGAACGATTTCACAGGCGGTTCAGAATACAGAGAAATTAAAGAGCAGCTAACAGCTGAACAGCTTGAGATATGCTGCTATTGTGAAGTGATGCTGACGGAGCATGATTGCCACATTGAACATCTGAAACCCAAAAGTATTTATCCGCAGAAAATGTTTGCTTACGAGAATCTTTTGGCTTCCTGCAATCGAAAAGAGAGCTGTGGACATAAAAAGGGGAAATGGTATAGCTCTGATATGGTCTCACCGCTGGATGAAGATTGTGAGAAACGTTTCACCTACACCCTTGACGGCAGGATAATCCCCTCAGATGAAGAAGACACCTCGGCCGTGGAGACCATTGAGCAACTGGGCTTGAACTGTCCCAAGCTGAAAAACCAACGAAAAAATATCATGTTGGCCTTAGATGATGGAGGAAACGGCCCGGAGCCAAATTATCTACAAACAGTTGCCACAGGAATTTTGAAGAGGGAAGGAGCTTGGCCATTTGGATTTTACACCGTCCTCTTGTTTCTAGCAGAACTGTATGAAATTCCGATTCCGCAATAAAACAGGATAGAGGACATGATAGAGGAGCAGGAACGCCTGCTCCCCGGTCACCTGATGATCAATCCTAGATAATCGGCTTCATCGCACCCATGTACGAGCGCAGTTCCTCGCCGATGATCTCTACACCGGTGTAACGGATGGACTCGTTAACCTCAATCAGCTCGACATTGCTGACTCCGTTATCCTTCACATCCAGTCCCTTGCCAATGACATCGGTGCTCACGGCCTTCATAAAATCCTGGAGCAGCGGATAGGCTGCATGATTGAACAGATAACAGCCGTATTCTGCGGTATCAGAGATAACCACGTTCATCTCGTAGAGCTTCTTCCGGGTGATTAGGTTGGCTATCAGCGGCAGCTCATGCAGGGACTCGTAGTAGGCTGACTCTTCCTTGATACCTGCGGAAACCATGGTGTCAAAGGCCAATTCCACGCCCGCTTTGACCATGGCCACCATCAGGATGCCCTTGTCAAAATACTCCTGCTCGGCAATTTCTACATCAGCGGCTTCAATCTTCTCAAAATCGGTTTCACCGGTTTCTTTGCGCCAGTTCAGCAGATCAGCATCATCTTTGGCCCAATCTTCCATCATGGTCGTGGAAAAATGCCCGGACATGATATCATCCATGTGCTTATGGAAAAGCGGTGCCATGATTTGGCTCAATTCTTCAGCCAACTCGTTGGCACGAATCTTTGCCGGGTTGGAGAGCCGGTCCATCATATTGGTGATACCACCGTGCTTGAGGGCCTCGGTGATGGTCTCCCAGCCGTTCTGGATAAATTTCACCGCGTAGGCTGCATCAATGCCCTGCTCAACCATCTTTTCAAAACAAAGCAAAGAGCCGGTCTGCAACATACCGCAGAGGATGGTCTGCTCACCCATCAGGTCGGACTTGACCTCAGCAACAAAGGAAGATTCCAGGCAACCAGCCCGATCACCGCCGGTACCGCAGGCATAGGCCTTAGCCACATCCCAGCCGATCCTCTGGGGATCGTTCTCGCGATGAACAGCCAGCAGGGTCGGAACACCAAAACCGCGTTTGTACTCTTCTCGGACCTCGGTTCCGGGAGATTTCGGAGCCACCATAACAACCGTGATATCTTCGCGGATCTGCATGCCTTCCTCAACGATATTAAAACCGTGCGAGTAGGACAGGCAGGAGTTCTTCTTCATGAAAGGCATAACCGTCTCAATGACGTTGGAGTGCTGCTTGTCCGGGGTCAGGTTGATGACCAGATCAGCATCTGGGAGCATTTCCTCATAGCTGCCTACCTTGAAATCGTTCTCTGTGGCATTTTTCCAGGACTGGCGTTGCTCCTTAATTGCCGCTTCACGCAGGGTGTAGGATACGTCCAGACCGGAATCACGCAGGTTCAGGCCCTGGTTCAGGCCCTGGGCACCGCAGCCGACAATAACGATTTTTTTGCCTTTCAGGGTTTCCACCCCGTTGAACTCTGAGGCATCCATGAAACGGCATTGGCCCAGCTCTTCGAGCTGGAGGCGCAGGGGCAGAGTATTAAAATAATTCGCCATCGGTCTTTCTCCTTGTGTTAGTGTACTCATATGATATGAACTCTTTCTCGCCCTCAATGCAGCGACAAAAAAGAGCCAGTGGGGTCAATTGTGCAGTTGAGCACGCCCATCCTACCATGTTATATCGTTGCGTAAAGTGATTTATTTGCGATATACTCTTGCAAAAATCACAACACAGAGATTTATGAATATTGAAACGTTACATATTTTTCAGCATCTTGCCAAAACCCTCCATTTCGGCAGAACCAGCCGGGCCTGCAACATTTCCCCGTCAGCTCTAACCAGAACAATGCAACGCCTGGAAACGGAATTGGGAGAACAGCTTTTTCTTCGTGATAATCGCTCTGTTTCCCTGACCCGCGCAGGAGAATACTTTCGGGAGTACGCAGAAGATGTGCTCCAACGACGGGAACAGCTCCAGCTCCAACTTGCGAGTAACCAAGAACTAAAAGGATCCGTCTCTCTCTACTGCTCTGTAACTGCGGCGTATTCAGTGCTCCCGGATATCTTTCAACGATTCAGGAAGGTATACCCACAGGTGCATCTTAAATTACAGACCGGTGATGCTGCCGATGCGCTGACCCGCCTGCAAAATAGGGAAACGGATATCGCGATTGCGGCCCTGCCGGAAAAGTTGCCGGGCAGAATCGACTTTCTGGAAATAATGGAAACCCCATTGGTCTTTATCGAACCGACTGGATACTCGGAGACTGTACAGCGCAAAAAGAAGGAGATTGATTGGCAAAAGACGCCGATTATCATGCCGAAAATTGGCCTGAGCAGGCAGCGGATAGATTACTGGTTTACTGAAAACCATATCGCCCCTGATGTTTATGCCGAGGTGGCTGGAAATGAGGCAATTATTGCGATGGTCAGTCTTGGCTGTGGCGTGGGCGTTGTGCCGTTGTTAGTCCTGGAAAAGAGTCCGGCACGGGAACAGGTAAAGCCTCTGGAGCCCTCGCCTCGGTTGGCTCCGTTTTCCATTGCAATGTGTACCATGAGGAAAAAAAATCGTTCTCCGCAGGTTCAGGCATTTTGGGAGATTGCAACATCAACTGAGAAAGACGATAAAAAAGGAAACACCCCACCCTGAGGAGGCGGGATGTCAAAAGAAGTGGTAAACTACAGCTGATTGACTGTCTATTTCATCTTAGCCTGAGCTTCCAGGCGTTCCATCATTTGGATAAGCCTATCACATTTCTTTTTAAAATCTTCCAGAGCCTGCTTTCCCGTTGCACTCTTTCGCGTTTCCACCGGCATTTGAATAAGTCGTTTAATGTCGTCATG
>CBFDDU010000142.1:0-9316 GCA_965603655.1 uncultured Candidatus Electrothrix sp. | reverse complement strand
CAAATTGGCCTGGATGCGGGCCTCCGCTTTGTTTATCAGGGCAATGTTCGTTCCGGCGAGGGAGAGAACACCCTGTGCCCGTCTTGTCACACGGAGTTGATTTCGCGAACCGGTTTTCTTGTGCGCACCAATCGACTTGAAGACGGCAGGTGTCCGGAATGCCGGGAAGGCATTGAAGGTGTTTGGCAATTTCCCCTACATGATGCAAGGAGGTACGTATGAAATACGCTGATTTGTTTCATTTAAAACCTGTACAGGTTGCCCTGCTTATCGTCGCCTTGACCGTAGCTTTTCTACTGGGGAGATGCTCTGGTCCAGAACCCCCCGAAGAACCGCGAGAAAGGTTGGTTTCTGGAGAGCCTCCGCAGCCCGTGCAAAGGGAAGAAAAGAAAGAAGCGGCCGTTGCCGAGAAAAGCGAGCCGGTTGAAGCGGGGATCTGCCCACTTGCACCTCTCCCTGTCCCGAAAACTGTATCGTTGGAGGCGGAGCAATACGATTTTACAGAGCAATGTCAGGAAGCCTTGCCGGATAGTTTGTGTTGGTGCACCTGCGTTCCTGAGCCCCTGCCCTTTCTTCGCCCCAAAGTCGTGCCCGAGGTCTTTCTCGGTTATGATGATTCTGCCTGTGCAGGGGATCTGGTGCCAGCCGTGCAGGCTACGGTGCAGGGATTGGAGGCGCAGGGCATCCTGTACGGGGTCGGACCACTCTCTGACTGTTCGGGTATCTTTCACCGGGTGTTGAAGGGGGTGAAAAAACGATGCCCGGATTATAGGTATCCCTCTCTTCAACGGTATCGGGATTCCCGGGAGCTTGCCCGTTGGTATCATGAACAGGGTGAATTGGTCCTGATCGGAGACGCTCAGGAACGTACGGATCTGATCAGGCCGGGCATGGTCCTCTTTTATGGGCGCAATGGGGTCGACTACACAGACTTCACTGTTGAAGATCTGGTTGCAAGCCGGGCCGGAATTGACCATGTGGGGGTCATCGTCAGTGTGGCAACGGATGAGGACGGGGAGGTCTCTAGCTACAAGCTTTTCCACGGGCATGGGCGCAGGGGCAAGACCACGGCCTCGGCCACAAATTGGCATAAGCGGGAACCCACCAGGGCCAGTTATCCGCCCTTTGGCAATGGACGCCAGCAGCTGGTTGCCGCAGCCCGTATTGTTCGGCCTGTGAAGATGGAGGAAGGGGTTGAGACGTCGCAGGTCGGAGAGGAGGCCTGGAAGGGCGATGACCGGCTTGCGCCCTGATAGTTTTTGCTGAGGAAGAGCTGGATAAGGATTAAGCAGCAGCTTATAAGCTGCTGCTGTTCTCGTGGACTGATGAGATTGATCTGAAACAGCCCGGAGATTCTCCGGGCTGTTAGGTTTACGGCTTGAACTGCGCGTTTTTGCTCGCCGATAGGCCTTATGGAGACTTTATGGCCTTGGCAGGGTCATCAAGAGACCGTTGGTGTTGTCGCACCTGCTGACACAGTTGAAACGGGCAGGTCGAGTGTTTCGAGTGCAGTAAGCTCGTCCGTAGGGATCAGTCAGATCGACTTTACCGTGCAGATCCTGGGTGCTGCCGTCACTCCCGGTCACCCGGCAAGAGATTCCGTGCCAGAAACCCCGGTTACCGCATTGTTGAGCCACCTTAGGGTATGATCTCCCCTGACATTTCTCTTTGAGGTGCTGCCAGGAAGTCACATATTTTTGGGTTGGTTGAGGAACCACCGGGGGTGGTGATTTCTTCTTTTCCTTTCTTTTCTTGTTATTTTTCTTCTTCTTGTTCGTCACCGTTTGCGTCTGACAAGGAGTCACTCTCTTAGGATCAAAGCGCATTGTTTCACTACATTGGCCAAGGGTACATCCGCTGAGGCCATCCTCGTAACATTGCCGCATGACCCTTCGTTCCGCTCTTTGCCGGTTATCGGCAAGATCACCTTGGACAGTTTCACGAAAACCGTGCTGGCTATAGTAAAAGGTACAGGGATTGATCAGCTCCTTGCAAAGGAACTGTTCCTTCCATAAAAAACATTCTCTTGCCGGTTTACCTCCTGCTTGCCAGCTGTTCGGCGGTTGGGATTATTAAAGCAGCCAAGGTCTCCGCTAAGATGTATAATGATAACAAAAGAATGTACTGCCGGAAAATGAAGGCATGCGTTCCTGAACCTGCCTAGGCAAATATTTAAACAGCATGAGAAAATATCCCTTCAGTTCCGTGCTCTTGTACGGCCTTCTTCAGCTCCTGACTGCCTGCGCAGTGGTCGGGCCAGATTATCAAAAGCCTGAACTTCGTCTGGCTGAACAGTGGCACTCTCCCCTGCTCAAAGGGTTACAGGCAGAACAGGCTGATCCCCGGCAATTGGCATCCTGGTGGGAGATGCTGGAGGATGAGCAGCTCTCCTCCCTGATAACACGGGCTGTGAACGGCAATCTTGACCTGAAAACCGCAGCGGAACGAGTAGAGCAGGCCCGCCTCCAACGGGAAATCCAAGCAACGAGCAACCGTCCTTCTCTGGATGCCTCAAGTAATGCGTCTTGGAGGCATGACGGTAACGAGAGTTCCGGCGAAAACTACGGCACTGGCCTTGATGCGGGTTGGGAAGCGGACCTATTCGGCAGCGTTCGCCGCTCCGTTGAGGCGGCAGAGGCGGATTTCCAGGCAAGCCGGGAAGAGCTGCGGGATGTGCTGGTCTCTCTGGTGGCCGAGGTCGCTTTGAACTACGTCGATCTGCGCAGTTCCCAGGTTCAGCTGCTCAATGTGCGCAAAAGTCTTGTCATGCAGCGTGAAACGCGGCAGTTGATCCAGTGGCAGTATGAGGCCAGTCTGGATGACGAACTGGCCCTGCATCAGGCGCAATATAATCTGGAAAGTTCAGAAGCGCAGATTCCGGCTCTGGAAACCTCCCTTGCCTCCTCCATGAACCGGCTGGCGATCCTGCTCGGCAAAGCACCGGGCAGCCTTCATACAGCGTTAACAGAAGCACGGCCCGTCCCGCAGATCCCTGCAACGCTGGCGATAGGTCTGCCTGCGGAGGCCATCCGCCGTCGGCCTGATATCCGCAAGGCCGAAGACGAACTGATCGCCCAGACCGCGCGGATCGGGGTGGCAACGGCGGATTTGTACCCGAAACTTCGGCTGAGCGGGGCCATCGGCATTAACGGCCTGTCCGTGGCCCGTTTTGCCGAAAATCTCTTCAGTCCTGCCTTCTGGGCCGAACAGGCCGGGTTGAGTGCCTCGTGGCATCTGTTTGATGCCGGAGCAATCCGCAAAAACATTCAGGTGCAAACCTCACAACAGCAACAGGCACTGATTGAATATGAAGCTGCGATACTGGCAGCCCTGGAAGAGGTTGAAAATGCCCTGACAGCCTATGTCAACGAACAGGGAAGGAGAGATTCCTTGGCCAGAGCCCTCAAAGAGGCAGAACAAGCGGCTGAGCTGGCAGAGAAGAAATACAAGGCTGGTCTTATTGATTTCACCATCGTGCTGGCAACCCAACAGGCCCTACTCTCCTTTACCAATCAACTGGCTGGCAGTGAGGGCAATATGGCGACCAATTTCATTCGCCTATACAAGGCATTGGGTGGCGGTTGGCCCTGCTGCCCGGCAGACCCTGCGGATGCAATAACCTCGAAGGAGAACATCTGATGAGCGCAAAAGAAACAGAACTGGACATTGCCGCAGTCCTGCAATCATCCCGCAAAAAAGGCGGAAAGCATCGGTTCTGCCTGCTGGTTTTGCTGCTCTGTTGTGCTGCTGGTGCTTTTCTGTATTTTCACCAGCAAGGAACGGAAGGCAGCGGCCCAAAAATGACTTTTACAACGGAACCGGTAACCATCGGCGACCTGGTCGTGACGGTGACCGCAACCGGCACCCTAGAACCCACCAATGAAGTGGATGTGGGCAGCGAGCTTTCCGGCAATATCGAGGCGGTGCTGGTCGATTTTAATGATCAGGTAACTGAGGGACAGGTGTTGGCCCGGCTGGACATCTCAAAACTCGAAGCCCAGGTCAAGCAGACCCAAGCCTCTTTTCAGGCGGCAAAGGCTAGAGTGGCCCAGGCTCAAGCAACCAGCAACGAAACAGCGGCTAAACTTCGCCAGCTGGAAAAGGTCAGGAAATTAAGCAGCGGCAAGTTGCCTGCCAAGGTGGAAATGGATAATGCCAAGGCGGCAGTCGCACGGGCCAGGGCGGATAAGGCCGGTGCCGAGGCCGGGGTTGCCGAAGTCCAAGCAAGGCTGGATATCACCCTAAACGAGCTGGCCAAGGCAGAAATCATCTCCCCGGTTAACGGCATTGTCCTGAGCCGGAATATTGAGAAGGGCCAAACTGTGGCCGCTTCCTTTTCCGCTCCGGTCCTGTTCAAGTTGGCCGAGGATCTGACCAAGATGGAACTGCATGTGGCGGTTGATGAGGCCGATATCGGCCAAGTCAAGGAGGGACAGGAAGCCGTCTTTACCGTGGATGCCTATCCAGAACGCAAGTTTTCTGCTGTGATTCGGCAGGTGCGTTTCGCCTCAACCGTCACCGACGGGGTGGTGACCTATGAGACCGTGCTGATGGTGGACAATACAGATCTGGCCCTCAGACCGGGTATGACCGCCACTGCTGAAATCGTGGTCCAGAAGGTGGAACAGGCCCTGACCGTACCCAATGCGGCCCTGCGCTTCAGTCCGTTGTCCATGAAGAGCGGGCAAAAAAAGAAACCTTCCCTGCTGAGCGCCATCATGCCCCGGCGGCCAAGAAGAAACCGGCAACCTCGGCCTGGGAAAAAGAAAACCGGCCAGCAGAGCGTTTGGGTACTGCTCAAGGAGGGGCAGCCTCGTCAGGTAAAGGTCAAAGCCGGGTTCACTGATGGCAGCGGCACGGCAATCCTGGAAGGAGATCTCCGACCAGGAGAATTAGTTATTACGGCTGCCCTGAGCGGCGGAGAAGCGAGATGAGCGCCCCGTTGATCAGCCTTCGGGATATCACCAAGGCCTATGGCATCGGCCAGGCCCGGACCTATGCCCTGCACGGGGTGGATCTGGATATCGGCAAGGGGGATTTTGTCGCCATCATGGGGCCCAGCGGTTCCGGCAAATCCACCTGCATGAATATCCTGGGTTGCCTGGACACGCCTACTTCTGGCCAGTACCGTTTTGGCGGGGTGGAGGTCAGTGAACTGAGCCGCAAGCAGCTGGCCATGCTCCGTCGTTTTTATCTCGGCTTTGTCTTTCAGGGCTTCAACCTCCTTAACCGGACTTCGGCCCTGGAAAATGTTGAACTGCCTCTGGTGTATCGGGGCACCCCCGGTCGCAAACGGCGGGCAATGGCTCGGCAGGCCCTCAAGGTTGTCGGGCTGGAGGGCCGGGAAGCGCACACGCCGGGTGAACTTTCCGGCGGCCAGCAGCAGCGGGTGGCCATTGCCCGGGCCATCGTCACCGAGCCTGCGATCCTGTTTGCCGATGAACCCACCGGCAACCTGGACACCTCCCGCAGTCATGAGATTATGGAGCTGCTGGTGGGGCTGAACCGAGAAAAGGGGATCACCATTGTCATGGTCACCCATGAATCGGAGATGGCCGCCTATACCAAGAGGATTATCCGCTTTGTTGACGGCAAGGTGGCATCTGATGCTGCAAAGGAGGAAGGCTGAATGTTCCTGAAAATGATCCTGCTCGCCCTGCGCGACATCCGGCGCAATGTCATGCGCTCTGTCCTGACCGTGCTCGGCATCATCATAGGGGTGGGCGCAGTCATCACCCTGGTAACCATCGGTAACGGCACCACCGCCCAGGTCACCGGCCAGATTGCGGCTATGGGTACCAATGTCCTGATGATCTCACCGGGTCAGCGCCGGGGGCCGAACCGCAACGCAGCACCCAGTTTCAACCTGCGGGATGTTCAGGCTATCCGCAAGGAGATTGTTTCGCTGAACGGGGTTGCTCCGGTTTGCTCTGCCAGCACAACTGCGGTGGCTGGCAACCGGAACTGGTCAACCGGCATAACCGGCAGCAGCAACGACTTTTTTACCGTCCGCAATTGGGAAATTGAGAGCGGCAGAGTTTTTGAACCGGCAGAAGCACGGGGAGGAAAGGCGGTCTGCGTTATCGGCGAGACAGTGAGTGAAAACCTCTTTCCCGGTGAAGACCCCGTGGGCAGGAGTATCCGCCTGGGTAAGGTTTCCTGTAAGGTGATTGGACGGCTGGGAGAAAAGGGCCAGTCCAGTATGGGTTGGGATCAGGACGACCTGATCGTCATGCCGCTGTCAGCGGTGCAACGCAGATTCACCGGCAACCGGGATGTCTCCTCGATCCAGCTTTCGGTTATGGACGGGGTGTCCACGGAAAAGATTGCCGAAGATTTGCGTACGATGTTGCGCAAACGTCGACATCTGACCGAGAATGAAGAAGATAATTTTCGGATCAGAGACACCAAGGAGCTGGCCGCCATGCTCACCGGCACCACCAAGACTATGACCGCTCTGCTCAGTTCAGTGGCTGCGGTCAGCCTGCTGGTGGGCGGCATCGGCATCATGAATATCATGCTGGTTTCGGTGACGGAACGTACCCGTGAGATCGGCATCCGCTTGGCCATCGGGGCCTTTGAACACGAGGTGCTGCTCCAGTTCCTGACCGAGGCGGTGGTACTGTCCTCCTTCGGCGGCATCTTCGGGATCATTCTGGCCTTGGGTGCGTCCTTCGGATTCACTCATATGATGGGAATCCCCTTTCTTCCTGATCTGAAGATCATCGGCATTGCCTTCCTGTTTTCCGCTGCTGTGGGAGTGGTGTTTGGGTATTTTCCGGCTTTGAAGGCTGCTCGGCTTGATCCTATTGATGCTTTGCGGCATGAGTGACAAAAACGCCCTGACTACTTTTTTTGTTGGAGTCTGACCCTATTGATTCTTTAAAATGGCAATGAAATGACTCCTGTTTACCTTGACAAGAAAGTATTACTTTGGTTATACTTTTAGTGTGAAGAAGATAATGTGAAAAAGAATGGAAAGGTGAAATTATGAAAACGGCTGTTTCTATCCCTGATAAGCTCTTTAGTGTTGCGGACCAATACGCGAAAAAACATGGTTTTTCGCGGAGCCGCCTTTACGCAAAGGCCCTTGCAACATTTCTTGAGCAGCATCCGGCAGATTATATTACTGATCAGTTAAACAAGGTCTATCCCGATGATTCTTCCGAGTTGGATCAAGGCCTTGTCAATATGCAAATGAACGCGATGGAAAAGGAAAAATGGTGATCAAGCGCGGGCAAATATGGTGGGCCGAACTTCTGGATCCTGTCGGGTCGGGACCTGGTTACAGAAGGCCAATGGTGATTATTCAGTCGAACGAATTTAACCGCAGCAATATCAGCACGATTATTGCTGCGGTAATAACGAGCAATGTAGGTTTGGCTGCTGCGCCGGGAAATGTTTTACTTTCGTCGAAGATGTCAGGATTGTCCAAAAAAAGTGTTGTCAATGTCTCTCAGCTGATCACTCTTGATAAGGCTCTTTGTACAGAAAAGGTGCATACTCTGTCGGGCAGAGTGATGAATGAGATTGATGAAGGGATCAGGTTGGTGCTGAAGCTTTGAGCGTGTTATCTCGATACCGGGGCCATGCGACTATAATTCAAAACCTGGTCTACGCCCTATTTGCCATGGGTGCGTCCTTCGGATTCACCCATATGATGGGAATCCCCTTTCTACCTGATTTTAAGATCATCGGCATTGCCTTCCTGTTTTCCGCTGCTGTGGGAGTGGTGTTTGGGTATTTTCCGGCTTTGAAGGCTGCTCGGCTTGATCCTATTGATGCTTTGCGGCATGAGTAGAGCTGGGGGGAGAAACGTTTTTCCTTAATTTACTAAGGATTTAGGGGTAATTAGGGTCTGTCCCTAACTTACTCGCATCAAAACTACTGTCCTGGAAAGGAGTAGAGTTAATCGGTCGAGACTTCTGAGGATTTAGGAATCTCTCCTTTGTATGTGTAGTATCGAGTTTTTCCTTTATCATTGACAATCCAAACCTCATGTGCGCCCTTGGCCAGATATAATTCAATTTTTTCTTCGATTTCTCCCTTTGAATTCGAGGGAGAGATGATTTCGACGCAAATTTCCGGGGCCATTGAATACGGGGTGACAAAACCGTTTTCTTTGATAAATTCTTCACTGACCCAGGCGACATCCGCCACTTTAACGCCTTGGCTGGTTTGGATCGAGCATTCCATGATGACCTGTCCGTGACCCTTTTTTTCGGTTTTTATCCTGTCACCAACGTTGAATTGATGTCTTCCGTGGCTGTTACTTGCCGGAGTCATCAAAACCTGTCCCCATTTATTGAGTTCGATCTTGAAGGGCAGGTTTTGTAGAAAGGGATTGTTGATTACTGCGGCCCAATCCATAGCAGCTCTCCTTTTGTATGTGGTCGCGATTTGTTACCTTTTTTTCAAGTAAGGATATTTTACCGTTGTTCCACTTCTCCTACAAGGGCTATTTTTTAAGAAAGTACGTGTAAAATTAGAAAATTAGGGACAGACCACGTTTTTTTATTTATTATATTTGCCAACAACAGATTTCATCCTCGGTCGCCCGGCTTTCCCTGGAGCACGCGACGTCCGAGCACAGATCGGCATCAGGCTGGCCATCGGGGCCTTTGAGCACGAGGTGCTGCTCCAGTTCCTGACCGAGGCGGTGGTGCTGTCCTCCTTCGGCGGCATCTTCGGGATCATCCTGACCCTGGGTGCGTCCTTCGGGTTCACTCATATAATGGGAATCCCCTTTATTCTTGATCTGAAGATCATCGGCATTGCCTTCCTGTTTTCCGCTGCTGTCGGAGTGGTGTTTGGCTATTTTCCGGCTTTGAAGGCGGCTCGGCTTGATCCTATTGATGCGCTAAGGCATGAGTAGAGCAGGCAACAGGCAATAGAGCCGGGGGGGAACGTGGTCTGTCCCCGATTTAGTCTTGGCTGCATCTAATGCGGCCCGATCAGCCCCTGTCTGTCCACCTGAAATGATCTTTTTCATCTTTTTTCTTTAGGTTTATGTCGCATCCAGCTTGGCAAAAAGGAAATAATTTTTTATCCTTTTGTTATACGCAGTTCTCTCTTGGCCTGCAACCGTTAATTCCGCTGATCTGGGAGGTTCTTTCATGAAAAAGCACGTTTGTATATCCGAGAAGATCTCCACCAAGAAGAGCACGCAGTTGTTTGCGCTCTTTGTCATCATCGCTGCCGAATCAGGCCAGGAAAAAGAGGGCGTTGCGGGGTACGAGAAAACCAGAAGGGCGTTTTGGCTTCTCTTGTTTACGGCAGAATGGTGGCGGAAAATGTCGACCCTGTCGAAAAAAAG
>CBFDDU010000141.1:0-9388 GCA_965603655.1 uncultured Candidatus Electrothrix sp. | reverse complement strand
TGAACTGCTCGGCCATTGCACCGTTGTTGATCATAAGCAGTTCCTCTTGAGCATGGAGATCAACGAGATTTAAGCCGAGACCGGTTGTCACCAGGCCAATATCAAGAAACAGTGGTTTGAAATCCCGTTCTTTCACCTCTGCACCCAAAGGCACACCGTTACCTGCACTGTGTCTGACAGGATAAGAGATGCGTGCTAGCTCAAGCAGATGCAGTGTATCCGCAAGGTCTCTTGACTTTTCGTTTGGATCAAGATTTACATACTTCAACTTGCCACCGATAAGTGACGGTAACCGCCTGAAAACTCTGCGCAGTCGTTCGGAGTGAATACGTTGTCGGTACTTACTGAAATCATCTTCATAGGTTTGGAGAATGCTTTCATGCTCCCGTTCGACAGCAGTAAAGTTCTGCTCTGAGCCATACCTTTTAACTGCTGCTGGCATCCCGCCTATGATCCAGAACAAGCGGACATAATACATCAAGTTATTATGGATTGACTCGGGAATACGGTCTTTCAAGGAAAAAACGTTCAGAAAGCGGGACAATCTGTCCTGGCCCAAGCCTAGGAGAAATTCCTCGAAATCCATAGGTCCCAGGTGCAGATACTCAATTCTGCCCACAGGCATGGAAAAATCATGTTCCGCCAGTAAAAACTCCAGCAGAGAACCAGCAGCAAGAATGTGTATATCCGGTCGTTCTTCAAAAAAATACCGCAACAAAGGAAGAAGAATCGGTACCGCCTGGATCTCATCAAAAAAGATGAGCGTCTTTCCGGGAACGATATCTGTATTTGTATCAATCTCAAGGAGCTGTAGGATTTTTTCTATATCTCCGGTTTTGAACAGTTGCGCCTTGTCCGGTGTCTTATCGAAATTAATCTCAATTAAATTCTTGAAATGTTTCCGGGCAGCCTCTCGGACGAGCCATGTCTTGCCGACCTGTCTGGCCCCGCGAATAATCAGCGGCTTCCGATCAGTTCTGTTTTTCCATTCATCTATATCCGATAATGCCTTACGATACATGTTTTCCTCCCGTTGATAATTACACAGGGCTATAATATCTTCTTTTGGCTAAAATACAAGGGTCTTTTATGCAGAAAATGTCTGCTCTGCATAAAGAAAGATGCTTTTTTACTCCTCGTTTGGTATGTTTTCAGCGAGATATGTTTGTTCTGCCGAGAACAATGTATGGTATTTTGTAAAAATAATTCACTGATCGCTTGAGACGCTATGTGCGGAATTACAGGATTTATTACGAGTCATCTTGATGATTACGCTGGGTCTATCAAACAAATGACCGATACTCTCCAACACCGTGGCCCTGATGACAGCGGCATCTGGATGGATTGTGAGTGCGGAGTCGGTTTAGGACACAGGCGTCTGGCAATTCTCGACCTCTCTCCGTCAGGGCATCAGCCCATGCATTCTGCTTCAGGACGTTATGTCATCGTTTTTAACGGTGAGGTTTATAATCATCTTTCGTTACGAAGACAGCTGGAAGCTGGAGAGGCTCTGCAAAGAGTATGGCAGGGCCATTCAGATACAGAAACCTTGCTTGCCTGTTTTGAGGCCTGGGGTATCAAGGAAAGTCTGCAAGACTTCGTGGGCATGTTTGCCTTTGCTGTATGGGACCGCCAAGAGAGGCAGTTGACACTCGCTCGTGACAGAATGGGCGAGAAGCCGCTTTATTACGGTTGGTGTAGCGGCGGCTTTATCTTCGGTTCCGAACTGAAGGCTCTGCGTCAATATCCCGGCTTTACCAATCCTATTGCTCGGGATGTAATTCCTCTTTACCTCCGTTATTCGTATATTCCTGCGCCGCACTCTATCTATCAAGGTATATATAAGCTGGAACCGGGCTGTATGTTCACCGTAGACGCCCCCGCTCCGTATGTCGAACCTGCCTTTGCCCCTCATGCTCCCAGTGAAGATGTAAACTGGACCTTGCAACGCTATTGGTCGTTGCATGATCAGATCAAGAAGAGAGAGTCAGGTATGATACTTGACGAGCGGGAAGCATTATCCTCTCTCGAAACAGCTTTAACAGCGTCGGTTCGGATACAATCTGTAGCGGATGTTCCGCTCGGTGCCTTTCTCTCCGGCGGCATTGATTCCTCTTTGATTGCAGCGCTGATGCAAGGTCAGACGAGCAAACCGATTAAAACCTTCACCATCGGCTTCGAAGAAGACGGGTACAGTGAAGCGGTTTATGCAAAAGCCGTTGCAGAACATTTACATACTGATCATACGGAAATATATCTGAATGCCTCTCAGGCGATGGAGGTGATTCCTCAGTTGCCCACTTTATACGATGAGCCTTTTGCTGATTCGTCGCAAATCCCTACCTTTTTGGTGGCGCAAATGGCCCGCCAGTATGTTACAGTGGCCCTGTCCGGTGACGGTGGGGATGAGCTGTTCGGGGGGTATAATCGGTATCTTTGGGCGCCGAAAATCTGGCGAAAAATTGCGTGGCTTCCCTATGCTGTTCGTCAGCAGCTTTCTCACTTCCTTATTTGGGCCTCTCAAAACGATTTATTGAGGTACCAACAGGGCATTGCACATAAATTTTCTATAGCCTTAGCAGGAGAAAAACTGCAAAAACTCGGGCAACGATTACAGGGGGTTCGGGATATTGATGATTTTTATCTGAGTCTGGTTTCGGAGTGGAGAGCACCAGAGGAGATCGTGTTGGCAGGACAGAGAGTTGAAACCTTACTGACAGACAGAAGAAAATGGCCGCAACTGGAGCGGGCTGAAGAACGTATGATGTATTGTGATGCTATGACCTATTTACCTGATGATATTTTATGCAAGGTGGATAGGGCTGCTATGGGGGTAAGTCTTGAGACGCGAGTACCTTTTATGGATCATCGAGTGGTGGAGCTGGCGTGGCGTTTACCGTTGCACATGAAGATTCGTGGCGGCCAGGGGAAATGGCCTTTGCGGCAGCTCTTGTACAAATACGTACCAAAGGAACTGATTGAACGACCCAAGCAGGGGTTTGCCATACCTCTAGGAGAGTGGTTGCGCGGCCCTTTACGTAACTGGGCCGAGCATCTCCTGGATCCTGCTAGTTTATCTGAACAGGGGTATTTTCGACCTGAACCTCTTCGACAAAAATGGCAGGAACATTTGAGCGGAAAATATAATAGGGAACATTCTCTGTGGTCCATATTGATGTTTCAAGTCTGGCTTGAAACGCAGCAGGAGAAAAATTAAGATGTGGCTGTATTGGCTGATGTACTCTATTCCAGCTTTTGTGGCCTTGTCAGGTAACTCCAGAGAGCGTTCCTGGCCACCTTGGATTGTGTTGAGTCTTTTTTTTACGATCTGTATCGGCTTGAGGTTTCAGGTTGGAGGAGATTGGGGAAGTTATCTGCTTTACTATGAACGAGAAATCGGTAGGGCATTTACTGACCCTATAGAAGGAGATCCGGGGTATATCCTTTTGAACCGTTTGATGGTCCATCTGGATTGGAAGGTTTATGGCGTCAACGTAGCCTGCGGATTGATTTTTATCAGTGGCCTGACGGTGTTTTGTCGAGGTTTGTATCGCTCTTGGCTGGGGGTGGCGGTTGCTGTCCCGTATTTAATGGTTGTGGTGGCAATGGGGTATTCGCGGCAGGGCGTGGCACTTGGCCTTATTTTTTGGGCGCTTGCTTATCTTGAGAAGGGCAAATTTATTCCCTATGTACTGTTCATTATTATTGCCGTCCTGTTTCACAAGACAGCGATTATTATGATCCCGCTGGGAATCTTTCTTTACCGGCAGGGATGGTTATATCGAATTATGGCAGTCGTTCTGATTTCTGCTGGGTTATGGGATGCTTTGGTGGCCAAGGAGGTGGATCATCTTTGGACTGCCTATGTTGAGCAGCAAATGTATTCCCAGGGTGCTGTTATTCGAGTGGCGATGAATGGTGTTGCCGCTGTTTTTCTGCTCAGGTACTGGAAACAGTGGAAACAGGTGTACCCCAATGCATTACTTTGGTTATGGATGGCCTATGGGGCAATCGTCTGTGTTTTTGTGGTTGGATTTGCCACTACAGCTGTGGATCGACTGGCCCTCTATCTCACTCCCTTGCAGGTGGTGGTTTTTTCCCGCCTACCTTTTCTTGCTAGAAAGGAATATCATCCAGATACGATGACCACATGGATTTTATTGGGCTATGGCGCGGTCCTCTTTGTCTGGTTGAATTTCGCCACCCATGCCCGATATTGGCTTCCGTATCGGAATATTTTGTTCGAATAGCCTGCGCCTGTTCATGAAAATCATTTTTTTCGCCATTACAGATGGTTATCTGTATAATTTTCGTTTAGACCTGGCCTGCTTTCTTCGTGAAAATGGAGCTGTCGTGGTCATGATGTCACCACCCGGAGAATACGGGGCACAAATAGAAACGGCGGGGTTTCGTTGGATTTCGCTACCTATGGAACGGCGCAGTCTTAATCCGTTTAGTGAAGTACGGCTCCTCCGATATATCTGCTCGATATATAAAAAAGAGCAACCTGATGTCGTCCATAATTTTACCATTAAAAGCGTGATCTACGGTGCCTTGGCTGCCCAGGCCGCAGGTATACAAAACAGAATTCACGCTGTTACAGGCTTGGGGCATGTCTTTATCAGTCAATCCCTCCGAGCCCGAATTCTTCGTCCGCTGGTCAAGGGGTTGCTCAGGCAGGCTTTACTGGGCAAGGGGAGCCGTTTAATTCTCCAGAATCCTGATGATCGAAGTTTGTTTTTTCAACATAAGCTGGTTCATCCAGAGCGCATTCATTTGATCCGAGGTTCCGGCGTGGATACCGAGCGTTTTGCCCCTGTGCGGAGACGGAGAGCACATAAGGGGAGGGGGAAATTTCGGGTCTTGCTGGCGGCTCGGCTGCTTTGGGAGAAGGGCATTAGGGAATATGTAGAAGCTGCCGAGTTATTGGCCCATCGGAGCGATGAGCTTGAGTTCCTGCTTGCCGGGGCTGCGGATCCGGGTAATCCCAGTGCTGTACCGGAGCAGGATATAAGGCGATGGCAGGAATCAGGTCGATTAACGGTACTTGGGCATGTGGAGAATATGCAGCAGCTGATGAGTGAGGTGGATCTTATGGTACTGCCGAGCTGGCGGGAGGGAACGCCGCGTGGCCTTCTGGAAGCGGCGTCTATGGCCCTGCCCATTATTACCACTGATGCACCCGGTTGTCGGGAGATAGTGGAGAATGGGAAAAACGGTTTTCTCGTGCCGATTGGTGATGCTGTTGCCTTGGCGGAAAAAATTGAGTACCTCTTGGAAAACCCGGAAATCTGTCTTCGTTTCGGTACAGCAGGCCGGGAAAAGGTCTGCAAGGAATTTGATCAGGAGATTGTTTTTCGTCAGACATGGGAAGTCTATTGCTCCCTCGGGATTCAGAAGAGGTCGATAAGAGGCGGATGACGGTTCGAGGACTGCACCCGGAGAGCGGTGACTTGCTTCGTCGAGTATTTATTAATCAGGAAGCAGTATGGCCGGAAAGCGGAACGCTGTCAGAAGAGGTCTTTTTTCAGGATGTCGTAGCTCAAGGAATGGCTCCGCTCCTGTTTCGAAGACTGGCTTGGAGACTGGCAGCAGAAACAGGCGATGTTTGGCCGCAAAGCCTTTTGCTTCGCCTGCGAAAAACAGCTTTGCGGCAGGCCGCCTTTGAGTTGGTAGTCGAGATGGATCTTCGTCACCTGCTCAACGCCTTTGCACAAATCGGTGTCGCCCCGCTTCTCCTTAAAGGAACGCCGTTATCCCATGCCCTGTACCCGGAGCCGGGCCTGCGTCCGAGATGTGATACTGATCTGCTTATCCTGGAGGGAGATAGGGAAAAGGCAGCCGCCTTGATGAAAAAACTGGGGTACGCGCCTCTCCATGAAGCGCAAGTGAATTATATCAACACCCAGATGAGCTATTCAAAGAAAACCGCACAGGGATTGTCCTGCTGCTATGATTTGCACTGGCAGGTGAGTAACTGCAACCGCCAGTTCAGCCGGGATTTTACCAACGGAAACCTCTACAAAAATGCAGAGGCTATTCCGGTCTTGGGAGAAAATGCCCGAACTTTGAGCAAGGTCGATGCGTTGATCTTTTCCTGTTTTCACAGGGCAGGCCATTTCTCCCATAGCGGTGATCGCCTGATTTGGCTGTATGATATCCACCTGCTTTGTCAGGCTCTGACTGCGCAGGAGATAGCCGCCTTTTGTCGACGAGTAAAGGAACTTCAAATCATTTCCCTTTGCGCTGACGCCATAGCCACAGCCCAATCCTGGTTCGGTACAGTGTGCCCAGAAGAATTAAAGCTCTTTTTACAAGAGAGAACCGGAAATGAAGCTGTTGCTCAACTCCTTGGAAGCGGCAGACGTGACGGTATCAGAAAGCATACTTTGCTTGAACTGAAAGGTTTATCCGGTTGGCAAGAACGTTTCTCGTATATTGTGCAAAATGCATTCCCCCCCGCAGAATTCATGCTTTGGCGTTATCAGAAAGAAAAGAAAATCGTCTTACCCTGGTTGTACGCCCGGCGTTTTACAGAGGGGCTGATTATTTTTTTCCGTAAATAGGATGACAGGGGCCTCAGCTTGAAAACGCGGTTTTTTCCTTTTTTGTTCGGTACCTTGTTCGGCATCCTGCTGGTTCTTGCTGCCGGGATGGTTTTTATGCGCTATGCTCCTTTTCTGCTTATTGTGGATGAACCGGTTGAACAGGCAGGTATTGCTGTGGTGCTGGGCGGAGGGGGAGGGAGTCGTCTTCGCAAGGGTTTGTCTTTGTATGAGGCCGGTCTGGTCAGCCATCTTGTCTTGGTGGACAACAAGAAAAACGCCTGGGATCATATGTTGGGGCGTTTTTGCCCGGACTGCGTAACGGAAGGCAAGATAACCATCATAGAAGGATCAAGCAATACCTTTACCGATGCAGAATTGGTCGAGAAGTATTGCCGTGCGCATAAGATAAAGAGTGTGCTGGTGGTGACAGACCCCTACCATACCCGCCGGGCGTCTCTGATATTTAATGAACGCTTTGCTCGGACTGATGTGCAGGTAAGAACGGTCAGTTCAGATGAGTTTGGCAACCGACTGTCACCAAGTGGACAATGGTGGCAGGATGAAAATACCCTGAAGACTGTCTGGGCCGAGCTGAATAAGGTTTTTATTATATTTTTAAAAAGATATGAGTTTTGCACTGACTAAACTGCTGCCCTTGTTTGTTTATCCTTTGGGCATGGCGATTATGCTTTTCCTTGCCGGACTCCTCCTGCTTTGGATGCGCAGGAAGCGGAGTGCCGGATTGCTGATGCTCATGGCGATCGCTTTGCTTTGGATCAGCTCGACCCAGGTAGCTGCCGAGTTTGTTCTGGATTCTCTGGAACGGTATTATCCGCCGCTTGCTCTCGAAGAAATCCCCACTGCGGATGCGATTGTTGTGTTGGGCGGCGTTACCCGGGGGAGAGTTTCCGGAAACGACCTGACTGATCTCGGGGGCGGAGCAGATCGAATCATTCATGCTGCCCGACTTTTTAAGGCCGGGAAGGCACCTCTTCTTATTTTATCCGGCGGTAATGATCCAGGCTATCGATCTGAAGCCGAGGCAATGGCTGATATTCTTCAATTAATAGGCATCCCCGCAGAAAAAATGGTACTGGAAACCAAGAGCAGAAATACGCAACAGAACGCTATCTATACCCAAAAGATGTTGCAGCAACAAGGAATCAGGAAGATTCTGCTGGTGACCTCAGCCAGTCATATGCGCCGGGCTGAGGCAATTTTCACAGGGATTGGCGTGTCTGTTCTACCGGCAGCAACCGATTATCAATTAGTTGAGCGTGCTCCTACCTTTCTTGATTGGCTGCCCCAGGCCGAGGCTCTGGAGATGACAACGAAGGGAATCAAGGAGTATATCGGCTACTGGGTGTATTTATTAAAATGAGGGTTGGGATGCAAATCAGAAGAAGAAATATTTTATTATCATTTTCAGTCGTTGCTTGTTTGGCGATGGTTCTTTTTTATCATGCAGTGGATAATTCTCTTTCAGATGATGATAGGAAATATATTCCACTATATTTAGACAGGGTCATACCCTTAAGAGCTGGCTATTTATATAAGGATGAATTGAATTATATAGTTTCCGTGCAGCGTTCCGTTTTGGATGTTGCGTCAAAAAATGAGGGAATCCTGCATTACAAAAAGAGAGAACCAAAGGAGGTTTATAACGTAAAAAAAGGGTTATGTTATGATAGGAGCAGGGTGATTGAAAAAATATTGAGATATGCTGGGTTTAGAACTAGGCATGTCAGTATGTATACAGAGCAGGCAGGTTTTTCTTTAAAATCAATTGTGACCCCTGGTATTCCCTCTCATGCCGTAACAGAGGTCTTGACAAAAAAAGGTTGGTTGGTCGTTGACTCAAATGCACCTTGGGTTTCTTTGGACAAAGATCTTCACCCTATATCAATTGATAGTATAAAAGAAATGATAAAAAAATCAAGTTTGATTGATTGGGCTGTGGAACCTCCGACAGATATGTATTTAAACCCCTTTGTTTTTGTTTATGGTTTGTATTCTAGACATGGAAAGTTTTATCCACCATACAGTCCTGTTCCTGATATTCATTACGCCGAGTTTCTTCAAAATTTTTGCAATTTTCATTCTCAATAAAAATAACAAGCTGTTTTTATGGCGTAAAATCATGCAATTATTCGGGGCTTGATCCTTAGAGGGGAAATGATGGCGTTATTGCAAAATAAGTTATTGTTGTTAATCGTTATTGGTGTAAGCATGCTTGCTGCTACCGAGGTTCTTGCTGCGAAAACAGATAAGCCTAAAATTCAGGAATTGCTTATTACCGATGGTGGCAAAACTTCAGCTGTTATCATTGTTGCTGAACAGGCAGGTCAGGAAGAAATGCTTGCAGCACAGGATTTGGCAAAATACATTGAGATGATGTCCGGGGCGACTCCGACCATTGCCAATACTCCAGGGTCGATAGCGGCAGCACTCAAAGGAGAGGAGCCAGTTTTCCTTATCGGCCAGGAAGCGCTAAAGACGGATAAATCTCTTATAGCCGCCCTGAAAAAGCCGGTCACGGTAAAGGGGATTTTGCGCAGTGATGCCATTGTCCTCCAGCGTAAAAATAACCGAGTCTATCTTGCTGGCAGTAACGATCTCAGCCATTATTATGCAGTCATAGAACTCCTGCGTCGCTGGGGGTGTCGATGGTACCTGCCTACCGAATTCGGCGAGAGCATTCCTGCGCAGCCCCGGCTGACTGTCGGCGAACTGGATTATGCCTATGCTCCTCCCTTTGAGATACGTACCTATTGGATTTCCTGGCTTGGTGATCGCACCGGTATGGAGGAGTTTCAGCGGCGTAATTTCATGACCCTTGG
>CBFDDU010000140.1:0-9535 GCA_965603655.1 uncultured Candidatus Electrothrix sp. | reverse complement strand
GACTCTTCAAGAAATCCTTCGGCTGAATCAGAATTTCCCGGTGATCAGTACCTATATACTCAGCAACGGCTCCGGCATGATCCAATCCCCTTTGATTGTCGTTAAAGCAGATAGACCAGCTCGGTATTTTTTTCCCCCGCTGCCTGATGACTTCCGCACCGATCGCAGCGGAGCCGAGTCCCCCGGAAAGAAAAAGGCCGACAGAACTGTTAATAGGCAACTGATCAGCAAGAGCCTGCCCGTGAAGAGAGACGAATTCGGTTTTCCATTCCTGCTCGCTCCTTTCCTCCTTGTCCACCTGTTCAGGAAAGAAAAAACGACGCGGCGGCTCCACCTTTCCCTGGGCAAAGGTCACCGTATGTCCCGCAGGCAACTCCCAGAGATTCTCCAGCATAGTCTCAGCGCCCGGCACGAAGCCATAGGCAAAATACTGTGCCACCGCCGCCGGTCGCAGATTACGGGCAAAACCGGACCAAGCCAGCACCCCCTCAGGTTCAACAGCAAAAATAAATCTATCGTTATACAATCCGTAATAGATAGTACGGAGTCCAGCAGGATCCCGTGCAAGATGTATACGGTCCTCATCCAGCACAGCAAGCACATAGACACCTCGCAGATCCCGAATAAATTCAAGGCCCTTCTCCCGATAACTGCGCAGGAGCGAGGCCATATGCGTTTTTTTCTGATCTGTAAAAAGATGACCGGCAAGGGCGATGACCTGCCCTCGGTGCTCAATGATACCTCCGTGATTTGAACGGGAAGGAAGCCAGCAGGCTGTAGAACGAATCGAGGCGTGAGTTCGGGCCGGAGGATCCCCCCGATGACTCAATGCCTCCGCCATAGCCCGGTTCTTTTTCCCGCTCCAACCGGAAAAGCCAAAAATTGCTTCCATTGCACTCCCTATCTGCGTGTACTCTTTTTTCCGATTTTATATCGTTGCATCACAAAAGAGGCTTCCGTACTCTGTCAGCATCCCATTGCTCCAACACCTCAAGGAGTGTGCTCTTTTCACGGATCGCCTCCCCGCATATTGCGGCTAAAACAGGATAGGGCAGAATGTCAAGAGGTGCCTTCCGCCCCTTTCTCCCCAATTGCAATGCGTCAAGAAAATGCATCTTCTCCAAATGCTCCGGCCTGATACCAAGATCAATGATGGTGCGACCCGACAATTTATTTTTCCGGGACATCGCCATTCCCGCCTCACTGGCGTCATGCAGCAGATACACAGGCAACGAGGGACTCTCTTTGAGCATTTTTCGAGCACGCTGAACAATATAGGCAGGATAACCGTCCCGTGAAAAAATAAGGGCGTTCTGTTCAGCATGAAAACCATTCCTGACCAATAAATCGACCAAAAGGGGACGTTCGACAATAATAATTCGCTCAACCCCGTAATCAAAAAGATCCTTTTCCAGAAAACTAAGTGGCGGCTCATGCAGGCTCGGACCGAGTAACAACATCTCATCCCCCCCACCATGCCCTGCTTGCCATTGCTTGACCAACTTTTTCAGCCTTCCCAAATCAGGCGGTTGCTGTCGACGATACTGCCGGATCAAGAGCCAAGGGCAAACCGACAGGATCAGACTGAGTAACCCGCCAATCCAGCCGAACAGGAAAAAACACGAGATAAAAAGAGCGAACAGAAGAACTCCGACAGCGGCAAGTCTTTTTCGCAACAGGGAAATTCTCTCTTCTGCGTCCTGTTGACACCAGGTGCTGTAAAGCTGAGGAAAGGTAAAATAAAAACGTCCGTTGCCCCCGGCCCGGCGAAGCAGATTGAAGAACCTCGCATCGGTTATCCCCTGAGCGTTTCCCATGTGAAAAATAAACTGATAGCCGCAACAGCAGCGAAGTTCACCATCTTTTTTTTGCTTAACACCGCATTCGGGACATTTCATACCGTTCTCTTTTGCCGCACCAAGATCTTGTTTCTCTTTTCATAGAAAAAAGCCATGCTCTCTTCACCCTTTCCGAAACCGATCTTCAGTATTTTTCCAAAACAGCCCCAAAAAAAAGAACAGGGGGGGCCAACCTCACTCTCCCGGTAGGAGAGTTACGTCCGCTCAGCAGCAAAGCAATATAAAGTATCTATAATAATTGTCCAGTCTTTCATTTGAATCCGAAAGAAGAGTCTCGCCTTTTCCTGACACCATGTTCAGCCCTCTCTTTTGCTCTCATAAATTTTCTCATGACTATGTTAGGCCGACCGTATATTTTCCTGTGAATCTCGCCAAAATATATGCTATATATGATACACGTCGGGGATACTTTGAATCGTAGTTAGATGAATTCAATATAAGAGGAAGAAAATGCAGAAGACTTCATTAACGTTAGGCCTGCTGGCCCTTATAGGTATAATCTCACCATGTGGCATCCACGCAGCTACGCCTCCACCACCAAGTGCAGATATCGATACAGATATGATGGCACGAGAATACAGAGATACTACAAACGGCCCTGGGGCGCTCACTAAGGAAATGATTGAGTCCTGTGTTGTCCTAAAAATTGACATGGAAAAAGATGCTGCCAACTTGGACACCCTGAGACAGGAGCTGGGAAAACTGAATAATGAAGTAAAAGACCTCGGAGCCTATCTCAAAAATAATAAGGGACAATTCGACGAAAACGACAACAGCGCCGCTCGAGCAGAATATGATACCAAGGTGAAAGAGTACAACTCCAGAATCCCGCTATTGAAGCAGAAAACCCAACAATACCAAGATACGATCAAACCGTACAAGAAAAAAGAGGGGCAATTTGAGCAGGAGTGCAATAACCAACCCTATTACGAAGACGATTACAAGGCGATTGAGAAAAAAATAGGGCGCGGCTTGTAGGCCAAAGCGATTTATTAAAGAAATATGCAACTGATAGACGTACAGTTTTGCTGGCTTGATCCCGACAGTTGTCGGGATCTTTCTTTACCAGCCTATGCCACCAAACAAGCTGCGGGCATGGATGCAGCGGCGGCAACGACTGAAGACACCGTGCTTCAGCCCGGAGAAATCAAACTCTTTCCCACCGGATTCGCCATCGCCCTGCCTGATGGTTTTGAGATGCAAGTACGCCCGAGATCCGGCTTGGCAATCAAGCACGGCGTCACAGTCGTCAATGCGCCGGGGACTATAGATGCTGACTATCGAGGCGAGGTCAAGATCGGTCTGATTAATCTCGGCAAGGCCCCTTTTACTGTTCAACGGGGCGATCGGATTGCTCAACTGATTCTTGCTCCGGTGTGCCAAGCTCAATTGCAGCAAGTGCGGGAGCTGGGAAAAACAGAGCGGGGCCATGGGGGCTTTGGGCATACCGGCATGTAACCGGCAAACGACTTGGCTCGAAAAGGAACCGTTTTTTCCATAAGAAAATCCTGGGGGAGGCAAAACTTCACGGCCTGTCTCTCCCTTATCGGTCCTTCATCTCAGCAACACTCACGGATGCCAGCTACACTTCCTTCCCATCTTTCTCGCCTCCGCATCACCTCCCCGCATTCCTGGCAGGAAATCAGAAATCGACAAAGGTACTGGCACCCTCGGTTCACCTTCATTTTTTTCCACTCCACGAGACCGATAAACGCAAATAAATGAACACCCGACTCAAGGAAACAGCTAACCTCATAATCCAACGATACAAGAAAGGAGTCTCTCCCATGTCCACCTCCACAACACAACTATTATTCGCCGGTGTTATCTCCTTGTCCATTATAGCTCCCGGCTTTCACACTGCCTCAGCTAAGGGCTTAAATGCCAACACAAAAAAATCAGAGCGCAAGTATCGAAAGACAAAAAACAGTGAAGGTGCCCTGACTCAAGAAATGCTTGAAGCCTGCATAAACCTCAAAGCAGAGATTGACGAAGAATATCAGAAAATCAATGCTTCCAAGGAAGAGTTTGGAGCCCTCAATAACGAGACCAGTGACCTTGCGGCATCCCTGAAGAAAAACAAAGAAAAGTTAGATAACAACGACGAAAAAGTCTTTGATATTGAAGAGTATAACGAGCAGGTGGAGCTCTATAATAAGAAGGTGGAAGAGCTGAAAGAGATGGAAAAGGAGTACAATAAAAAAACCGCTCCTTACCAAGAAAAAGGCGCTCAATTAGCAAAAGAATGTAATGGCCAACCCTATTACGAAGACGATTACGCCGCAGCGGTTAAAAAGACAGGAAAAAGCCTATAAAAAAGCAACAAATTAGGACAAAACCGGCAGAGTCGTTCCCACTGCCGGACATAACGGAAGAAGAGAGAGAACCCTTATTAAAAAAGCAAGGACACCCCGAAACTAGCTGTAAAATTACTTAAATCATCATCGGGCAATGCTATATCATATGCAGACAACCCGATCTCCCCACGAAAAAAAAGATTTTTATGAAGCCACTTCGCATTATGCATAATGCCAGCATATCCCTCAAACCCGTCTTCTTCCGCTTCAAAATGAACCCCCCCGTGCGTCCTATCTGCTTCGACATGCGCATAACCTATCCCCAGATAAGGCCGCATTGCAAAGGAGCTCATCACAACAAGCGAATTAAACATATAATGCCCGCGAAGGGATGTGGTTTTAAAATCGCCGGTTACCCCTAGGGTACACATTGCGCCAACATGCTCGGTAAACCAGTACTCTGCAGTTGGGCCAGCGCCGTAATTCACCGAATTCACCATCCCCCCAAAACCAAAACGTCCTGCAACGGAAAAAATATGCTGCATAGGCTGCTGTTCATAGCCAGACTGGGCAAAACCAGAGCCGGGAAAACTCAGCCCTAACAAAAGAATAACCGTCACCACGCTGGGAACCTGGAATAATCTACCGAAATTCATAAACATATCCTCTTTCTTTTCTTCTCAACAACTAGTTACTCCCTTCCTTTGAAGGAAGTATTTCTACAAACAGAGAACTGTTTAACCATGAAACAGCGCAAAAAAAAACAAAAATATGTCTTTTCAAGGGAAGATAGCAAAGAGGTAACCGAAGGGAAAAAGCACCACAAAGTAACACGGCATGCACAATACAATTTCACAGGTCATCCTCAGAAAAGGGGAGCACTTCGGCAAGACTGTCCCGTTCCAAAAGGAGCATGAACAAACGATCAAGACCAAGGGCTATACCCGCGCAGTCGGGCAATTTTTCAAGAGCTGCAAGGAACTTCTCCGGCACCTTCTCGGTATTGTCGCAGCTATCAAGAGCAACCTTGCGAATCTCCTCGTTAAAACGACGCCTCTGCGCGATAGGATCTGTCAACTCAGAAAAACCGTTAGCCAATTCAATACCACCGATATAAAGCTCAAAGCGCTCCGCCAGTTCAGAACATCCCGGCTTAGGCCGAGCCAACGAAGCCAACGCGATCGGATAATCATAGAGAAAAACCGGAGATTCCCAGCCGAGTTCCGGCTCGACTTTTTCCACCAGTAACAGATCAAATTCTCCTTTATCAACAGCCTCTTCGGCTGACATCCCAGCATAGCGGCGAAAGGCATCGTTTACGGTCAGGCGCTGCCAAGGGGCCCGTAGGGAAATTTCTTTACCGGATCGACAGATACTGTCTCTTCCTGCAACCTGCTGGATCATCTGCTCACATTCTTCCATTAGCTCCAGATAGCTCCATTCGGCATGATACCACTCCAGCATGGTGAATTCTTCTTGATGAAGCCGTCCCCGTTCTCCTTTGCGAAAGCAGGGACAAATCTGAAAAATCTGCGAGCAGCCCTGGGCCAGTAGTCGTTTCATACAGAGCTCAGGAGAGGTTTGCAGAAACCAGGATTCAGAGGCAAGGGGAAGAATTTCTGCTTCCGGGATCAGCACCGGAAGACGGATTGGCGTGTCCACCTCTATGTATTTCCGGTGGCGAAAAAAATCGCGGACCCTCTGCATGGCGCAAGCACGCTGCACAAAACCTTCAAATGATAACATAAAAATACACTCAACAGCTCATTACCGGTACTCCGCAACTGGCTTGGGCCATACAGGCGGATGCTACAGAACAAGAGGCATGAAAGGATATTAGTATGAAAAGGAGTTCATAGAACTCCTTTTCATACTTGATAATGATCTCTCGGAAAAAATGCAAAAAAATTCCCCTGCATGTTAAACCCGGGCCCCGACATACTGATCCCAAGCATCACCTTCAGAGGAGTCATGCTCTGGGGTCGGCACCTCTTGAAAAATAAGCTGCTTCCAGCTCACTGGAGCATTCTCGATATGAAACCCGACAGCCACAAGTCGCCCATCTTTCTTTCTCCATTTCGAATGCACGGTTAATTTATAATGCATTAGATCCTGATAGTCAGAAATAACAACACTAAACCGCTCACCTTTCACTGCGGTAAATCTCGCAGGCAACCCTTGTAATTGAATACCCTTAAGAGATACATCCTGAACCATTGCTGTGTAGGCAAACCCATCGCTGGCAATATTTGCAGTGTAACCAACCAATTGCGCTCTTGGCTGCCTGCGCTTTTCAATATTTTTATTCATAATAACCCAATTCCGTCCTGAATTAAAAACTTACGCAGAACTTTCTCATACTCCTCAAGAACAGGCCATAATCTCTAATTATAATTAGCCATTCAAGATTCACTTACTTCTACGCCCTAATATCATAAAATAAAAGATAGGTCGTCCAAGATAGAAGAGATTCTTTGCTTGAAGAAACCCCTCTTACTCTTTTTTGCACTCATCCGTCCTCTCTTTTACTGTATCCATTCCACAAAGTACAATTTTTTTTATTTAAAAATATTTTATACTTTTGCCAAAAAAAACGCAATAACAAGAAAAAGGGGAAACAAAGGGGAGTAAGTTTTACCCAGAGCCTCAAACCCAACAAATTCGCAGCACCTTTCAAGCCCAGGGACTTTCTTTAATTCCAGGGAGTTTCATTTTTACCTTAGAAGACTAAAAAGGTCTGGATAACTGGAGCGGAAGACAGACACGGCGTTAGAAACACTGAAAAGAGCAGGAGGCTCCCTGATCAGGAAGAAGATATGAAAAAAAAGAATCCCCTCAAGCCGAGAGGACGACAATCAGGCCGAGCACGGTACAGTATACGGCAAAAAGATACAGAGAATGTTTGCTCAAATAGGCAATCAGCCAACGGATCGCGATATAGCCGGATATCAAAGCAGCCAGAAACCCTGCCAGCAAGGGAAGGAGGAAATCATTTAGGCCCGGAAGCTCGGCCAAATCCTTGAGAGCAAGTAACCCCGCGCCCAACATCACCGGCACAGACATCAAAAAAGAAAAACGAGCTGCTGCGGATCGATCCAAATGCCGTGTCATGCCGCCCGCGATAGTTGAACCGGAACGGGAAACACCGGGCAGCAGAGCAAGAACCTGAGAAAAACCGATAAGCAGACTGTCTAGCCAGGTTATTTCCTCCATACGACGGCTCCTCCGACCTACTGTTTCTGCAATGACCAGCAGAATGGCCGTTAAAAAAAGAAAATACCCTGTCATTTGGGCACTGGCAAAGGCGTGCTCAATCAAGTCCTTGCCCAACAAACCGAATACAACAGCGGGCAGAGTTGCCAGAATCAGGTACCAGCCCATCCGAGAATCCGGCTCGGCAAAGGGCTCTCGCCGAACAATCCCCTGCAGGAAGGCTCTGGTAATCGCTGTCAGATCTTTCCAAAAATAAATAAAAACGGAAAACAGGGTACCCCACTGGACCAGCACGTCAAAGATAAACCCCTGCTCTTTTCCAAAATGCCAACCTAAAAAATGAGGTACCAGCACCAGATGACCGGAGCTAGACACCGGGATAAACTCTGTGAGTCCCTGCACAATACCAAGAATAATTGCCTGTAAAAAAGTCATTCTTTCTCCCTCAATAAACCGGACAACTCGCCCGGGAATATATTACTGTACCGCCCGAACATCAGCAGAATTTTTCGGCACCCAGGCCAGTCCGCCTTTAAAGCCGTAGCAGCGGGCCAGATATAAGGTATGGACTGTTTCCTCATCAAACCAGGGGCCGGTACGCCGGAGCGTCACTGTAACGACCGGGTCCACCCGCTCAAAGACCTCGGGCAACACCGTGATAACCGGTTTATGCTCAAAAATACCAACAGCATCCTGGCCAAGCAACATCTGGTCCGTAAACCAAAAATCATACACATTAGGCCTGGACCAACGATTAATCGACACTGTACGCGGTTGCCCCTTCATATAAAAGGCCAATTCACTGGCAAGCTGATAACGAAGACCAAAAATAAAAGTTTGCTCAGGCCGTTGCATGCCCTGTACTTCCTTATCAACAATCTCTCCCAGAGCATCCCAACCCTTGGTTTCCCTGGCAGTACGATCTAAGGCAACCCGGAACGGCAAAATTGGATAAAGAAGCTGGGCTAAAATAAGGGTTGAAAGCAAAAAGGCCAGGCCGACTCCGAAATACCATAAACGATATCGAGCAGCTTTTTTCCTGACCTGTTCTCCGACCTGTCCCGGACTGTACAGAGCCGCGATCAAAACAAAGGCTGTCAGATAGGCAGGAGCGGGCCAGTTGCCGTAGATACGAACATGCAGGGCCAGCAGGGTGAAAACCAGAAAAGTGGTCAAAGACATCCAGATCAGGAAAGATGCACGGGCAGGTGGAATCCGGTTCCCGGACCATCCTTTAACCCAGCCAATTGCAATGAACAAGAAAATTAAGGGAGAAACCAAGGCAGCCTGGCTGCCGAAAAAATCAGGAAGGTACGCCAAGGTCAGGGAGGTTGATTCATCCACCCCCCCTTGAAAAAGCACATGGCGGAAGGTGACCCAGTTATTTTGCGCATTCCAAAGGATGACCGGGGTAAAGAACAGGAAGCCTATTACCAATCCCAGCCAAGGTCTGTAGCTGAGCAATCGTTCCCGATACGCTCCCGTGAACATCATCGCAAAAAAAAGCGAAGGCAGAAAGAGCAGCATAGTATACTTGGAAAGCAGGCCCAGCCCGAACCAGACACCGGTCAGCAGCCATTGCAACAGGGTACCTTCCTCAACAGCCCGCGCCGCATGATAGCAGGCAGCAGCCCAACAGAGAAGCAGCATCCCGTCCGGGGTGGCGATCAGGGCGGATCCGATCATCAGCAGAATACCCTGTGTGAGCAGGGCAACCTGCAAGGCTGTTCGCCAGGAAAACCAATGCACTGCGAGTAGACAGAGATAGAGAGAGGAAAATGCTAAGGCGAGAACTGTGGGGAGACGGACAGCGAACTCGGTATGCCCCAAAAGACCGGTTGCCAACCAAATCCCCCAGGCGATCATGGGGGGATGGTCATGATAACCGAGAGCAAGGTAACGGCTCCACTGCCAATAATTGGCCTCATCCGGCACGAGAAGGAAATGCCCGCTGATAAGCAGACGGACAGCCAGCCCCGAAGCAAGAACCAGCCAGGTCAACCAGATATAACGTGTTTCTTTTATTGATTGGGAAAGCATCACACCGTTCGTTCAGAAGACTTTCCCGCAAAAAGGAGAGTCGTACAAAACTTGTTCTCTTAACCAATTTCGATTATGATCGCTCATTGGTCTCTATTAAACCTCAATATTTTTTTTCAGCAAAGG
>CBFDDU010000139.1:0-9596 GCA_965603655.1 uncultured Candidatus Electrothrix sp. | reverse complement strand
AAATCTACGCTGTAGGCGGCAAGCCGGTGGCGGCCCTCAACCTCATCATGCTTCCCGGCCAACAGCTGAACAGGGGCACCTTACTGGAACTGCTCAAATTAGCCATGTTTCCCTCTAAGCAATTGGATACGGGGATGTTCAAAGAGATTATTCGTGGCGGATATGACAAAGTGACAGAGGCCGGGGCCTGCTTAGCAGGAGGTCAATCGGGGCATGACGCGGAACCCAAATACGGGCTTTGTGTCAACGGGGTGGTGCATCCTGAGCGAATCCTCACCCCTGCCAGAGCCCGACCCGGTGATGCCCTTATTTTAACCAAGCCGCTGGGGTCCGGGGTTCTCTTTACTGCGGTCCGGGCGGGCAAATACCCTTTGAAGAAGCTGGAAGAGGAGGTGTTGCCCCTCCTGACCGCCTTGAATGATAAGGCTCTGGAGACAGCCCTTGCCTTTGATATCCACGCCTGTGCCGATGTCAGCGATTCCGGGATGCTCGGCTGTCTGCTAAACATCACCCTTGCCTCTCAGGTCGGAGCGTTGCTCAAGTATAGGGAGCTTGCCTTTTATCCGGGTGCCGCTGAAATGTATCAGAAAAGAGTGACAACAGACAGTAACAGGTCGAACCGGGCCTTGCTAGCCCGATATGATCTGAAGATACAAACCAGTCTTTCAGCGGCTGAAACAGAGTTACTCTATGATCCGCAGACATCGGGTGGGTTGCTGCTGGCCCTGCCTCAGGCCCAGGGAGCGGAGTTGCTGGCTGCATTGCATGAAAATGGGGTGAAGGACGCATCATGTATAGGGGAAATTACTGACAAGGCTGGTGGGATATTGGTTGAATAGCAGCAAGCTGACAGGACCTCCAGCACCCTGATTTTTTTTACTATGCAGAAGCCTGTAAGGCTATATCAAAATCACCCCTTCTTCAGCCGGTAGAACAGGATCTACTCTATCCACTTGCCGACCACCACTCAAAGCCGTTATACTACCCGCCCAAACAACGCAACACTCAACATAACACTGTAGATCCGAAACTTGTCATTCCCCAATAAAACTGACGCCTCCGCACAGGGCGATCATAAGGATCGCTCCTCCCTGCGTACAACCCAACAAAAAAGGAGAACACTCCCATGAACAAAACCGTCCGGCTTCTAGCCGCACTCTGTGCCCTCACCCTATGCTTTACCCTTGCCTCTTGCGGCTCCGACAGGAAAAAGACCATCAAAGTGGGCCTGAATGTCCCCATGACCGGTGACATCCCCAAGGTCGGTGAGGGCAGCAAATATGCCGCTGAAATGTGGCTGGAAGATATTCAAAAGGCCGGAGGTATTGAGGTCGGCGGCACAAAATACGCAGTGGAGCTTATCATCGAAGATAATGAGTCCAAAGCCGAATCGGCGGTTAAGGCCAATACCAAGCTGATCACCCAGAACGACGCCCTGATTATCATCGGCCCCCAATCTTCCAAACAGGCCATCCCAGCTGGCGACGTGGCCAATAACTACGAGACCCCGATGATCAGCCCCTGGTCCACCAACCCGGACACCACCGCAAATCGCCCCTATGTCTTCCGGGGCTGCTTCCTTGATCCCTTTCAGGGACCGGTGCTGGCCAACTTCATCACAGATGAGTTCCAGTTCACCAAGGCGGCTGTGCTCTACGACGTGGCCAGCGATTACCCCAAGGGGTTGGCTGAGTTCTTTAAAAAATCATGGGAGGAAAAACACGGGGAAGGATCGGTGGTCGCCTATGAGAGTTTTACCACCAAGGATGCCGATTTTAGCTCCCAGCTCACCAAGATCATCCGTTCCGGCGCTGAAGTGCTCTTCACCCCGCAATATTATAACGAAGTCGCCCTGATCGTGCAGCAGGCCAAGGATCTGGGCTGGCAAGGCCCCATTGTGGGCAGCGACAGCTGGGGCTCTGCCGAGACCATTGAACTCTGTGGCGAGGCCTGTTACGGCCAGTTCTTCAGTACCCATTATGCGGCCGCCGGTGCTCAAGGCCCGACCAAGGATTTTATTGATCGCTACCAGGCCAAATACGGCTATGTGCCCGATGACGTAGCCGCTCTGACCTGGGATGCCCTGGGGCTGGCCAAGGCTGCCATTGAAGGTGCCGGAGAACTTACCGGGCGGGCGAAAAAGGATCGCAAGGCAGTGCGTGATGCCCTGGCCAAAGTGAAAGATTTTCAGGGAATTACCGGCAAGATGACCTTTACCGAAGAAGGGGACCCCGTAAAATGCGCCGTGATCGTTAAGATCAGCGACAAGGGCGAGTACGAGTTCTACAAGTCAATCTGCCCGGAATAAGCAGACAGGGCCGAGGAAGGCAGACAGGACGGCAGACAGGACGGCAGTCGGATACCAAGAGTGCATATCGACTGGCGTCCTGTCTGCCTTCTCTAAAAGTTCGACAAAAATTAAAGCCACATCAAAAAGCGCCTTGGCCTTTCTTCCATCACCGGAAGCGATAGAAAACGAATGCTCTCCAGCAGCAAGATACCATGTGAACTGAGCGCTAAAATGATCGTAAAACGTTGCACTGCCTACCAGTTCCTTGTCAAAGCCCCATTTCACCTTATGGGGGCCTCCGATTGAGGTTATGCTGAAACTTGCTGTAACATAGGCTGCTGATGCCAGACCGTCCGATTCAACAATTGGGTAAACACCCCCTGCAACGGGATAAACTATCGTGACCGTTGATTGACTCATGATTTTCCTCCTTAAGAAAGGATTCTGAAAAGTTACCTCATCTTATCTCTTTTTTTACGGTATTATATCAAGATAGCACCTTCATATCAAGAAAGCAGACCGCTTTTTTAAAAACAGCTGTTTTCTTTTTTTACTGGTCCCCTCGTCAATCCCCCTGTCCGACCGAGAAAACATTTTTTCTGCCGGTGCAGTAATCTGATGCGTACAAGGAAATATTAAGATATTGTAAGGGATACAGTCGGTCAGTTTTTAACAGGAGGTACTGATGTCTTTTTTGTATGATGCGCTTTCTTCGTCGTGGAACCTGCTCAATCAATCCGCAGTCTACATGCTGTTCGGCCTGCTAATCGGCGGGCTGCTTAAAGAGTATCTTTCGCCCACCTATGTGGCAAACCATCTGGGCTCTGGCCGCTTTAGCTCTGTGTTTAAGGCAGCCCTACTCGGCATCCCCATCCCGCTCTGTTCCTGCGGTGTCCTGCCCGCAGCCGCCACCCTGAAAAAACAGGGGGCCAACAACGGGGCAGTGACCGCCTTTCTGATCTCCACCCCGGAGTCCGGGATTGATTCCATCTCCATCACCTGGGCCCTGCTTGATCCGATCATGACCATTGCCCGACCGGTTTCCGCGTTTATTTCCGCTGCCGTTGCCGGTACGGTAGAAAACCTTTTTTCTTTTTCTGGCCCGGCTGTTTCGTCGGATCTGGAGAGGCAAAACAAGGTGCTGGCAGAGAGTTCCTGCTGTTGCGGCGGCGGAGGGGTACGGCAGGAGGGGATATCGCGTGGAGAGGGCAGGGTAAAGAGAGGGTTTTTGAAAGAAATTCCGGGAAGATTGAAGGCAGGCATCAGGTATGCCGTCTTTGATATCTGGGAAGAGCTGGCAGGCTGGTTTATCGTCGGCATTCTGCTGGCCGGAGTCATGACTGTGCTCCTGCCTGATGCCTTTATTACCGCCTATCTTGGTGGCGGTCTCAGCTCCATGTTTCTGATGCTGCTTATCGGCATTCCGCTTTATATCTGCGCCACCGCCTCAACTCCTATTGCGGCGGCCTTTATCATGAAAGGGGTCAGTCCGGGGGCAGCCTTGGTCTTCCTACTGGTCGGTCCTGCCACCAATATCACCTCGCTGTCTGTACTGGTCGGTCTTTTAGGAAAACGGGCGACCGCTCTCTACCTCATTTCTATCGGGCTTGTCAGTGTACTCTGCGGTTTAGTTGTGGATGTCGTCTACAGCATACTCGGCATTCCCGTTATGGCTGCTGTGGCAAAGCATGGCAAGATGCTGCCTGAGCAGCTGACCGTGGCAGCAACCTTGGTGCTGCTCGCCCTCTCGATTCGCCCGCTAAAAAATAGCCTTCAGCGACGCTTCGGACAAAAAAAGCAGGGCTGCTGCTCCACAGATGCCACGCCCTGTGCCTGCAACCATGATGCAGCTCAACCGCAGCTGCAACCACTCAGTGATTTGCGGAAGAAGAATTGAGTTTCCCGTGGTTGGAGAATGCAATTCGAGACCAAAGCTGGACAGCAACAAAGCAGCTCAAGGCTGCGAGCATTCCTGCATAATGACTGAGCGGCATAGTGAAAAACTCCAGCTCCCCTGGGTAGGGTAGAAGAGAACCCTGCGTAAAGAATTCCACGATAACCTTGGCTGGAAGAGCAATGAGTATAATCCAACCTGTTACCTGCCAAGGCCCTGGCTGCTCTACTAGCAGTAAGGCGTTGTACAGAACAAATCCACAGCCCACCCCGGAGAATCCACCGTAATACTGCATTCCAGGGTGCTGGACCAATAAGGCCATGCAGACAGCTATTGCCGCAGTCATATAAAGAAACAGGAAAAGCACCCGGCTTTTTTTTTCGACCAGCCAGCCAGCTGCGGCCAGAACTATCAAATTATAACAGAGATGGGTTGGAGTGAAGTGAACAAGGTGACAGGTGAAGATACGCCATAATTCACCTTGGAGAACAGCATGACGTTCCAAAATCCAGGCAGCACCTATTTGAGGATCAACCGTTGCAAGCAAACTCAGGACGAGCAAAAAAAGGGTGAGCACCGGCTGAGGACCAACCGGTGCTCTGCTCCTGATCAAGCTCGGTTGCTTTTTTTCCGCCATGCCCCGCATCCGACGGCAAAGGCCAGCAGGAGGAGAAAAGTACGATCAAGACGACCACCGCCGGTATATCCCGGTCTGTGCACAATCTGGTAATCCCCTGGTGATTCTTTCACCTTTTCTTTGAACAGTTCGAGCTGGATCTTCAAATTTTCAACAAGCTCATCACTGGCCTGTCTGAACCCTGTTATGCTGTCCTTGCGGAGCTGCTCTGAAAGATTAACCGGAGTGGCACGACTCTTGATATGGCTTATTCCAGGTGCCCTGAAGAGCATCTTCCGACTTGCGATATCATAGACCGATATATCCACCATGGTATGGGTATCGTTTTTTTCCCCAGGAATTACATAGGCCCCGATCAGGGTCCAGTAGGTAATAGAGGCCAGTCCCTCATCAGTAAATTGGGTCTGATCATACGAAATGAGGGCAATGACATCAACCCCGTACATCGTTTTGATCTGATCCAGATTAGCAAAGCTGCCTTCTTTGCGGAGATAGGCCGATGGAATCAGCTCAATGGATTTGACAAAATCATACTGTTTAAAATGTGTACTGACCCTCCGCATAAGCTCTATTTTTTCTTTCTCAGTCAGCGGAGAATTCCTGCTCATTGTCTCTGGCACAAAGGCAATACCCACCCGCAGAGGCAGAGTAAGCCTTGGAACAGCAGGCGTTTCAATATATCCGGTTTCATTGGGATAGAGATACTGCATCACACTACTACTGCGCTGTTTTGTTGAGGCGCCGCAGCTGGCCAGCATCACAGCTGCAAGGAACAGGATCAGGAGAGAAAAAGGATGAACGGATGGTCGGTGCATAATATATCCTCCTTATTTGGATACGTTAACTGCGTTGATTGAAACCCACTCCAGGAGGTTCCTTCCTTCTGCATCGCTGCCGAAGAACCAGAGCCCCTTGTGCTTATGCTTCTTGCTACACCCTATCAGCCCGCCGAATAACATCACAGAGCTCCAAGGCTATACTGGAGATCTCTTTTTCATCCTCACCCTCAGCCATGACCCGAATGACCGGTTCGGTTCCTGAAGGCCGCACCAGAATCCGTCCCCGTTTGCCGAGCTGTTCTTCTGCCGCCAGCAAGGCCTCGGGGAAGCCCTGGATTTGTTCTGGTGCGATCTTGCTGGACATACGGACATTCTCCAGCACCTGGGGATACGAGGTCATGATATCAGCCAGCTCAGATAAGGGTTTCTTCTTCTTAATCATAATCGCCAACAGTTGGAGACCGGCAAGAATGCCATCGCCAGTGGTATTATGATCAAGAAAAACCAGGTGGCCGGATTGTTCTCCACCAAAATTATACCCCTTGGCCCGCATGGTCTCCACAACATAGCGGTCGCCCACATTGGCCCGCACCAGCTGCCCACCCAGATCAGTCATGACCTTTTCCAGGCCCATATTGCTCATCACCGTGGCGACCAGGGTCTTCTTTTTCAATTTCCTTCGACTGGCCAGATCAGCAGCGCAGATGGCCATGATATGGTCCCCGTCCACGATAGCGCCTTTTTCATCGCAGACGATGAGCCGATCCCCGTCACCGTCAAGGGCCAGACCGATATCCGCCCCGAGCTGTTTGACCTTCTCCGCCATGACCTCCGGGTGCAGAGCACCACAGTTATGGTTGATATTTTTACCGTCTGGATCAACCCCGATGCAGGTCACCTTGGCGCCCAGCTCGGCAAAGACATGGGGTGCTACCTTGTAGGTAGCACCGTGGGCGCAATCAAGGACGATATGGAAATCATCCAGGGTATATTTATCCGGAAAAGTGTTTTTTAAAAAAACGATATAACGTCCGCAGGCATCTTCGATTCGGGAGGCCTTGCCCACCTCATCAGCCACTGGCCTGAGTGCTGCCATTTTTTGAGAAAAAATCAGGTCTTCAATATCAAGCTCTGCTTCGTCGGGCAGCTTAAAACCGTCCCTGGAAAAAATCTTGATTCCATTATCCTGAAAAGGATTATGGGAGGCAGAAATAACAACCCCGGCATCGGCTCGCATAGAGGTGGTGATAAAGGCGATACCAGGAGTGGGCAAGGGGCCTAGGAGCTGCACATCAACGCCCATTGAGCAGATTCCTGCTGCCAGCGCGTTTTCAATCATATAACCGGAGACTCTGGTGTCTTTACCGATAACAATGTGATGGCGCCTGGTGTTATTTTTTACGATAAAGGCAATAGCCCTGCCCAGCTGCATGGCTATTTCCGTGGTCATGGGATAGGTATTAGCCACCCCGCGCACGCCGTCAGTGCCAAAAAGTTGTCGCATAATCCTTCCTGATAAGAATAAAAGCCACCCCCCAGAGGAGATGGATTTCTACAGTTAATAAAAAATTACCAAAGCCCTGTCGGTTTATTTCTTTTTCTTCATTAAAGATACCTGCACTTCAGTGGGGCTGTACGAGATAATCCGAATCGGTTCATGACCAGGTACGAAGACCCCATTCACCGTTAACGACACCTTCCGGGGGAATTCACCCGGCCCCGCACTAACAGAAGCCCGGAAGAGCATAGAAAGCACCGGCGTCTCGCTGATCAATTTTTCAGGGATACCGGCAACCACCGTGATAGAATCCGGCTTCACCTGCACTTCCTGCGCAACATCACGAATATTAATAGGAATTTTTTTGACTTTTTTTTCAACAAATTTATCCACCACAGCCAACTTGGCAATAACAGTGGTTTCACCGATTAACTCCATGAATTCCGGGGAAAGGTCAAGATGAACCGGAAGAGTGGTCGAATGATCCAGCCCGCCGAGATGAATAACATAGGTTTCCAGGGCCTGTTCCATCGTCACAAGACTCTCCGGGCCGGAAACAAGAATTTTATCAGGAGTCAGGGAGACTTCTTTCAGAATGTATCCCTTTGCCACATCGCCTTCAGTCACAGCAATGATAGGAATCTGTCGTTCCACCAGCTTGTCAATGGACAAGGTGATACTTGCCGGTTGCATTCTCAGGATAGAGATACCGCTGGGAAGAGGAAAGGAAAGAGTTTCTGTATTTAGAACAATAGTATCCGATGTGGCCTCGGAAAGATCAAGCGACAACGAAGGAGGGCGGTTACGCAACTCCTGGATGATACCCCGCGGACCGCGCAGAGTAACTGAAATTTCCTTCTGATACTGATTGTAAATCACCAAACTCTTCGGAAGATTAAGCACCTCTATCGGAATATTCATGCTCACATCAATCTGGTCCGTGCCCACTGCCAAAAACCAGATCAGGATGCCGAGAGCAAGAGAAATCAGTTTCAGCAGGAGATCCTTATAATTTATCTTCCTCTTCCAATTACGTAACTGTTTAACCATCAAGGGGCGATCCTGTTTTATCCGACGTTTTTCCCTGCCGGTTCAACCTTTTTTTCGTCCATAAAGAGCCGCTGCGGCTGTTAACAAAGAGTATCTCTTTCAAAAGAGCCTCCAGTTTAATTTCGTCCCGCATAGGCGTAATATCTCCCCCCTGCACAATAGAAATCTCCTGGGTCTCCTCAGAAACAACAATAACCACGGCATCAGTCTCTTCAGAAAGGCCCAAGGCTGCTCGGTGTCGTGTACCGTATCGCTTATCGATATCAGGATTTTTCGTCAAGGGAAGCAGACAGGCTGCTGAATGAATTTTCCCTTTTTTGATAACAACAGCGCCGTCATGCATGGGCGACATGGGAAAAAAGAGAGCCACCAACAACTCCTGCAACAACTTGGCATCAACAACAAAACCGGTTTCAATATACTCGGCCAGGCCGGTGTTTCGCTCAATAATAATCAAGGCCCCTATCCGTCGGCGGGCCATGTACACAGCCGCAGAAATAATTTCCGTGAGATCACGGGCTGCCATATTCTGGGTTTTCAGGAAAGGCGTTCTGCCCATTTCTGTCAGCACCCTGCGGATATCATCCTGAAAAATAACAACCAGAATCAACAAAATAGAGCTGAGAAGATAACGGAGCAGGAGCTGCAAAGTGAGCAGATCCATCTGGATGGAGACAAAATAGACAAAGCTGACCACCAAAATTCCGATCAGCATCTGCACCGCCCGAGTTCCCCGAATCAACAGGATCGTCCGATAAATAATAAAGGAAACAATGAGGATATCGATAAGATCCTGCCAGCGGACCGAACGAGGAAAATTAAAAGTGTGGAGAAATTCAGGCATGAAGGAAGATATGGCCGGTCTCAGAAAATAGTATTATTTGCAGGTACGTTTCTTTTTTGCTGTTGCGTTGCGGAAGGACGTCATGCGCAGACGCTCTCTTGTTGTCTCATTCTTTTTGATATCAATTTAACATGTTGACAATAAGATGCACAGGATAATTTAAGAAAGCTTGTGATTTTTCCGGATCACTGTAGTAAACTTTCCACCGCTGTTTCGTGAAACGACTGATAGTCCCGAACGCTTCGTAAAAAAAAGGAAAACCAGCAAAAAATAAAAAGGAACATGCTCAGACCACCATATACCGAATATAAACGCCTTCATGTCTATTACCTGGATCACCGCAACCTTCCCCCGATTACGGACCCGGACCTGATAGGCATCTGGATTGAAGATGATACGGCCATCCTGTTCTTTCATCAGGCTAAAGAAGCATTCATCCAAACTCTCTGTGAGGAAACCGGGGCCTCCATTATCTACCAGGCAGATCTTGATTATCAGGACTGGGAGGCAGGGGTAAAAATCACCTCGTTTGCCACCAAGACCCTGCGGGTTCGCCCTGTCTGGGAGATGCCGGACCGCCAACCTGATCAGCAACATAAATATC
>CBFDDU010000138.1:0-9901 GCA_965603655.1 uncultured Candidatus Electrothrix sp. | reverse complement strand
CAAGGGCAACTCTACCAGACTCGCCATATCCGCCCTGAGCCTGGGGTGGCCATTGAGGTAGACCTTCAAGGGATTGTGGCCAGCAAGGGCTGCAAATTGCCTTCAGAAGGTATCATCCGTTTAGGTGCAGAGGGCCGTGGTGCTGCCTTTGAGGTGCAACCAGCCAAGCCAGCAGGTTTATCCTGCCCTGTCTGCCCTGATGATACAAAAGGGGGCCTCATGCTTACCCTGCTCACACCCACGGCTGTGTTGCCTGCTGCGGATGGTAACTATGCCCCCTTACCCGGATTCAGCAAAGAGGGCGGTAGCTGGAAGGGAATAATCAAGGGAGATAACTACACTCTCCACTGCGCCATCACCGGCAAGGCCCTGCGGGAGGGAGGCTGGGACATGCAAGTACACCAGCCCCGTCCGGTGCAGAGTTATATTCCCAGCGGCAGTGTTTTCTACTGCACTCCAGATGAAATTTCCTCAGCTGCCGCCTTGAAAAAGCTCCACCTTGCCCAACTGGAACAACCTGAACCAATAGATCAACAACTTGGCCGTGGCCGGATCATCGCCAGCCTGTGGACAGATAGGGAGAACAACTCATGAAGAAAAATGCCATTCTGGGCCTGCTGGCCCAGACTTCCATCCATGCGGGAACTGGCCATAATACCGGCATCATTGACCTGCCTATTCAGCGAGAAGGCCATAACGGCTGGCCCTGTGTTTTCGGTTCTGCGGTCAAGGGGGCCTTGCGCAGCCATGCGGAACAGATTAAGGCCGGAAGCATGGCAACAGAAATAAGCACGGCCCCTGATCCGAAGAAAGAATATCAAAAAAAAGTCAAACAGGCAGACGAGATTGTTGCTGTCTATGGCCCGCCGCAAAGTGACTCTTCAGAGCACGCTGGCGCAGTTCTGGTCACCGATGCCCGTTTGCTCCTCCTGCCCGTACGCTCGCTGACCTCTCAGTTTAAATGGGTGACCTGTCCCTATGCCCTGGAAAAGTACAAGCAGACCTGCGCCATGCTCGGCATCAGCGAGTTTGATTTTACCGTTCCAGCAGTACCGGAGCGTGAGGGAAGGACTTCGGCAATTGTCGACAAAAAGGCAGCAGATCAGGCAGTCTTTCTTGAGGAATACCGTTTTGAGGTTGAGCAACAGGATCTGAATACGCTAATCACGGCCCTTGCTGCCCTGATGCGAAAGGGCAAGGAGAGTGCCAGCCTGGAAAATGCCCTCCGCAAGCAGTTGATCATCGTCAGCAACGATGATTTCACCTATCTCGCCCAGCACGCCACCCCGGTCAATGCCCATATTGCCCTTGATTCAGCAACCAAGACCGTGCTCAACGGTGCCCTCTGGTATGAGGAGAGCCTGCCCCCGGAAACCCTGCTCTACTGTGGTCTCAGTGCTCATGCTGCTAGAAATGGTGGAGAATTTAATGCAGATCAGGTCTTGCAATTTGTGCTCAGGCTTTTTCAGGAAAAACCTTGGCTCCAGCTGGGCGGCAATGAAACCGTGGGCATGGGCTGGTGCGCGGTCAGTGATATCCCAGAGGAGGGTTAATAATGCAGACCATGGAACAGCAACGGGCTAAATATGCCTTTGATCAGGTCAGGAACGCAGCTCAAAAGGCTCAGGGAGATAAGAAAAAAAGAGAGGAGTATAAGAGTCATGCCGCCTCCTTTCCAGCCATGATCCACACCAATGGCCTGGGGCAGGCTGCGGTCTTTTATAAATCAAAGAATGATGCACGGCAAGACCTGTATAAGTTGCTCTCCAAGTGGCTCACCGGCGAGGGGCAACCTTATGCAAAATATGATGATCTTGAGTTGATTAAAGGGATCGTTAACGAGGATATGCATACCTACCGCTTGGCTCAGGCCGAGGCCCAAGCCCTGCTGAATTGGGTCAAAAAGACCGCTGCTGCCTATATGCGGGCGGATCAGCCTTCAGGGGAGGAGTAGATCATGCCCTTGCCATTGTATAAACTTACGTCCACTCCAGACCTAAAAGATCAGGATGCCCATGCAGGCTTACTCTTTGAACGATTCTATGATACCTATAAGCTGCCTGATTATTCCATTGATAAGGACGCCCACAGTGCTTGGCTAAAGAAAAATTTTCAAAAGGCCGGGAATGAGATCATGCTTGAGCAGGCTGCCCAGCAGCAAAAGCAACTTGTCCAAGCTTTGGGAGGGGAGCTTGCGGTCTTTGAAACCGAATACTGTTTCGTCACCGGTATGGGGAACCCGCACCCGGTGGAAAACGGCATGTCTTGGCATCCGGTCTTGGGCACGCCCTACCTACCCGGTGCCGCAGTCAAAGGCTTGGTTCGGGCTTGGCTGGAGGCCTGGGAGGCCGGTGAAGTTGAGGAGGGCAGCTCGGAAGAGCAGGCATTACAGAAAAAATTATTACATAAAAAATTATTCCAATGGGTTGGCAGCGCGAAGAAAGGGCCAGAGGAAAAAAAGATGCAAGCAGGCGAACTGATATTCTTTGATGCCATTCCCTTAAGGCCGGTGCAGCTGCGCACCGAGATCATGACGCCGCATATGGGTAAATGGTATGAACAGGGCGGTGAGGACATGAAAGGAAAGAAAATCTTGGATCACCCGGAACGTATCCCGGCGGATTGGCATGACCCCACCCCTATCACCTTCTTGGCGGTGGAAAGCGCAACTTTTCTCTTCAGTATCGCCCTATGTAACCCGGCAACCGGTGTTTGCAAGTTGGAAGAGATTCTGCAAGCTCTTCAGCATAGTCTAAAATGGCTAGGAGCGGGTGCCAAGACCGCCACAGGTTATGGGAGAATGAAACGCAAGCCTATACATCGGATTATACTTGAGGGGCTGCCGCTGGAAAAACAGGTGCGGCTGATAGCTAATTCTTGGGAGGTTGAAAGTATACCTGACAAGATCGGAAAAAATTACAATAATACAAAGAAAAATCTATACCGAGAATACGGTGAGATGGCTTGGCCTATCGCTGTCAACTGTCTCTGGGATAAATACGGAGACGAAATCAGCAGCTGGGAAAAATCAGACGAGAAAAATAAGAGTAAAGCCTTTAAAAGACTTACTCAGGATAAAAACGCGGCCTGATCCATCCCTCGGCACAAGCACACACCTATCCCAAAGGGATTATATTTAAAAAGCCAAGGGTAACACCCTGGGTTAAGGGCCTATTCATCGCCTCCTGCAACCCACACCTTGAAAACTAAAACAAACTACTAAAAATGAACACAAAAAGTTTTAAACGATATGAATACTTAGTGTACTCCTGCTTAATTCTGGTAGCGATAATTTTAGGCTTGTTTGGAGGGGGAAGAAGTTGGGATACATTCTTTTCAATTTTACTGAATCTCTCATCAGAACTTCTCTCGGTCGGTCTCCTTTTCTTTATCATGAAACTGACCATAGACCGGGCTCTTTCCCATCAAAATGAAAAAATTGCCGTGGTGTTATGTTATGGTTCCGAGCGTATCGAACTGCCTGTGGAGCTACGCAGAGCCGAATGCACCCGAGCTGAGATTCTCGGTCGGGTGGGGATGATACCAATGAAAGAAAAAGGAAAGAGGTTTTCAATTGGCTATTGTAATACACCGGATTTTTTGCGGGCTATAAACACGGCGGCTGAGAGCGAAGCTGAAGAAGGCGGTATACTGTCTATCCCCTGTAACGAGGAAGAGTTTTCACAATTCGACCTCCCCGAAAACTAAACCACCCTCCAGCCCATAAAAAAAACCAATCAATCAATATAACTCCACTTTTCAACCATTCCCCCGACTCAACAACTGATACCGCCCAAACCCCTTACTAGCCTGCTTACCAATATGTAACCACTGCCCCAGCCAGAGAAAAGGCCAGAACAGCTCCGGGTCTTTGGGCGCAAAATCCACTGTTCCCAGAAATCCCCTAAACTCCACCTCCCTCCCCTGTCGCGCTGACCACCAGGTGGTGGTATGCGAGCGCAGAGCAATATTCATGACTTCGGACTGGGCTGCGCAGTCCTTGAGCGCCCGGAAATCAGCCTCCAGCGGACAGCCCATATAGAAATACTGAAGCAGAGAGACCCGCCGGATCACAGCCATGAACAAGCGGCTGATCTCAAGGGTCTCCGGGCGGAAGGACTTGTCCGAAGGCAGATAGGGGGTGAGGAAGTGCAGCCGCAGAGCTGCGGGCGCAGGCGGCACCGGAGTTTGCTCCATAATACTGTCCTGAACCTCGCCCTGCTTATCCCAAATCAGCCGCTGACCACCGGGCAGCACCTGAGCAATCTGGACCAACTCCGCCTTTGCCCGGTCCGAGCCGAAACCCAGCTGCCCGGATTTTTCCATAGCCCGAATCACCGCAGGTAGACGCTTGCAGGCAGCCCCGGCCAGCACCAGCCCGTGGCTGAATTGTCCGCCCGGCAAAATGCTCGCCTCGCCGCATTGGTCGCTGTGAAAGATATGGGGCAACGGCACCGTGCCCACCTTGCGCATGATCTCCGCCTCTGGCGGCCTGGGGCCTTTGATAAAAAAGGCAAAATCGCATTGATAGCGAAGCATGCAGTCGGCACAGTCAGCATGGGGGGCGATGCAGCTCTGCTGGTGCAGGGCCAGCCCGAACACGCTGCGGCGGAGCGGATCAGAAAAGACCGGCAGGGTCAGGGGATCACGGGCCGTAAAGGTGAAGCGGTATTCGGCAAGGATGAGATTGGGTGTGCAAGGTTGCATATCATGCCTTCTGTCTAAAAAATGTTTCGCGTGGAGGGCTGTAGGGGCACGGCGTGCCGTGCCCTTACTGCACCTCAATAACCCGGAAGCCCTGATTACCAAAGCAGTAAATCACAAACAGGGCAATCCGGGCCTCTGGGTATTCCTGGCGCAGCCCCTCAGCATAGCCAGCGATCTGTTCCGTATCCTGGGGCCGGAGCTGAAAATCCGCAATACTGGTTTTCAATTTTTTGAATTCGCTGTTGGAAAAATACTTAAATTCAATCACCCAGCGCAGGCCTGCATAGATTTCATTATACTTGCCCACAAACTCCAGATCGCTCCGGCCTTGGGGGTAGGAACGCTCCACATGCCAGCTGAACCAGCGCGAGAGATAACGACTGCACAGCTCGTAAAAGGTGGTGCGGTAGAAGTTCTCGTTCACCTGCTGAAAAATTGCCTCGGGCAGCTGGGAAACATACTCCTGCCAATAACCGGCAAAGAGGGGCTCCAGTTCCGGCTTATTGGAAAAGGCCTGCATGAACTCGGTGTAGCGGGTGGAGACGTCAATCCGGTGGATCTCGTTGAAATACTCGGTGAAAATCCGCCGCATATTCAAGTTGGGCAGCTGGAGAAAATACTCATCTTTCCGGGTCAGCATGCCCAGGTAGAAAAAGGAGATCGGGAAGAAGCCCTTTTCAAAGAACTGGTGCATGTTGAATTTCTCCATCAGCATGACATCGTCGTAACGGATGCTACCGTGGACAGCCAGGCGATCCACGAACTCCTCAGTCAGCTGCGGATTAGAAGCGGTCAGGCGGCGGACCCAGGAGATATCGGTCTTCAGGTTCAGGTCGGTCAGATGCTTGGGCATGGTTTTATAATCCTGAAACCAGTTGAGGAAATACATTACTGAGGTGGAGTTATAGACCCCCTCACCGCCGGGCGTGACAAAGGCGTAGCCGTTATAATGATTCTTCACCACCGCCCCGACTTCTTGACGAGTAGCCGGATCAATCCCGTGATCAAGGTAAACCGCATCCAGCAGCTCGTCTATTTCCTTTTGGGTAAAGCCCAACATGTGCTCGAACCGGGGGTGCAGGGTGAGAAAGCTTGCTATATTGAAGCCCGAGGCCATATCATCCATGGTAATGGGCAGGACCCCGGTGATAAAGACATTGCGGACGGTGCTGTTTTCCCGGCCTGCCTTCATGGCCTTGAAAAAGGTCTTCATAAAGCCGTCGTCCGCCGTCAGTTCCCGGTAGAGCCTCTCCTGATGCGAGACCACCAGCTGATTGGCGAAATTATCGTATTCGTCGATGATGATATACAGGGGCGGCAGTTGCTGAGCATATATATATTGCAGGAGCCCGATCAAGTTTTCTGTGGCTGAGCGCTCACTGTCGACCTTCGGCATCTCGCCCAGCAGCGTTGTATACTGACTCCCCAGGGAAGCCAGCATGATATTGCAATAGCGTCTGAAATTCTCTTCAATCTTCTCGATATCCTTGGCCAGCTCAATCAGAGAAAAATTCAGGGACAGGATGATGCAGCTGTTCTGGTTGCCCGTCGGGTGCTGCCCTATCCAGGTCTGCCCGAACAGCTCCTCGAATGCATCTGCGCAGTTCAGGTCGTAGTAATGGCGGAGAATGGAACAGAGCAGGGTTTTGCCGAAGCGCCTCGGGCGGAGAAAGACCGGGTTGGCCACGCTTTCCAGGCGCTGGACATACTGGGTTTTATCGACAAAATAGCCCTTATTGCGGACGATGACCGGATAATTGGCTTCGCTGTAGAGAACTCGTCGTTTCATGGTCTTGTCATGTATCGGCTTGTCGCTGGTTCACGTATCTTGCAGGACTTTTTTCGGAAGGATACCCTGGTGCTTACTTGCTGTTCAAGCACATAATACACAGATATGGCCTGTTTGTCAGGCTGAAGAAAGGGGAAAAAACGACCGATCAGCTTCATAATTTTAAAAACTCGCTTTAATGGTGAAACTTTACCTGCTTAACCTACTGAACCTATTATCATTTAAAGCAAGGCCGCTGTCGTAGCACCTACCCTATGAAGAGGGTATTAAGACGTAGGGGCGACCGGTGGTCGCCCTTTTTTTATGCCCTCTTCTCCCGCACCCCAAAACCAGCAGCACCCCGCCCCCTCCTTTTTCACCACCCCCAGAAAACATATTGATAAATCACCCGATGCAGGTAGTATTCAGGTGAGAACATCCAAACGAGCCGACAACTTGCCCGGCTCCGACACCTGAAGGATGTACCGAATGAACCTAAGGGAGCAGCATGGAAAATTTAGGCTTAGGAATACAGAAACTGGCAAAATTCAGAAAAAAAAATCTGATCTATGTGGATAAAACCGAGCTTATTGCTCAGCTTATAGAGAGCGGAAGTTATTTTTTCCTCTCTCGCCCCAGACGCTTTGGCAAGTCCCTGCTGGTGGATACAATCCAGGAACTTTTTTCCGGCAACAAAGACCTGTTCACAGGCTGCCATGTCGAAAACACCTGGAACTGGGAAGAGAAACACCCGGTCATCAAGATCAGCTTTTCAGAGATGAACTACCGGCAGGAGGGCCTGGAAAAGGCCCTGGAGGACTCCCTGCTGCAATTAGCAGAGGAGCATGGTGTTCAATTTACTACATCAGGTTACGGGAGCAGATTTCTGGAGCTGATCAAGGCGGTGGGCAGGGAAACACCGGCGGTTGTCCTGATTGATGAATACGATAAACCAATTATTGATTATCTGGAAAAATCCGCCAACGAACAGGCCGAAGCAAATCGGGAAATACTGAAAACTTTCTATACCGGCATCAAGGATCAGGACAGATTTCTCCGCTTCCTCCTGATCACCGGGGTATCCAAGTTCAGCAAGGTTTCCATCTTCAGCGACCTGAACCACCTGACCGACATCACCGTGTCCAGGCATTTTGCTGCGATTGCTGGCTACAGCGAAGCGGAAATCAGGCAGTATTACCCACAGTACCTGACTGCGCTCAGCCGGGATTACAACCTCTCCGAAGACGAGATGATGAAGGAGATTGCCCTCTGGTATAACGGCTACTCTTGGGACGGCAAGACCTTCCTCTTTAACCCCTATTCGATCATCAGCCTGTTTTTTCACCAGATATTCAAAAATTTCTGGTTCGAAACCGGCACCCCAACCTTTCTTGTGCAACGGATGAAGGAGTCTGGCCGGAAGATCAACGAGTCCATAAGCAAGGAGATCAACGAATCGGTTTTTAGCAGGTATGATGTCGATAATATGAACACCACAGCCATCATGTTTCAGACAGGCTACCTGACCATCAAGGAGTTTGACTGGAGACGGAACAAGTACCGCCTTGATTTCCCAAACAAAGAGGTCCGTGAATCCTTTCTCCATTTTGCTACGGAGCATTATGTGGGCAGCTCCCAGGATGAGATGGGTGGCATTACGGAAATGCTGGCCGAGGCCCTTGCCCTGAACGATATGCAGAGCTTTTTTATTGCCCTGCAAGCCCTGTTCAGTTCAATAGCGGTTAAGCAGCTGGACAAGGTGAAGGAATACGAAGGATTTTATCATTCCGTGATCTATATTGCCCTGAAGCTCCTCGGCATTCAGATCGCCTGTGAAGTGCAGTCAAACTTCGGCACCACTGATGCGGTTCTTCAGACGGCGGAACATATCTATGTGCTTGAGTTCAAAATGGGCACTGCCGCCTCGGCACTGGAACAGATCAAAAAGAAAAAATATCATACGCCGTATCTTGCCGATCAACGGGGTTTGGTGCTTGTCGGTTTCGGTTTTGACAAGGCGGAACGAAATCTGACGGATTTTCTTGCTGAGGAGATAGAAAAAGAGAATCGGTGAATAAAATAACTTTTTGTTATCAATACTCTTTCTCCTTGTCGGACATTAAGATTGATCCACCCACCGGAGCAAAATGCGCGAACCTCAAGCAGACATTTTGGAAAATACCTTTTTATGGCGAATAAGCACCTTGATACAGCGACTTGCGCAAAAAAGGCGAAAAACAGGTTCGCAGTACTTGAAATTATTATAAAAAGAGGTAATATGAGGGCTGTTGTAACGGGTGTTGCAACCGGTTTGTCAGGGGTTCGCGGAAAGCACCTTGCAGCTCTTTGATGTTCAAAGAGAAAAAAGGGTGACGGTTGCAGCACCCCACCCTATGAAGAGGGTATTGAGACGAGGGCGGGAATGGCAAGAAGAACAAAAAAAGATGTTGCAGCACCCCACCCTATGAAGAGGGTATTGAGACATCCAGATTTTGAGGTGCAGGTTGTTTCGGTGATGTTGCAGCACCCCACCCTATGAAGAGGGTATTGAGACTTTTTTTATCCCACTGTATCCCGTATCGGACAGGGTTGCAGCACCCCACCCTATGAAGAGGGTATTGAGACGTTAAAAGAAGAGGGGACGCCAATATGCAAAACCGTTGCAGCACCCCACCCTATGAAGAGGGTATTGAGACTTTCCAAAAAGCTTTTTTAAAAGCCCGGCACGGGGTTGCAGCACCCCACCCTATGAAGAGGGTATTGAGACGTAAAGTGAACGAATCACCGGCCTGTCCGGTAGGGTTGCAGCACCCCACCCTATGAAGAGGGTATTGAGACGTTCCGTTTTTCTCGTTAAATATCGCTGTTAATGCGTTGCAGCACCCCACCCTATGAAGAGGGTATTGAGACATCCTTTACGTTGACAACTACACCAAGGCTATCGGTTGCAGCACCCCACCCTATGAAGAGGGTATTGAGACGTGTATTTTTTGTTGTTGTAAAAAAGCTCAGTAAGTTGCAGCACCCCACCCTATGAAGAGGGTATTGAGACGCCATCCTGCCCGGTACCGGCACACGCAATAATGGCGTTGCAGCACCCCACCCTATGAAGAGGGTATTGAGACTTGTATATCCAGTTCGCCATTATGTTCAGCCAGGTTGCAGCACCCCACCCTATGAAGAGGGTATTGAGACCACGAGATCATCATTTTTTAATTATTATAAAAAGTTGCAGCACCCCACCCTATGAAGAGGGTATTGAGACTCTTGCCGGGGGGCCGTGCTGGCTACTTCCCCTCGTTGCAGCACCCCACCCTATGAAGAGGGTATTGAGACTTCTTTTTCTGCCGCAGCTTGATACCGTTTATCAAGTTGCAGCACCCCACCCTATGAAGAGGGTATTGAGACCACGAGATCATCATTTTT
>CBFDDU010000137.1:0-9990 GCA_965603655.1 uncultured Candidatus Electrothrix sp. | reverse complement strand
AAGATTGATATTTTATCAGGACGTTAAAGTTGGGTCAAAAGAGCCGCACCCAAATTATTTGTAACAGATTATGCTGATCGTCGTTCTTGACATAAACATAAACATAATTTTCGGTTCCTGGGAGCAGAATTTTTACGGCGAATTTGGCGAGCGGCGAAAAAAAAATGATATTAGTCAAAATATCAGTGAGTAATTCATCTTCTGTTCATCTTGTTTCGGTATAATAAAAGAGAAAATAAGGGGTGGCAATACAGAAACAGCGCCAACCGAAACTTTTATTCATCCTAACAAATAAGGACAGACACCATGAACAATTGTACGAAATCTCGCCGACATTCTGCCGCAGGAAAAATGATAACCGGTTTGTTTGCGTTGGCTGCCATGCTGACCTGCCTGTTCTGTACAGACACAGTTCAAGCCAGCAGAGGGAGCAGAGGGGAAAGTAAAATCTATGGCATAATCGACAACATGCCCACTGCGGGTTTGAATGGCACATGGATTATCAGCGGCCGTGAAGTTGAGGTTACCGACAGAACACGGATCAAAGAAAAACATGGTCGAGCCGAAATAGGGCGGTACGTAGAGGTGGAAGGTATCTGGGAAGGTAACCGATTTATAGCTTATGAGCTTGAGGTGGAACGTAACAGAGAGAATCGGCGTGATCGCCGTTCTTGAGATAGGCATAAAATCCTGCGTCGCCAGTGGCGCGGGATTAACAGCTGAATTTCAAATACCTGAGTATTTATGTTGAGCTCAGATTATGTGTATTTTTTACGCATCCCTGCCCTGGGGAAGGATAAAACTTACTCGTTTTAAGGTATTAACGAGAAAGGTATCTTATTGGCAAGGATTCTCGTTCCTGTTTTAGGGTAGTCATTACAAGAAATTAGAAGAAGGCAGGAGAAACAAGAAAAAGTGGCATGAAAATAGCATTTATAATTACGAAAACAACGTAAAGAAATAAAGAAAGGCAAGAGGTACAAGCGGAGAATATGAACGGAGATACAACAGGGTTCTGAATAAATATAATTTATTTCCCCCTTTTTTATATATAGCATAGGGTGCGCAACCCTACACCCCGGCAGGTTTGATCCTCCTTTTTTCCCTGCCGGGGGGATTTAACTCCGCTTGCTTTGTCTGTAACATAATGTTCAACCCTATGCCTCGGCAGGTTTACTCCTCCTTTTTTTTCCTGCCGGGGCATGTATTAGCAGAGCTAATTTTTTGATCGCAACGATGTTCAACCCTATGCCTCGGCAGGTTTACTCCTCCTTTTTTTCCCTGCCGAGGCATGTATTAGCAGAGCTGATTTTTTGAGCGAAACAAGGTTCAACCCTATGCCTCGGTAGGTTTGCTCCTCCTTTTTTTCCTGCCGGGGTGTTTTTTATCGTTGGACAGGACACCCCGTTTCGGGGTGTTTCTTTTTTTTGTTCTCCTCGTAACAGTCACATCATATTCTCTGGATCCACATCAATACCCATCCTTACGCCTGCTCGGCAAACGTGTCTTTTTTCTGTAAGAATCAGATCGCAGAGCCGATGGAGCCTTTCCGGTTCACGGCTTTTGAGCAGTAATTGCCAGCGAAAGCGTTTTTTTATCATAGATAAGGGCGCTGGAACCGGTCCCATAATATCCACGGCTTTTTCTTTGAGATTGCGGAGAAAAACAGCTGTTTGTCGAGCAGATATTGCCACCTCTTCTTCTTTTTCGCCGCTGAATCTGATATTTATCAGCCTGCCGAATGGTGGATAGGAAAGAGCGTCCCGAAATGCTACTTCCTGCTTATACAAGTCCTTGTATGCATGGGAGCGGGCAAATTCGATGACATAATGTTGCGGCTGATGGGTTTGAACAATAACCCTGCCGGAATGCTCTCCTCGTCCTGCCCTGCCGGTCACCTGAGCAAGAAGCTGATAGGAACGCTCTGCCGCCTTATAATCGGGAATCCCAAGCCCGCTGTCCGCCCATATAATGCCCACCAAGGTCATAGCAGGGAAATGAAGGCCCTTGGCCACCATCTGCGTACCCACCAGAATATCCACTTCATGGTTGCGCACCTGATCTAAAATGCGTAGGTATGCTTTGCGATCTCTTGTTGTGTCGCTATCCAGGCGGACAATACCGGCAGCAGGAAAGAGTTGGCGCACCTCCTGCTCAATCCGCTCCGATCCCACACCGAGGCCGACAACCGAGCTAGAGTTGCAATCTGGACAGACAAGATTCGGGGTTGTTGAATAGCCGCAGTAATGGCAGAGTAAACGATTATCACCCTGATGATGGGTCAGAGAGACCTTGCAGTGGCGGCACTGGATAATGTACCCGCAGTCCTGGCAAAGCATGAAAGCGGCATAGCCACGGCGATTGACAAAGAGCAGGCTCTGTTGCCGGTTTTCCAGATTTTTCTGTAAGGCGGTGAACAGCTGATGGGAAAAAAAAGCGTTTTTTCGATCCCGTTGTTTTTCTCGAAGATCGACAACAATGACCTCGGGCATGACTTGATCATGTATTCGTCTGGTCATAGTGAGGAGACGATATTTTTCCTGTTCAGCATGATAAAAACTGGTCACAGAGGGGGTTGCCGAGGCAAGGAGGACCGGGCAGTCGGCAAACTTTGCCCGTAACACAGCCATGTCCCGTCCGTTATAGCGAAGCCCGTCGTCCTGTTTATAGGCAGGCTCATGCTCTTCATCAACGATGATCAAGCCGGGCTTGGCAAGCGGGGCAAAGACCGCAGAACGGGCTCCGATAACAATACGTACTTTGCCCTGAAGGACCCGTTGCCATTGATCAAAGCGTTCACCACTTGAGATGCCGCTATGCAGGATGGCCAGAGTATCGCCAAAGCGGGAGTAAAAATGCCCTTCCAGTTGGGAGGACAGGGCTATCTCCGGCACGAGGACCAGGACGGATTTTTCACAGGCCAGACAATGTTCCGTCGCTCGCAGGTAGACCTCGGTTTTTCCGCATCCGGTTACGCCGTGCAGGAGAAAGGGCTGGAATTCTCCGGTATCAAGTGCGGTCTTTATGTTGCCGATAACCTGGTCCTGTTCCGTGGTCAAGGTTTCGGGTTTTGGAAAAAAAGGCGGAACCTTACCAAAGGGATCTCGATACACCCGTTGTTCTTCAAGGGTAACCAGACCAGCTTCTGCAAGACTGTGCAGGGCTTTGCCCGCTCCAGAGTACTGTCGGGTCAGCTCGGCACGTGGCAGGAGCGGAGGACCCTTGCAATGCTGGAAAAACAGGTCTAAGGTTTTGATCTCGGATTTTTTTAGCCCTTCTGGAACGACCCGGGTAACTTGGGTGAGTGATGAAAACAGAGTTTCTTCTGTCTCCTCCTTCACATCAATCCCGTAGCTCCGGTAGCGGATGAGGCTCTCCTGGAGCGCAGTATTGAGCCTGACCACAGTTTCCTTTTTTTCTTTGACCTTAGAGTTGACAATCACCTCGTTGATATTGATCCACCCTTCGGTCTGCCATGTTCGTAACAGGGTCTGCGTGGCTGATTTTCCTCGAATGGTTTTCACTGTTCCTGGTAGCAGCTTTCCCTTATCCAGTAAGCGGTTCATCCAGACGGCCCGATTTTTTAGGGTATGCAGAGCTGCTGGCAGATGCTGGCGACCAACTTCGGTCAGAGTAATTTCATGCCCGGAACCGGCCCGGAGACCGGAAGGTAGGGCGGTTTGAATGACTTCGCCCAGTGGATAATGATAATAGTCTGCAATCCAGCGGAAGAAAGGTATAAGTTGCTCTGGAAAAAGGGGCGTAAGGTCAAGTCGTTCAAGAACGGGCTTGATTTGATAAGGGAGGTCAGGGAGAGAGCTTGAAGAGGAGAGAATATAACCGGTGACAGAGCGGTTTCGCAGGGGAACCAAGACCCGAATGCCGCTGGGCAAAGGGTCGGGGAGGTCAACCGGTTGAGCGTAGGTCAGGGTGCCGAAAAGAGGGGCCGCGACAGCAACTTCATAGACGATCATAGCGGCTGTCGCGTGAATAGCTGAATATTATTGAGGACAGTTTTTGCGATCGCAGATAGACTTAAGATGGTCCCGAAGCGGTTCGCCAAGGGTAGGGTGATCCATAGCAATATCGATAATCGCCTTGAGATAGCCCAGTTTGTCCCCGGCATCATACCGTTTTCCTTCAAACTCATAGGCATACATGCCGCGCTGGTCAGCAAGGGACTGAAGGGCATCAGTCAGCTGGATTTCGCCGCCATGTCCCGGAGTTGTTTTGCCGAGGGCCTCGAATATTTCCGGCATCAGGAGATAACGCCCGATAATGGCCATGTCGGAGTTGGAGGTTCCCAGAGCGGGTTTTTCCACCATCCGTTTCACCTTGACGGTGCGTTCAAAATCAGTTTTTTCCCCTTCGACAATACCGTATTGGTGGGTCTGCTCCATAGGGACGCGTTGAATTGCGACGATAGACTCGTTGACCTCCTCGTAGAGGTCGATCATTTGCCGGCAACATGGGGTTTGGCTGCGAACAAGATCGTCTCCCAGCAGGACTAAAAAGGGTTCGTCTCCGATCACCTTGCGGGCCATCCAGATAGCATGCCCCAGACCAAGCGGTTCTTTCTGGCGCACTGAAACAATATCAATGAGAGAGGAGGTAAGAGACAGCTCCTCTCGTAACGCATGCTTTTTTTTGTCTTTCAGTATGGTATCAAGCTCATAGTTATAGTCAAAATGATTCTCAATCGCCGATTTTCCTGCCGAGGTGATGAGGATTACCTCTTCTATTCCAGAAGCCACCACTTCTTCGACAATATACTGAATCGTTGGGCGATCAACTATGGTGAGCATCTCTTTAGGGATTGCCTTGGTTGCTGGCAAAAACCTGGTGCCGAGCCCGGCAACAGGAATAACGGCTTTGCGAATTTTCTTCATGTTTCTCCTATGAGTTGACAGGGGTGCTAGAGCCCTTCCTTCTTGCTGAATAAAGGGAAGGAGTGTTGTGTTTTTGCGTTCATGACGCATTATCTGTGTAGAAAACACAACTCGCGATTCTACCTGACCGTCTTATTTGCCGATGGTCCGCCATGAATTTGAGAGCATCCAATACAATTACCTTTTGAATTATAACAATTTTGCTTTTTTCTTCAAGGTGAACTTCTTCGGCGCTCTTCATCATTCTTCATGAGTCCCTGCAATTGAGAGATGATTTTTTTTCACATGCTGGTATGATGACGGAAAAATACTGTGAAGATTCGGGGGCTGCTCCTGTTGTTTGCTGTAGAGTTGAGAAAGTACGAAAAAACATTTTAGTTCGACACCTCACCCTCCCTGGGGGAGGATGGTTTGTTGTTCTTGATATACAAAAAAAACGAGGAAAAACCATGAAAGAAACATTATCTGTAGGCATGATCGGTGGTGGTCAGATGGGGGAAGCCCTGATTCGCGGTATGATAGAATCCGGGGTGGCAAAGGCAGAAAATATTACAGTTGCCGAGCCCATGGCCGGGCGGCGTGAGTACCTTGGAAGCACCTATCAGGTCAATGCGGTGGAAACATCTGCCGAGGTCACGGAGAAGAGTCATGTTGTCATTTTGGCCATAAAACCGCAAATTATGGAGCCGGTTCTCCGCCAGTACAGTGCACATCTTACGGATGACCATCTTCTTGTTTCTATAGTAGCTGGTATTCCTCTTGCCTGCATAGAGCAAATGGTCGGTGATAATAGGCGTATTATAAGAGTGATGCCGAATACTCCTGCCTTAGTGCTGGCCGGTGCTTCGGCCATGAGCGGCAATGAGAATATCCGGCAGGAGGACATGGAGATTGCCCAGCAGATTTTTGCCTCTGTGGGCACCTGCATCGAAGTGCCTGAGAATCTTCTTGATGCGGTTACTGGGCTGAGCGGCTCCGGGCCCGGCTATGTATTCACCTTTCTTGAGGCTCTGGTCGACGGCGGAGTGCTGGCCGGACTTCCGCGTCCAATAGCTGAGCAGTTGGCACTCCAGACCCTGTACGGCTCTGCCAAGCTGGCCATGGAAACCCGTGAGCCCGCAGCAGTCCTTAAGGGCAAGGTGACCTCGCCTGGCGGAACAACCATTACCGGAATTCAGGTTTTGGAAGAAGGGTGCCTGCGAGGTACTGTTATGACGGCTGTGGAAGCGGCAACAGAGCGTTCCAGAGCCTTGGGACAATAATTTCTGTGTACCACGGATAAACATAATATGCATATTCGCTATGCCGGGATTATCACCCGCAAGGATTCGCCTGAAGTCCTCCGGGTGGGCCGAGAGCTGGCCAGCTGGTACCAAAAGCGCTCGATAAAAGCAGAACTAGATCGGATTGATCCGGAAATGGACATGCTGACCATCTTGGGCGGCGACGGTACCCTGCTCCATGTGGCGGATCAGGCTGCGCGGCACGGCATCCCGGTGGTCGGCATCAATCTCGGCAATCTCGGTTTTTTGACCGAGGTCGCTGCCGAGGAGATGTATCAGGCCCTTGAAGAGATCCTCAGCAGCGGGGTTACCATTGAGGAGCGGATGATGCTCCGGGCCGAGCTGCTGGATGAAAACGGCGCGTCTGCTGGGCCACCCATGTTTGCCCTCAACGAGGTGGTGATCGTCAAGGGCAGCACGGAACCGATGATGCGGCTGGGGTGCTGGGCGGATCGGGAATACATCACCACCTATAAGGCGGACGGTCTGATTATCTCCACCCCCACAGGTTCTACCGCCTATAATCTCTCCGCAGGTGGTCCCATCGCCCATCCTGAACTCCGCACCATCCTTGTGACCCCGATCTGTCCTTTTATGCTCGAATCACGACCTGTTCTCCTTTCCCCTCGAACCCGGGTGACAGCCCAACTGGCTCCGCCCTCAACTAATGTCAAGATCATGGTGGACGGTCGCCTCGGTTGGACCATGCGGGCCAATGATTTCCTGTCTGTTGAAGCGGCAGCCAAACCGTTGCGTCTGATCAGTTCTCCGCATAAGGGGTATTTCGATATCCTCCGCAATAAGTTGAACTGGGGCGGGCGTGATCCTGGCTATCCCTTGCCCGAGGTTATGCAACAGGTGCTGTAGAGGCGAATCCCTATGTTATGGTGGGCAAAGAGATACTTTGCCCAAGAAGAAGTAGCAGCATCCCTTCAACCCTCCAGGAGGATATCCATGAAAACACGCATTAAAACAAGCCGTTGTTTTTTTAACAACGCCCTGAACCCGGTTCATATGGCACCGTTGCTGGCCGCCTTGCTGAGCCTGCTCTTTGCCGGGACAGCCCTGTCCGGCCCTTTGCAGCTCCAGGCCACCTTTGACAATAATACTGTTTATACGGAACAACCAGCGCCCCATTATCTGGAAGTCCTGGTCACGGCTGCCCCCGAGGCTGGCACTCTGCGGAAGCGCTTGCCGCTTAATCTCGCCCTGGTCATTGACACCTCCGGTTCCATGCGGGACGAGAATAAGCTCGACTCGGTCAAACAGGCGGCCATTGCTCTGGTGAATCGCCTCCGCCCCGAAGATCGATTCGCCATTATCTCGTACAACACCCAGGCCAAGGTGGTGCTGCCCTCTAGCCCTGTACGGATGAATCAGGAGGCCCGATGGCTGATCCAGTCCCTGCGGGCGGACGGCGGAACCAATCTCGGTGCCGGACTCATTGAAGGGTATCATCAGCTCCGAGAATTTGCCAGACCGCGAACCATCAGCCGGGTGCTTCTGCTCTCCGACGGTAAGGCCAATGTGGGTATCACCTCTTCAGCTGAGCTTTCCCGCATGGTTTTGCAGGAGGCTGATGCCGGGATCTCCTTGAGTACTTTCGGGGTAGGCCTGGATTTTAATGAAGATCTGATGGCAGCTCTTTCTGAAAGCGGGCGGGGCATGTATTATTTTATTGATCGCCCGGAAAGCATGGAGGCTATCCTGGCCAAGGAGTTTCATTCGGTTGAGCGACTGGTTGCTGCGGATATTAAAGCGACCGTCACCTTGGGCCGGGACTTGCTTATTGAGCAGGTCTTTGCTAATACGTTTGCAGTCAATGGCAATACTGTCTCTGTTCGCTTCGGCGATCTAGCTGCCGGAGAACGACGGCGTATGCAGATTCGCTTTCAGCCCAGGCAGCGCGGACCGGGGGCGGTCAATAATGCCGCGACGGTCCAGATCGCGTACACAAAGCCCGGCGGCGGGGGATCCGGTTCTCTGTCCCGGAGTATCGGGCTGGCCTATATAAAGAGTCAGCAGGCAATAGCGGAGAACCTGGATAAGAAGGTTGCCGAGCGCTCTGCCGTATTTGAGGCCAATCTTGCCCGTAAGGAAGCGGCTCTGGCCTTTGATCAAGGAGAGAAAAAACGCGCTGACAGTATCCTGGATCGGGTCAAGAAAAAACTCGAAGGTTTTGCGGGCAGCAGCAGCCGGGTGCAGCAGGAAGTCTCGGATATGGAGAGCTATCAGAAAGGCCTTGAAAAGCCCATGCCTGCCCGTCAACGGGCCCTGGAGCAGAAGCGGGTCAAGCATAAGAGTCAGGCCATTGAGGGCTGCTGAAGCTGGATTGTTCGTTTTTTTGCCGCAGAAATACGCTCTGATGATCTCTTCACGCAAACATATTTTGCAAGGAATCGCTTGACGACGTAAAATATAGCAGAATATTTTCAGGGGCCGCCTTGGAAGGCGGTAAACTTCGACCGGATTGATTGCAGCCTTTTTTGAGCCCATTAAAGTAAATTTTCGTGTGAGGAAATGTCATGTGGAGAAATATCATTATGATATGCGGCTTGCTCTTGCTTGTCGGGGGGATGTATCTTGCCTACGGCGGGTTAAGAAAATCTGTCCCCCAACGAATGACGGTTGAAGAATTCGCGACAGATGGTCGTTCTCCCGGAGCAGTCCTGCTGACGGATGCTCGATTGAATCTGCTCAAAGCGGTGGTTGTGACGGAAGGAAAAGAGGGGAAGATAAAGAAGCTCTATGTGCCCATTGAATCCATCGAGTTTCTTCAGGAAGACAAGATCGACCTGCTCCTTGACACCAGTGATGAAAAGTTGCTGCGGATTGCTTCGGAGCTCTATCAGATGAGCAAGGAAGAGCAGATGAAGCATGTGGTCTATCATCGCGATACTTTGCTTCAGGAGATAGCGCTCTCCGGGATCATGCTGGGTAAAAGCTCTATGCGGGCAAGTCGGCTGCGGGAAATAAGCACAATGGTTCCGAATCTAGCGGATGATTTTTTTCTCCTCCGGCATCACGCAACGGTGAGTTTGGTTCGAAGCCTTGTTATCTCGGTGCTTGGTCTTTTTGTCCTTATCTTTGCTTTGTTCCGGGATAAAAAAGAAGAGCCTTTGCCTGGAACTGATGCCACTTCAGCCTGATCAAGCTGCTTGCAGCGTACTTACAAAAACATCTCAACTTTGCTCTCCCGTCCGCTCTGGCCGGGGAGATATCTCCTGAATTTATCTTGTTATCTTATGAAAATAACAGTTTTTAGCGATACCCATACCGCACATTGGAAGATCAAGATCCCGGATGCGGATATACTCATTTTTGCCGGGGATATGACCGATTGCAGAACTGATCGTGAGGTTGCTGATTTTAACGATTTCCTTCGTAGCCTGCCCCATAAATATAAAATCGTGGTGGCGGGCAACCACGACCACAGGCTTACTGATGATCCAGAAAAGGCAAAATGCCTTCTCTCAGAGGCCATATATCTTCAGGATGAAGCTGTGGTTGTTGAGGGAATCACTATTTACGGAGCGCCCTGGAATCCCCTTTTTAATGATTATGCCTGTGATGCCTTTGCCCTGCCGCGTGGCAAGGTGTTGAAAGGAAAATGGAATATGATTCCGTCAGGCATTGATATTTTGGTGACCCATACGCCGCCTTCCGGTATTCTTGATCGAAATGGTCCGGTCTCGCACGGTTGTACAGACTTGGCAGCCGCTGTTGCAAGCCTCAAACCGAAATACCACATTTTCGGTCATATCCATAATCGACACGGCGCGGTCAAGCACGGTGAGACCTGGTACATCAACGGCAAT